>CAXNHY010000101.1:0-3003 GCA_964202425.1 Microbacteriaceae bacterium MWH-Ta3 | reverse complement strand
GGAGCGCTTCTAGCCCGCGTTCGACCGACCATTCTGGCTTCCACGAAAGTTCCCTCTGCGTCCGGTCAATAGAGCACGACGCGTGACGGACGTCGCCGTCACGAAAGGCGCCATTCACCTGAGGAATTGGTGCCTCGTAGTAGTTGGCGATGAATTTCGCAGCATGCAAAATCGTCGATGCAACACCAGACCCAACGTCAAAGGGCGCTTCGTCTTTCTCAGGGGTTCGCTTCGTGGCAGCAACAAACGCTGACACCACATCATCAATGAAAACAAAATCGCGCACGATGTCACCGTCTTCGTACACAGGAATCTGCTTACCTTCCCGCGCCCATTGCGAGAAAAGCGACACAATCCCGGTGTACGAATTGATCAGCGACTGGCCAGGGCCGTATACATTTTGGAGACGCAATATTTTGTCAAATTCGTGTCATGGGCGTTCGCCCACGCGCGGAGGATGTGCTCTTGAGCCAGTTTCGTCGCACCGTAAACACTGGTCGGCATGGGTGAAGTGTTTTCCGAGGTGCTATCGAGCGCAACACCATCGAAATCCCACTGACTCGCCTCGAGTTGGGCATGAGTTCGTTGACCGGGGGTGAAGGTTTGACCGTCGGCACTTTGCCAGGTTCCCTCTCCGTAAACCGCGCGCGAACTACTCAAATAAAGGTTTGCGGGAATGTGTCCTGCGCGACCGAATGCGTCAAGCATTTCGGTCGTCCCGACCACGTTTACCTTCGAGTGGCGGCTTGCCTCATGGAGTGATTGTGCGGTGCCCGTTTCGGCGGCAAAGTGGAACACCGTGTCGGGCTTGACCGACGCCACGACGCCATCCCAGTCCCCTGCCGACGTTACGTCTCCAACAATGAGTTCAGCGGCGGGGTGAAGTGCCTCTGGTTTTGCTGTTGAAGGGTGCACTTGAGGATGCATGCTGTCGACGACGACCCACCGATCAGCTGCGTCCGCGAGCTGAGATGACAGAGCACATCCGATAAACCCTGCTCCACCTGTAACGAGGACTGTTCCTAGTCCTTTGCCAGTATCCGACGAGTGCATGGTTTCCATGTTAGTTGTTGCACGGCAACGCCTGGCTGAAGCCCTGTGTTTAGGCCAACGACTCCCGCCAGGCCTGATGAAGCGTTGTGAAACGGCCGGTCCCCTTAAGCAAATCCGATGTCGGGCCGTCCTCAACAATCTGCCCGTGGTCCATGACGAGAACTCGATCGGCGATGGCCACTGTCGAGAGTCGGTGGGCGATGATGATGGCGGTTCGATCCGCCAAGAGGGTCTTGAGTCCGTGCTGAATAAGTCGCTCGCTGGGAATATCAAGTGACGCGGTCGCCTCATCGAGAATGAGCACGCTCGGATTGGCGATGAATGCGCGGCAAAACGAAACCAACTGCCGCTGACCAGCTGAAAGCCGACCTCCGCGCTTGTTGACATCAGTGTCGTAGCCGTCTGGTAGAGCCATGATGAAGTCGTGGGCACCCACCGCGCGAGCAGCCGCGACAACCTCGTCGTCGGTTGCGTCGGTTTTGCCAAGGCGAATGTTGTCAGCGACGCTTCCGGAAAACAGGTACGCCTCTTGGGTGACAAGGGTCACTGCCTGACGCAGTTCGGAGTCCGCAATCTCTCTGAGATTGACACCATCGAGCTCCACCACACCGCTCGTCGGGTCGTAGAACCGTGCGATGAGTTTCGCCAGTGTTGATTTTCCTGCGCCCGTTGCACCGACGAGCGCTACCGTTTGCCCACCGGGAATTGAGAGGCTGAACTCGGGCAAGATTGGGGTTTCCGGTGAGTACGAGAACGCCACCTTCGTGAGCGTGACGTCGCCGCGTCGAGGCGTAAATGGTTTTGGTTTTGTCGGTTCGACAACCGAAGGCGTTTCTTCGAGGAATCCGGAGAGCTTCTCGAGTGCAGCTGAAGCCCCTTGGAACGAGTTATAGAACATTGCGAGGTTTTCGATTGGTCCGAAGAATCGCCTTGTGTAAAGAACGACGGCAAGCAGGGCCCCAACCTCGAATGCTCCTTCGACGACTCTCAGTGCCCCGAGAAGCAGGACGATTGCGACCGTAATGCTGCCGATGACTTTGAGCGCTGGGTCGTAGATGCCGTAAACCTGAATGCTCCGCTGCGTTGCAAAGCGATAATCTTCCACTTTCGCGGCGTAGGTGTCACGGTCAACCGGCTCGCGGCGAAACGCTTTGACTGCGCGAATTCCCGTCATGCTCTCGACGAACTGAATAATCAATCGAGCCGAATAGATGCGCGATGCGCGGAATTCCCGGCGCGAGGCGTTCGAGAACCACCACGTCACTAGTACGACTGGAATCATCGCGAGTGCAAGAGGAATTCCGCTGACGGGGTCAATCGAGACGAGTGCGATTGCGGTGAATACAAGATAGAGAAGACCTGAAACAAGGCTACTAAGCCCACCGTTGAGAAGCTCGCCGAGGGTGTCGATGTCGCTCGTTTGCCTTGCAATGATTCGACCAGAGGTGTAGCGCTCGTGAAACTCGAGGCTCAACCGTTGCGAATGGGCAAAGATCCGTCGACGCAATTCTCCAAGAACGTCTTGGCTAATCTCCGTAGACCAGCGCGTGTAGAGGGCAAGGAACCCTGCCGCACCAATTCCGGCGAGCGCAAACCCGACCACAATGAGAACGATGGGCAGAAAGTCGCCGCGCTCAATCGCAGCAGGTAATCCGGTGTCAATCCCGCGCGCAATCAGCGTTGGCCCGGCAACCTGCAGAGCCGTGCTCACCACTACCAGCGCGGCTGTCCACCCGAAACGCGCCCTGTGGGGGACAACCAAGTTTCGAAGGAGCGCAATTGATCGCGCCCGAATGTTCTTGTTTTCGAGTTTGTTGAGGTCCTGGCGGTCTTCGCCTGTCGTGCCGGTTGTCGTCACGCTGTCACCTCCGCTGAGGTGAATGTGCCGTCGGCATCGAGGGAGGAAATGACATGGCGATATCGATCCGAAGTCGCAAGAAGCTCGGAGTG
>CAXNHY010000100.1:0-3037 GCA_964202425.1 Microbacteriaceae bacterium MWH-Ta3 | reverse complement strand
TCCGCCGAATCGATGAGGTCTTGCTTGAAGGGGTTGGAACCAGCCGAACCCTGAGTCTCGACGAGGACCTCGTGCCCGAGCTTTTTGCCGGCTTGTTCGAGTGCCTCGGCGGCCATGTAGGTGTGGGCAATTCCTGTGATGCAGGACGTCACGCAAACGATTTTCACTGCTGGACCTCTTTCGTCATGGTATCGGCGATGAACGCCGGGTCGGTTGCGGTGCGGAGCGCATCGCGGAACTCGTCGCGCATGACCCGTCGGGCGATGGCGGCGAGAATCTGAAGGTGACTGTCGTCCGCTCCGGTCGGAGCGGCGATGAGGAAGATCAAGTGGGCTGGACCGTCAGGCGCGCCGAACGGAATACCCGCTGCGCTCGTGGCAACCGCCACGGACGGAGCTGTGACACACTCGCTGCGGGCGTGAGGGATGCCGATTCCCCCCTGAATGCCTGTGGCCATTACTTCCTCGCGCTTGGCGACGTCCGCCAGGTACGACTCGATGTCGGTCACGCGACCTTCCGCCACGAGCCGCTCGGCGAGCTCACGGATAACCGCTTCCTTTGTGGTGGACGTGGTGCCAATGACCACAAGGTCCGGGGTTGTTACGGGGACGGTCATGCTCGAAGCTCCTTGATTAGCGTTTCACGGTCAGGATTGTCCACGACGGTCACGCGCGCGACGTCAATATCGTCGGGACCCGGAACCGTCGTTGCCGGCAGCGTGACCGCGGCAGTGCCCCAGGCAACCGCTGTCGCGAGGGCGGCGTGTTGAAGGGTGGGAAAGTCGCTTTTTGCCCTGACCGACAGGTAACCGGCCAACGCCGAGTCGCCCGCTCCGACGGTGCTTTCGGCGACGACGGCGGGGTGGCCCGCCCACAGGATGGTGCCCTCGGTGACGAGGAGCGCGCCGTTTTCGCCAAGGCTGACTAAGACTTCTCCGGAGGGGAGGACGGCGCGGGCGGCATCGATGACATCGCCGACGGTGCGAAGGGGGTGACCAGCGAGTTCTTCGAGTTCTGCGAGATTCGGTTTGATGAGATTGGGGACGCCTGACGCCGTAACGCGAGCGAGGGTTGCACCCGACGTGTCCACCGCGTAACGCACGCCTTTGGCGTTCGCTCGGCGACCGAGGTCGACGAGGAAGTCGGCATCCAAACCGACAGGGAGACTTCCGGCCGCAACCAACCACGAGGGGTTCTCGTCCAATCGCCACTCGAGTTTTTCTGACAACGCAACCACTTCGGTCGGCGTGACGACAGGGCCGGGTTCGTTGATTTTGGTCGTCCGTCCCGCATTGTCGACGAGCGTGATGTTGTTGCGGACTTCTCCAATGATGGGAGTAGTCGATGAGTCAACCCCCGCTTCTGCGAGAGCGCGAATAATCCACGAGCCGTTGATCGGGTCTGCGGGGAAGACCGCGATTGTCGCGTGACCGTTCTTGGCAAGTGCTCGGGCCACGTTGATCCCTTTGCCGGCAGGGTCGCGATGCTTCGACGTCGTGCGATTCACTTCGCCAATCGCCAGGGTGTCGACAGTGAGTGTGACGTCGATCGCCGGGTTGGGAGTAACGGTGACAATCACGCGGTCCTCACCTCGATTCCGAGAGCGGTGATGTCTGCGGACATTTCGTTGTCAATACCCGTGTCAGTGATGATCGCATCGACGGTGTGAAGGGGGGCGATGACGGCGAAGTCTTCGCGACCAAACTTGGAATGGTCAGCGAGCGCAACCACTCGTCGACCTTTTTCAACAAACGCGCTCTTCACGCGGGCCTCGTCTACGTCGGGAGTCGTCAGACCGCGGTCGACCGTGACTCCGTTTGCACCGATGAACGCAATGTCAACGGAAACTCCAGCAAGTGCATCCCACGCCCACGGACCGACGGCCGCGAGTGTGTTTTCACGGATGTGTCCACCGAGGACGTGAAGATTGATCCCGGGTTTTCCCGCGAGTTCGGCGGCGATTGTCATGGAATTCGTGACCACGGTGAGATTCAAGTCGCTCGGGAGCAACTGCGCTAAACGAATGGTGGTCGTTCCCGAATCAAGAATGATGGACATGTTCGCGGTCAGTTCCGTCAGCGCGAGCCGTGCAATCCGGTCCTTCTCGGCGACGTGTTCCTGCTCACGCTCTTCGACCGTTGCCTCGATGGTGCTGCGTTCGATGGGGATGGCTCCACCGTGCGCACGCAGCAAAAGACCGCGGCTTTCGAGAGCAGTGAGATCGCGACGGATGGTTTCCGGCGTCACGTCAAAGAGAAGAGCGAGGCTCTTGACCTCTACCCTGCCGGCGTCTCGAGCTGTGTCGAGTATCGCGCGGTGACGCTCCGGTGCGTACATGTGCCATCCTCATGCAAATGTTTGTTTGTTTATGTTTACACCCATTTGTGTTGGATTTCAACAAGAATTTTCCCACGCGTGTTGAACCCCAACAGATATGGGGCTTCGTGGTGAGCTGCCTAGCGGCGGACGCCGCTGATGGTGGCTTGCTTGACCTCAGAGATCGCCTTGGTGATCTCGATGCCACGGGGGCACGCCTCGGTGCAGTTAAAGGTGGTGCGGCAACGCCATACGCCTTCTTTCGAGTTCAAGATGTCGAGGCGGACCTGTGAGGCCTCGTCTCGAGAATCAAAAATGAAGCGGTGAGCAGCGACAATCGCGGCCGGACCAAAGTATTGTCCGTCGGTCCAAAAGACTGGGCACGACGTCGTGCAGGCCGCACACAGGATGCACTTGGTCGTGTCATCGAATCGGTCACGCTGCTCGGGGGTCTGGATGTTTTCTTTGTCCGGCTTTGAGGTCGATTGCAGGAACGGCTGGACCTCGCGATACGCGGCGAAGAACGGCTCCATGTCGACAATGAGGTCCTTTTCGAGCGGCAATCCCTTGATCGCCTCCACGTAAACGGGCTTGGAAATGTCGAGATCTTTGATGAGGGTCTTGCACGCGAGACGGTTGCGACCATTGATGCGCATCGCATCCGAGCCACAAACCCCGTGAGCGCAGGAACGACGGAAGGACAGCGAGCCGTCCTGTTCCCA
>CAXNHY010000099.1:0-3064 GCA_964202425.1 Microbacteriaceae bacterium MWH-Ta3 | reverse complement strand
CTCGCGCTTCTCCAGCACCGCGGTCAAGATTCGACGGGAATCGCCACGTGCGAGGGTCGAACCCTTCACATGGCGAAGGCCAAAGGCCAGGTTCGCGAGGCGTTTCGAACCAGGGACATGCGCGGGCTTGCAGGGAACTTCGGCCTCGGACACGTCCGTTACGCAACGAGAGGGAACGCGTCGCGCGAACAAGAAGCGCAACCGTTTTTTGTCAACGCTCCTTACGGAATTATTCTCGTTCACAACGGAAACCTGACGAACACCCTCGAACTCACCCGCGAACTCCACGAGGATGACCGCCGGCACCTCAACACCCAGAGTGACACCGAGCTCTTGGTCAACGTGCTCGCCCATGAACTACAGGCGTCTACGTCGGTGGCGCAGTTCTCTCCAGACGACGTGTTCGACGCTGTGGAGCGTCTCCACAAACGAGTCGAAGGTTCGTACGGCGCGATCGCCCTCATCGCGGGGCACGGAATGCTCGCGTTCCGCGACCCGTTCGGAATCCGACCACTCGTGCTCGGTCGGCGAAATGCGGGACTCGTCGGCGCAGAGTGGGCCGTCGCAAGCGAATCTCTCGTTCTTGAGGCAGGCGGATACGACACCGTCCGCGATGTCGCACCGGGCGAGGCAATCTTCATCTCGCCAGACGGCGACATGGTCTCTCGACAGTGCGCTGAGAACCCCGTTCTCATTCCGTGTTCTTTTGAATACGTCTATTTGGCTCGTCCCGATTCCATCATGAACGGCATCTCCGTGTATGAAGCCAGGCTTCGGTTGGGTGACCGGCTCGCTGACACCATCGCAAAATACGCACCAACGGGTGCGATCGATGTCGTGATGCCGATACCGGACTCCTCCCGCCCAGCCGCCCTGCAGGTCGCCCGCAAACTTGGAATCGAATACCGTGAAGGCTTTTACAAAAACCGTTACATCGGAAGAACCTTCATCATGCCTGGGCAGGAAGCTCGGACGAAGAGCGTGCGTCAGAAGCTCAACGCGATGCCGACCGAATTCAAGGGTAAGAACGTACTGATTGTCGACGACTCAATCGTTCGTGGAACTACGTCGCGCGAGATTGTCGAAATGGCGAGAAATGCCGGCGCAAATTCGGTGACATTTACGTCTGCTGCCCCGCCGGTTCGATACCCCCACGTCTACGGGATCAACATGCCGAGTCGTGCAGAGCTCGTCGCGGCTGGTCGCAAAATTCCCGAGATTGCTCGTGAAATTGGTGCCGACCACCTCATCTATCAAGAGGTCGCCGACATGGAGGCTGCCATCATCGAAGGCAGTTCAGTTACGAGTCTTGAAATGTCGTGTTTCACGGGTGACTATGTGACGGGAACCGTGTCAGCCGAATACCTCCGCTGGGTTGAAGAAAACCAGTCGTCCTAAGGCTTCTTTTTCGTCACGCGAGCCGTCGCGGAGTGGCTGCGCGATCGCCGATCGACGATGAGCGCGAGTCCTGCAAAAACACCCATCCCGATGAGTGAAAACATGATGGAGAAAAAGCCCCACGTTGCGAAAGCTCCGACCGCTGGATCAACGGGAAGGGCCGTCGTTGCGATTGCCGCTGCGATGATTCCCAGCACTGCCCCTGTTCCGACGAAAACGGCGAGTCTCGGGGCTTTGCGAATCGTGACGTCCTGAGTGGGCATACAACTATTGTGACAGGTTGCGCAACGGGAGTAGGTCAGCGAGTGTCGCCCTTGTGCCAGAAGCCGAGACAGCACCGCGCGTGACAGCTGAGCTCCACGCTTCGGCGCCGAGTGCCAAATTCACGAGCGTTTGTGCGTCCAACTCGATGACGTTGGGTGGGGTTCCCCGCGTGTGCCCTGGGCCATCAACAATCTGGACCGCGCCAAACGGGGGGACGCGCACTTCGACCGCGTGCCCCGGTGCGATTCGAGAAAGTTCTTGCAGGATCCAGCGCACTGCCGTCGCCATAACCGCACGGTCATCACCCCCGTCCGCCACGATGTTCATCGCTGCGTGTCCAGCGTCGGGAGAGATTCGGGGAAGAGGCACGCGTTCACGCTAGCAGGGGTGAAGGTAGGGTTTTGGGTGTGAAGATTCTCGTCCTCGGCTCGGGCGCACGTGAGCACGCTATCGTCAACACGCTCTTGCGCGACGACGAGAATCACGAGATTGTCGCTGCGCCGGGTAATGCCGGGATTGCGAGCGTCATCGACGTCGTTGGGATGAACGTCTCGGACGGCCGCATCGTCGCAGACTACGCCGTCGAACAAGGCTTCGAACTCGTCATCATCGGCCCGGAAGCGCCACTTGTTGCTGGAGTCGCTGATGCGCTGCGTGCCTCTGGAGTCCCGGTTTTTGGGCCCAATAAATCAGCTGCTCGGCTCGAAGGTTCGAAGGATTTTGCTAAAGAGATCATGCAGGCGGCGGGAGTCCCCACCGGCCGATCACTGAGTGCAACGACCCTCGAGGAGGTTGACTCCGCACTAGACGAATTCGGCCCTCCCTATGTCGTCAAGGCGGACGGTTTGGCTGCGGGCAAAGGTGTCATCGTGACTCCCGACCGCAACGCGGCCCGATCTCACGCAGAGTTCTACATTCATCAGGGTGCCGTGCTCGTCGAAGAATTCCTCGACGGCGACGAAGTCTCGCTGTTCGTTCTGTCGGACGGCGAAACCGTCGTTCCGCTCTCTCCCGCTCAGGACTACAAGCGAGCGTTCGACGACAACGAGGGGCCCAACACCGGCGGAATGGGTTCTTACTCTCCCCTTCCCTGGTTACCGGAAAACTTCGTGCGTGACATCGTCGACACTGTCGCCACACCAACCGTTCGTGAAATGGCTCGACGTGGAACCCCGTTCGTCGGACTCCTTTATTGCGGATTGATTGTGACTCCTCAGGGGGTTCGCGTCATCGAATTCAACGCGCGATTTGGGGACCCCGAAACCCAGGTCGTTCTTGAACGCCTCGATTCGTCGCTCGCCGAGTTGTTGCTCGCGACGGCGACGGGGACTCTTGCGTCCGCACCTCTCCCGGTCTTCAGCGACCAGGTTGCTGTCGCAGTAGTACTCGCGAGTGAGGGTTA
>CAXNHY010000098.1:0-3064 GCA_964202425.1 Microbacteriaceae bacterium MWH-Ta3 | reverse complement strand
GGACGCAAACTTCGCAAGGCAATCGACGGACTCACGCGCGTCCTCGCGATTGAGATTCTCACCGCGTCGCGAGCCGTCGCGATTCGGTCGGAAGCTGCATCGCCGGCGCTCCAGCCAATAGTCGACCTTGTCAATTCAGCTACGGGCGGCCCCGGCCCAGATCGTTTCATGTCACCGGAAATCGACGCAGTAGTTCAACTCGTCGCAACACGCACAATCACAAAGTCCCTCGAATCCCGCAGCGTCACGCTCACCTAAGGAGAAATCATGACCGTCATTCCCGTCGGAGGATCGTCACCCGGTCACCAGCCACGAGTCGTCAAAGCGGCACGAGGTTCGACCATCACGGCCAAGCACTGGTCGACCGAAGCCGCTAAGCGGATGCTCATGAACAACCTCGACCCAGAGGTCGCCGAGCGCCCGGACGACCTTGTCGTTTACGGCGGAACCGGCCGCGCCGCGCGCAACTGGCACGCCTTTGACGCGATTGTCGCTGCGCTTGATTCGCTCGAGGCCAATGAGACACTCCTCGTGCAGTCGGGAAAGCCCGTCGGAATCTTCACGACCCACGAGTGGGCTCCGCGTGTGCTCATCGCAAACTCGAACCTCGTCGGTGACTGGGCAAACTGGCCAGAGTTCCGCAAACTCGAAGCAGAAGGTCTCACGATGTACGGCCAAATGACCGCCGGTTCGTGGATTTACATCGGCACCCAGGGAATCCTCCAGGGAACGTACGAAACATTCGGTGCCGTTGCCAGGGAGAAGTTCAACGGAACGCTCGCCGGAACAGTCACACTCACCGGTGGCTGCGGCGGAATGGGCGGGGCACAACCGCTCGCCGTCACACTAAACGAGGGTGCAGTTCTCATCGTCGACGTGGACGCCGATCGCATCCAGCGCCGAGTCGACCACGGGTATCTCGACGAGATGACCCACGACCTCGACGACGCCTTGAACCGTGTCCTCACCGCCAAGGCAGAGCGACGAGCGCTCTCGGTGGGGCTCGTCGGAAACGCAGCAACCGTCTTCACAGAGATTCTTGATCGTGGCGTTCACATGGACATCGTGACCGACCAGACGAGTGCCCACGACCCGCTCTCGTACCTCCCCGAGGAAGATTCCGTCTCAACGTGGCAGGCTCACGCCGACGCAAATCCAGAAGACTTCACTATTCACGCGCGGGCCGCGATGGCCAAGCAAGTCAAGGCAATGGTGGAGTTCCAAGACCGCGGCTCTGTCGTGTTCGATTACGGCAACTCCATTCGCCGCGAGGCAGAGCTGGGCGGTTACGACCGCGCGTTCGACTTCCCCGGATTCGTTCCCGCCTACATTCGTCCGCTCTTCGCGGAAGGCAAAGGCCCGTTCCGCTGGGTTGCGCTCTCCGGCGACCCCGCTGACATCGCGGCAACCGATAAAGCCATCGTTGAGCTATTTCCGCACGACGAACACCTCAAGCGCTGGATTACCAAAGCCGGTGAGAAGGTTCACTTCGAAGGCCTCCCAGCCCGCATCTGCTGGCTCGGCTACAAGGAGCGTCACCTCGCCGGGCTCCGCTTCAACGAGATGGTCAAGAACGGCGAAGTCTCTGCACCGATCGTCATCGGCCGCGACCACCTAGACTCCGGTTCCGTTGCGTCGCCTTACCGCGAAACAGAAGCAATGCTTGACGGCTCGGACGCAATCGCCGACTGGCCTCTTCTCAACGCCCTCCTCAACACCGCGAGCGGTGCAACGTGGGTTTCACTCCACCACGGTGGCGGGGTCGGGATCGGTCGTTCGATCCACAGTGGTCAGGTTCTCGTCGTCGACGGCACCGATCTGGCCGCCGAGAAGGTCTCCCGTGTTCTCGTCAACGACCCGGGCACCGGTGTCATGCGCCATGTTGACGCCGGCTACGAGCGTGCAGAAGAAGTCGCTCGAGAGCGCGGTTTGCGCGTTCCGATGTGGGAAGTGGACGCCTAGGCTTTCACAATGGCGACCCTCTTCCGCAACATCGGGGAACTCTTCACGAACGACCCTGCGTGGGATGACCGTTTCGGGATTCTCCGCGACTCAGCTGTCGAATTTGATGCCGGAGTCATCACGTGGGTTGGCAGCGACTCGGACGCAGCACAACGCACACCCTCGGAAGTTGTTGACTGCGCTGGGAACGCGGTCATTCCAGGGTTCGTCGATTCCCACACTCACCTCGTGTTTGCTGGCGACCGAAGCGCCGAATTCGAAGCACGAATGGCTGGCGAGAAGTACACGGCGGGTGGAATCAACTCGACTGTGACAGCAACGCGCTCGGCAACGGATTCTGAACTCCGTGACCTCCTCACTGTCCGCTTACAAGAGATGAGAGCTCAAGGGACATCGACGATTGAAATCAAGACGGGTTACGGATTGACCGTTGAGCACGAGGTGCGGCTCGCTCGCATTGCGCGTGAGTTTACGGACGACGTCACATTCCTCGGGGCGCATGTTGTTCCGTCAGACTTCGATGGCTCAGCCGACGACTACGTCGACCTCGTGTGTGGAAAGATGCTCGACGCAGTCGCTCCTTATGCGAAGTGGATTGATGTCTTCTGCGAGACCGGTGCCTTCACAGAAGAACAGTCAGAGCGTATCCTCGACGCTGGTCGTCGCGCCGGACTGCTCCCCCGAATTCACGGCGCCCAACTCGGTCCGAGTGGTGCCGTGGCGCTGGCGGTGTCGCGCGGTGCACTGAGCATCGACCACGGAACCTTTCTTACCGACGCCGACATCGAGCTCCTCGCCGAATCGACAACGGGTGTCACTCTCCTCCCCGGCGCCGAGTTCTCGACGAGACAGCCATACCCTGATGCTCGCCGACTGCTCGACGCTGGTGTCACGGTTTCGCTCGCGACAAACTGCAACCCTGGGTCGTCCTTCACGTCGTCGATGCCGTTTTGTATCGCGCTGGCTGTGCGAGAGATGGGCATGACTCCAGCCGAAGCGCTGTGGTCTGCGACGGCCGGCGGTGCGCGAGCCCTCGGCCGCGATGACGTTGGTCGGATTGCTGTTGGCGCAAAAGCACACCTTGTCGAACTTGCAGCCCCGA
>CAXNHY010000097.1:0-3089 GCA_964202425.1 Microbacteriaceae bacterium MWH-Ta3 | reverse complement strand
CAACGACAACAATCGAGCCGATAACCGATACATCTCGGGGCGGATGTGCGCGGGCACCCTCAACCAGGTGAACTCCGCCGACAACGACTGTGACGGCAATCACGAGAAATGTGAACCACTCAATCATTGGGGAACCCCGCCTCTATTCGCGAGACGCCGTTTCGAACAGCGACGATCGCCACGAGTGAATCACCTGCGACGGCGGCGATACGAGGTGCGTCCGGAGTTGTCGTCGAAACCTGCTTGCCGTGGCGAATGTCGCGTTCCTCGTCCTCGGTTAGATTCCACACGGGAAACAGGCGAGCGGCAACCGCGGCACTCGCCACGATTTTCTCCGGCGCGATGCCGTCCGGGGCAACGGAATCACCGACTGTGAACATTCCTGAGCGTGTGCGTCGAAGCGCCGTGAGGTGTCCGCCAACACCCAAGGTAGAACCCATATCCCGCGCCAGTGCTCGAATGTAAGTGCCTGACGAGCAGTCGACCACAACGTCGAGATCAATGAAATTCTCACCGCGGCGGCGGTCGAGGACGTCAAAGCGTGCAACCGTCACGCTGCGGGCGGGCAACTCAACATCCTCGCCTGAGCGAACCCGGTCGTACGCCCGTTGACCGTCTACCTTGATTGCGGAAACCGCGGACGGACGCTGAGAGATCTCGCCAGTGAGGCTCGTTATCGCGGCGTCAATCGCCTCGTCCGTAACGGCATCTAGATCTGCGGATGTTGCCCGATGAATGACATCACCCTCGGTGTCATCCGTTACCGTTGACGCCCCTAGTCGAATAGTTGCTTAGTACGTTTTGTCATCTCCGACGAGGAACGTCAGAAGGCGCGTAGCCGAATTGACGCCAAGAACCAGCACACCGGTCGCGAGCGGATCGAGAGTGCCTGCGTGTCCGACCTTCTTCGTCGAGAGGGCGCGCCGTGCCATCGACACGACGGTGTGACTCGATGGGCCCTGTGGCTTATCGACGACCACGATTCCGCTCAACACAATTGCGAGGCTACCAGCAGAGCACTCATACGAATCGGGAGATGCGATCGAGGCGTAACCCCGTCTACGCGAGCGATTTTGTGTGCCACACCGTCTTCGTCTCGACGAACGCGCCGATGCGCTCGAAAGACCGTTCCGTTGTGACAAACCGACCGGGTCGAACCACGCGCATGAGGGTCTCTGCGGCGGAGCGCTCGCTCTCAACGGCGAGGTCACCGTCGACCCCACTGAGGTCGAGTGCGTTGACATCAGAGTGGCTCGCCAACCAGGGCAAAAGTTCGCGCGGTGACCCCGTCAGAATGTTCACGACACCGCCAGGCACGTCACTCGTTGCAACGACCTCGGCGAATGACATTGCGGCACTCGGTGCGCCTTCATGAGCAATGACTACAACTGAATTTCCCGTCGTGATTGCCGGAGCAACTGCTGCGACCAGTCCGAGAAGCGGCAACCCAGTTTGGTCTGCTACTGCGACGACGACACCCGTCGGCTCCGGAACAGAAAGGTTGAAGAACGGGCCAGCGACAGGGTTCGCGCCTCCGACGACTTGCGCATACTTGTCTGTCCATCCAGCGTGCCACACGAGGGAGTCAATTGCGGCGACAACTTCCGAGCGGGCTACCTTCTCGGTTGCCCCTCCGCGAACTAGTTCAGCAACGAACTGATCGGTCCGACCTTCGAGCATCTCGGCAATGCGGTAAAGCACTTGCCCGCGGTTATACGCGGTTGCGCGCGACCACGAGCCAAATGCCGAACGCGCTGCGACCACTGCATCACGAGCATCCTTGCGGCTCGCTTGAGCGGCGTGAGCGATGAACTCGCCCTTCGGCGATTCAACAGCGTACGAGCGCCCAGATTCACTGCGGGGGAACTTTCCACCGATAAAAAGCTTGTATGTCTTGGGTATGGGGAGGTGAGTCATCGCGCGCCTTCCGTTGTCAGGTAGGCGGCGAGGCCGGGACGACCGCCCTCGCGCCCAAAACCAGACTCTTTGTAACCGCCGAACGGACTGGCCGGGTCGAACTGGTTGAACGTGTTCGCCCAAATCACTCCGGCGCGAAGTTCGTCTGCCACCTGAAGCATGCGGCTCGCGGTGTTGGTCCAAATTCCAGCAGACAACCCGTACGGGGTGTTGTTCGCCTTCGAAATCGCTTCTTCGGCTGTGCGAAAGGTCAGAACGGACAGAACCGGACCGAAGATTTCATCTCGGGCGACAGTGTTGCTCGTGGTCACTCCCGTGAACACCGTCGGTCTGAACCAGAAGCCCTTCTGAGGCACCTCGCAGTCGAGCGACCACCGAACTCCGCCTTCGGCTTCCCCCTGGCTCACGAGCGCCGTGATTCTCTCGAGCTGTTCGCGCGAGTTGATGGCTCCGATGTCCGTGTTCTTGTCGAGCGGATCGCCCAGACGGAGAGTCGAAATGCGTCGCGTCAGTTTTTCAACGACTTCGTCGTGGACGTTCTCCTGAACGAGCAACCGAGAACCAGCGCAACACACGTGCCCCTGATTGAAGAAGATGCCCCGCACGACCCCCTCGATCGCTTCGTCGATCGGGGCGTCATCGAAGACGATGTTCGCTCCCTTGCCGCCAAGTTCGAGCGTGAGTGCAACGTCAGTGCCGGCGAGAGTGCGAGCGATGTGCCGCCCAACACCGGTTGACCCCGTGAAAGCAATCTTGTTGATGCCGGGGTGTTCGACGAGCGCAGCACCAGCAACTTCACCGAGGCCTGGGACAATGTTGACGACTCCAGCCGGGAGCCCGGCCTGTTGGCACACTTCAGCGAACAGCAGAGCGGTGAGCGGTGTGGTTTCAGCTGGCTTGAGGACGACGGTGTTTCCTGCAGCAAGAGCTGGCGCAACCTTCCACGCGAGCATCATGAGTGGGAAGTTCCACGGGATGATCTGACCGGCCACCCCTAGCGACTTCGGGTTGGGGCCAACGCCGGCCCACTCGAGTTTGTCAGCCCAGCCCGCGTAGTGGAAGAACCAGGCTGCGACGAGTGGGATGTCAACGTCGCGGGTTTCGCGAATCGGCTTCCCGTTGTCGAGGGTTTCTGCCACAGCGAACTCGCGCGCGCGTTCTTGAATGAGGCG
>CAXNHY010000096.1:0-3248 GCA_964202425.1 Microbacteriaceae bacterium MWH-Ta3 | reverse complement strand
CGGTTGTCAATCATCAATTTCGCGGGGACGGTCCGCACGCTTGTCGCAGTGGGAACGGTGAGCGACGCGTCCATGTTCGATGCGAGTGCTTTCGCCATCCCTTTGAGCGGTGAGACAACGGCTTCGTCTGTCGCATCCGAAGGCTTCGTCGCCTCTGGTGCCTGCGCCGGACTTGGCGTGTTCGTTGGACCGGTCGATGTCGTTCGCGACGTGGACGGAATCGAATCAATTGCACCGGTGGAGTTATCCGTCGGTTCGACGCGTGCGGCGACAGGGGCGGCCGCTGCGGGTGCAGCTGCTTCCTGTGCGGTGGCAGCGGGTGCGGCGGTGTTGCCAGCTTTCGCTGCGTAGGCCTGCAGGGTCGGAATCCACGACGCTTCAACTGAGGTGGGGTCTTTCACCCACGCTTCGTACATTTCCTCAACGAGCCAGTCGTTGGCTCCGAAGTCGCCGGATGTGGGCGAGTCAGTAGAACCGTCGTTCGACACTGCTTGTTGTCACCTCGTTGCGTGGAATGAATCGTGGTTTAGCAACCACCACAGTCCAGCCTACCCATCTCGTTGCGGTGAGGCGAAACCCTGAGTTGTCGTGGCGCGACTCGTATACTTGCGGAATGGACGGTCACCATAAACAGTCGTCACGCCTCGCTCTGAATTGGGTGAATTAGCGTGACGGAATGGTTGATGATTGGTGTCGGTGTCCTTCTCACAATCGGTACAGGATTCTTTGTTGCGTCCGAGTTCGCGCTTGTCACTCTCGATCGGAGCGATCTCGAGGCCCGTCGAACAGCAGGCGAATCGGGTTTCACTCCAGCGATCAAAGCACTCACCCGCACGTCGACTCATCTCTCCGCTGCACAGTTGGGAATTACACTCACGACACTCCTCACGGGCTGGACGATGGAGCCGGCTGTGTCAGCGCTGCTGTCGCCCACCCTCCAGTCGTGGGGGCTTTCGGAGGGGTCAGCTGACATTGTCGCAGCCGTGACCGCTATCACCCTGGCAACTGTGTTGTCGATGATTATTGGCGAGCTATACCCCAAGAACTTGGCGCTCTCGGCTCCGCGGCGCGTTGTCAAGTTTGTTGCCCCGTTCCAGTTGGCGTTCACGTGGGTGTTCTCACCGTTCATCTGGATGCTCGTCGCCGCGTCAAACGGAATTGTCCGAATGTTTGGCGTCGAGCCCAAGGAGGAGCTGTCGTCGGCGAGAACCGCCGAGGAACTAGCGTCCGCCGTTCGTCACTCGTCGATGCACGGCGGTCTAGAGGAAGACACTGCAACACTTCTCGGAAAAGCTCTATCGTTCTCGCAACACCAGGCTCAAGACATCATGACTCCGCGCACGCGAGTTGCGACCGTCAAAGTGGGGGACACCGCGGCCGACATCATCGCTCTTGCCCGCAAGACGGGCTTCTCTCGCTTTCCCGTCATCGATGAGGACGCTGACGACATCGTCGGTCTTGTCCACATCAAGCAGGCTGTCGCCGTGCCCCGCGACCGCCGTGCCGACGTGCCGGCCGGCGCCCTTCTCGGCGAGGCACTTCGCGTCCCGGAAACGATGCAACTCGATACGCTCCTCGGCGAGTTGCGCACCCGCGGATACCAGATGTCGATTGTCGTCGACGAGTACGGCGGGACAGCCGGGATTGCGACCCTCGAAGATCTCATCGAGGAACTGATCGGTGAAGTCAGCGACGAACACGATCGGACGCGCGCGGGCATTGTTCGCGCGAACGGTCATGTGACATTCCCCGCTGGGCTCCGCCCAGACGAGTTGAGCGAACAGGCTGGGATTGATGTCCCCGAGGAAGGCCCCTGGGAAACCGTCGGTGGATACTTGCTCTCTGAGTGGGGAACCATCCCTGACGTCGGCCAAACCCTCGAAACCGACACGGGTGTCTTCATCGTTGAACGAATGGACGGGCGACGCATCGATCGCGTTCGGTTTACTCCTCGTGAGGTGACCGATGACTGATTTGTCGGGAATCATCTGGCTGTGGGTGCTCCTTGCCGTCAACGCGTTCTTTGTTGGCGCTGAATTTGCCGTCGTCGCAGCGCGTCGCAGCCAAATCGAGCCAAAGGCCCAGGCCGGTTCGTGGGCGGCTGGTGTTGCCCTGAAGGCAATGGAACGGGCGAGCCTCATGCTCGCAACATCACAACTCGGTATCACCGTGTGTTCGCTTCTCATTCTCGGTGTGTCAGAACCGGCCATCCACCATTTGTTTGACGATCTCCTTCACGGACTTCCGCTCTCGTATGAGGCAATTTCGGCTATCGCGCTCGTGCTCACGATTCTGATCGTCACCGTTTTGCACGTCGTCATTGGGGAAATGGTGCCGAAGAACCTTGCGTTTTCGGTGCCTGACCGCGCTGTACTGATTCTTGCGCCGCCGCTTGCCGCCGTTGCGTTCGCGTTCAAGCCCGTCATCTTCGCGCTCAACTGGATGGCCAACATTCTGGTGCGATGGAGTGGCTTCGAACCCAAAGACGAAGCTCAGTCGGTATTCACGCTGGATGAGATGGCCACCATCGTTGAACAATCTCAAAAAGAGGGAAAGTTCGATGACCGCGCCGGCGCTGTCAGCGCAACAATCGAATTCACCTCGAAGAAGGTGTCCGACATCACCGTGCCCATCGCCGATATCGTGACTTTGCCAGAGGGATCGACACCTCTCGACGTCGAACGCGAAGTCGCACAACGAGGTTTCAGCCGATACGTGTTGATCGACGAGGCAGGTGAACCGACGGGCTACATCCACCTCAAGGACATCATCGACCGAGACGATGACGAGCCCATCCCGGCCAAGCGTGTCCGCCAATTGACATCTCTGTATCGCGGGCTCGACCTCGAAGACGCCCTCGCGCAATTGCGCAAAACAGGTGCTCACATCGCGCGCGTGTTCGATGCGAGCGGCGAGACAGAAGGCCTTTTGTTCCTTGAAGACATCATCGAAGAGCTCATTGGCGAAGTCCAAGACGCCACCCGTCGCCGCTAAAGTTGGGGCATGACAAACTCGGACGCGCCCGTTGTTCTCGCGATCGGAGAGGCGTGCATCGACATCGTCCGACGCAATGGTTCGGAAGGCGCGCACCCCGGAGGTTCGCCGATGAACGTCGCAGTCGGGGTTTCTCGACTCGGTGTGTCCGCTGCTCTGTCAACTCGTTTCGCCGATGACGACCTCGGTGCGCTCATTGTCGACCACACAAGCGGTTCTGGCGTGACGCTCACAAGTGGTTCCCGCCGCGGACC
>CAXNHY010000095.1:0-3358 GCA_964202425.1 Microbacteriaceae bacterium MWH-Ta3 | reverse complement strand
GCCGCGGTTTCGTTTTCCAGGCCGGTGAAAACTACGGCGGAAGCCGCTCTGCTTGGGATTAAGGCCCGCTCGGTGTTGAACTCAAAGAGAACATCAAGCGACAGTGGTGGAAAACCATGGTTCAGGGCCGGTCTGACGTTGTCGGACTCGACTCATCGGTGATTCTCCCCCGTCAGGTGTGGGAAGCGTCTGGCCACGTGGACGTGTTCAGCGATCCGCTTGTTGAATGCCTGTCGTGCCACAAGCGTTTCCGCGCAGACCACCTCGAAGAAGAGTTTGCTGAGAAGAAGGGACGCGCACCTGAAGGCGGACTCGACGAGATTGCCTGTGGTTTCTGTGGCAACCGCGGGCAGTGGACTGAACCCAAAGAGTTCTCGGGACTTCTCAAGACGTACCTCGGCCCTGTCGCTGACGAAGAGGGCATGCACTACTTGCGCCCTGAAACCGCTCAGGGAATCTTCGTCAACTTCGCTAACGTGTCCGGAACCGCCCGCCAAAAGCCTCCTTTCGGAATTGGCCAAATTGGCAAGTCGTTCCGCAACGAAATCACGCCGGGAAACTTCATTTTCCGAACCCGCGAGTTTGAACAGATGGAGATGGAGTTCTTCGTCGAGCCGGGAACAGACGAAGAATGGCACCAGTACTGGATTGACGAGCGTTACCGCTGGTACACGGATCTCGGAATCAACCCGGAGAACCTTCGACTGTTTGAGCACCCGAAAGAGAAGCTGTCGCACTACTCGAAGCGCACCGTCGACATTGAGTACCGTTTTGGCTTTGCGTCGGGCGAGTTTGGTGAGTTGGAGGGCATCGCCAACCGTGGCGATTTCGACCTGTCGACGCACTCGGAGAAGTCGGGAACGGATCTGTCGTACTTCGATCAGGGCAAGAACGAGCGGTGGATGCCCTACGTGATTGAGCCAGCAGCCGGTCTGACCCGTTCGCTCATGGCGTTCCTGGTGGACGCGTACTCTGAGGACGAAGCCCCCAACACGAAGGGCGGCACCGACGTGCGAACAGTACTTCGCCTCGATCGCAGACTTGCGCCCGTCAAAGCTGCGGTGTTGCCGCTGTCGCGTCACGAGGAGCTTTCACCACTTGCACGCGACCTTGCAACCTCGCTTCGTCGAAACTGGAACGTTGACTTCGATGACGCTGGCGCGATTGGCCGTCGGTACCGCCGACAGGACGAAATTGGCACCCCGTTCGCCATCACCGTTGACTTCGACTCGCTCGAGGACAAGGCCGTCACCGTCCGCGAACGCGACTCAATGGAACAAGAGCGTGTCTCGCTCGACCGCCTCGAAGGCTATTTGGCGGAGCGCCTTCTAGGAGCCTGACGTGCGCATCGGCACGATTGAATCGGAAATTCCCGTAATCCTCGCCCCGATGGCGGGGATCACGAACACGGCGTTTCGACGGTTGTGCCGCGAATTTGGACGCGGGCTCTATGTCTCGGAGATGATCACTGCGCGTGCGCTCGTCGAGCGAAACCCCATCACAATGCGCCTGATTCATCACCACCCGTCTGAGACGATCCGGTCAATCCAGTTGTACGGCGTTGAGCCCACGACTATGGGGGCTGCTGCTCGAATGCTCGTCGACGAGAATCGCGCTGACCACATCGACCTAAACTTTGGCTGTCCCGTTCCAAAAGTCACTCGCAAGGGCGGGGGAGCGGCACTGCCGTGGAAGACAACGATGTTCGAGCAAATTGTGCGGGCAACAGTTGACGCGGCGGGCGATGTGCCTGTCTCCATCAAGATGCGTATGGGAATCGACGACGACCACCTGACGTTCCTCGACGCTGCACGAATCGCACAGGACACTGGAGTGTCGGCGATTGGGCTTCACGGCCGAACCGCCACTCAGCACTACTCCGGCAACGCACACTGGGACGCGATCCGCACGCTCAAAGAAAACTTCCCGGAGATGACAATCCTCGGTAACGGTGATATCTGGAGCGGCGACGACGCTGCACGGATGGTCGCGGAAACCGGGTGTGACGGTGTGATTGTTGGCCGGGGATGCCTCGGTCGCCCCTGGCTCTTTGCGGAGCTTGAAGCCGCATTCGGAGGGACGACAGTTCCCATCTCGCCGAACCTCGGATTCGTGGCTGACGCTTTCCGTCGTCACGCAGAACTGCTCGTCGAGTTCTTCGAGGACGAAGACCGTGGGTGTCGTGATATCCGCAAACACGTTGCGTGGTATTTCAAGGGATACGCGGTCGGTGGAGAAATGCGGGCAGCACTCGCGCGAGTTGCTACTCTCGCCGAAATGGATGAGCTACTGGCCGACCTCGACCGAGATGCGCCATACCCTGGCGCTGACGCCGAGGGCCAACGCGGGCGAGCCGGAGGAGAAAAGCGCCCGACTCTGCCGGACGGTTGGCTCCTGAGTCGTGAAATCGAAGACAGCCAGCTCGCCGACCTCGTAGAGACGGAATCGGGGCCGAGCGGTGGCTGACGACTACACCGATCACGACCGCGAACGTGCTTTCTTCGAGGGATCGAAGGGCGAGCGGAGCGATTTTGCGCGAGACCGCGGACGCCTTCTGCATTCTTCAGCTCTTCGCCGGCTCGCAGCAAAGACACAGGTCCTTTCGCCGACCGCCGGACTCGACTTCGCACGCAACCGTCTGACACATTCACTCGAGGTCGCACAAGTTGGTCGTGAAATTGGTCAGGCCCTCGGGCTCGACCCTGACCTCGTCGACACAGCATGCCTCGCCCACGACCTCGGGCATCCGCCGTTCGGTCACAACGGCGAGAAGGCGCTCAACGATTGGGCGACACAGTTCGGCGGCTTCGAAGGAAATGCGCAGACGCTTCGAATCCTCACGAGAATCGAACCGAAGGTGTTCAACAAGGACGGGCGCTCGTTTGGACTCAACCTGACCAGAGCGAGCCTCGACGCCTCCTGCAAATACCCGTGGCCGAGTAGCGAAGGGGTCGTTGAGCCAGGTGGCCGCAACAAGTTTGGCGTGTACGAATCCGACCTCGAGCTTTTCGCGTGGATGCGCCAAGGGGCACCGGAGCGCCGTTTGTGTGTTGAGGCACAGGTCATGGACCTGTCCGACGACATCGGCTATTCCGTTCATGATTTCGAAGACGCAATTGTGGGTGGCTACATTGACGTTCCTGCGCTGTCACAGCGCACGAACCACGCTGATTTGGTGTCGTCCATGGTCGAGTGGGTCGGTGGCGAATTGGGCCACGATGAATTACTCGCAGCCTTCGATCGTCTCGACGGATTGCCCAATTGGATTGGCACGTGGGACGGTTCGCGGCCAGATCTCGCAAGGCTCAAAAACCTCACCTCGACTCTCATCGGTCGTTTTGCGGCGAGCGCTACGAGC
>CAXNHY010000094.1:0-3424 GCA_964202425.1 Microbacteriaceae bacterium MWH-Ta3 | reverse complement strand
CGAAACGGCGTCTCGCGAATAGAGGCGGGGTTCCCCAATGATTGAGTGGTTCACATTTCTCGTGATTGCCGTCACAGTCGTTGTCGGCGGAGTTCAACTGGTTGAGGGTGCCCGCGCACATCCGCCCCGAGATGTATCGGTTATCGGCTCGATTGTTGTCGTTGCGCTCCTCCTCACTCAGGTCGTTGTTGCCGTTGTTGCGCCAGCGCTGGGGTCGCCAATCAACGGTGACCCGCTCGAATTCTGGATGTATCTCATCACGGCGATTCTCGTGACGCCCGTCGCACTCGTGTTCGCCTTCGTCGACCGAACGCGAATCGGCACACTCGCGCTTGCTGGCGGCTCGCTCGCGACGACGGTGATGATCGTGAGAATGGCCGACATCTGGACGGGCATTTAGCCGTGCAATTCCCCGAAGGCGAACCCGCGCCTCGCGACGGAGTCATCCCGCCAGGGACTGATCCGGCAACGCCGTTTTCGGTTTATCTCCACATCCCGTTCTGCACCGTTCGTTGTGGATACTGCGATTTCAACACGTACACCGCGAGTGAACTCCGTGGCGTGACCCGACAGTCGTTCGTCGATGACCTCATCGCGGAAATCCGTTGGTCGGCTGGGGTCCTTGCGGCTTCCGGGATTCCAACTCGGCCGGCGTCGACCGTGTTTTTTGGCGGAGGAACCCCGAGTCTGCTCGACCCGGCGGACATCGGTCGAATTCTCCGTGCGGTCATCGAGGTGCACGGAATCCGTGATGACGCTGAGGTCTCCCTCGAGGCGAACCCCGACACCCTCACGCAGGAGGGCGCGAAGGCGCTCGTCGCACAGGGAATCACCCGGTTCAGCATAGGAATGCAGAGCGCTGTTCCGAGGGTGTTGTCGCTTCTCGATCGTTCGCACAATCCGGCGGCAGTTTCCGAGGCTGTGGCGGCTGCGCGTTCAGCCGGCGCAGCGGTGTCGGTTGATGTGATTTATGGAACGCCAGGAGAGACGCGCGAGGAGTGGAAGGAAACCCTGCACGCCGCAATTGCGTTGGGGACTGACCACATTTCCGCCTATTCACTGATCATCGAGCCAGGAACTGCACTGGAGAGGCGTGTTCGCCGCGGCGAACTCGCGCCAGTAGACGATGATGCCCATGCAGACTTCTACGAGCTGACGGACGATGCGCTCGCCGCGGCCGGGTTCGAGTGGTACGAAGTGAGCAATTGGTCGACTTCTTTCGAGACGCAGTCGAATCACAATCTCGCGTATTGGACGGGAACAGATTGGTGGGGCTACGGGCCGGGTGCCCACAGTCACATCGGTGGCACGCGCTGGTGGAATGTCAAGCACCCAGCCGCTTATGCAGAACGCGTCTCTGGCGGGGTCTCTCCGGCCCTCGAGCGCGAAGTGCTTTCTGAGCAGTCTCGTCACACTGAGAAGGTGATGTTGGAGAGTCGAATTCGGCGCGGCCTCGACCTCAGCGTCCTCAGTTCGTCTGAGCGGGGGAGGATCGGCCAACTCATCGAGGACGGGCTCGTTGACGGGGCCGCCGCCGATTCGGGTCGCCTCGTTCTCACGCGCCGAGGCCGATTGCTCGCCGATGCAGTCGTTCGCGCAGTGCTCGACGATTAGCCTCGCGCGATAGAATTGGCACTGAAGGTTCCAGAGTGCTAATCGGAGGTGGCTGTGGTCTCGCAACGCGCGCTAGACGTTCTCCGTGTCATTGTCGAAGATTACGTCGCGTCGCGCGAACCGGTCGGCTCAAAGACAATCGTCGAGCGCCACTCTTTCGGGGTCTCCGCTGCGACGATTCGAAACGACATGGCGGCGCTCGAAGAAGCCAACCTCATCCACGCTCCACACACCTCTGCAGGTCGCGTTCCTACTGATCTGGGTTATCGCCGATTTGTCGATTCACTGACGGACGTCCGCCCCCTCACGGGAACCCAGATTTCAGCAATCCAGCGGTTCCTCGACGAATCGCTCGACCTCGATGACCTTTTTGGACGAACGGTGAAGCTGCTCTCGAATCTGACCAACCAGGTTGCGATGGTGCAATATCCAACCCTTTCGAGAGATGCCGTCGCCCACGTCGAGCTTTTACCGCTCGGCACGCACCGTGCGCTGTCGATTCTCATCACCACTTCGGGAAGTGTCGATCGCGCCGTCGTTGAATTCGACGTCGACATTGACGATTCGAACCTCGGTTCGCTTCGCGCTCAGGTCAATTCGGCGCTTCAGGGTCAGAGCCTCGGAGATGTCAACAGCGTTCTGACCCAACTGGCTTCGACGGCGGATGCGAAAACTCGGACGTTGGTCGAGAGCCTTCGCCTCTCACTTATCGACCAGATTGATGCACAGCGCCACGACAGGCTCATCGTTGCCGGAACTCCTCAACTGATTCGCTCAGAGGGTGACTTCTCTCGAAGCCTTGCCCCTGTCATGGATGCCATCGAAGAGCAAGTAGTGCTGTTGACGCTCTTTGACGAGATGCGACAGGGTGAGTCGTCGACCGTTCGAATCGGACGCGAGCTCGCTGACGACTTGAGCGACACGTCAATCGTCTCAGC
Source organism: Microbacteriaceae bacterium MWH-Ta3 (assembly GCA_964202425.1). Classification (GTDB taxonomy): domain Bacteria; phylum Actinomycetota; class Actinomycetes; order Actinomycetales; family Microbacteriaceae; genus MWH-TA3. Next base: position 872 of record CAXNHY010000094.1, on the reverse strand, counting down.
CTCGTATACAGCTGGTGGTGGTGACACTGCGCGGTTGGCGGTTCTCGGTCCAACGCGAATGAACTACCCGCTCAACATGGCGGCTGTCGAGGCCGTAGCGCGTTACGTTTCACAGATTCTCGGGGACGATTCCTGATGGACCACTACGAAGTCCTCGGGGTTTCGCGCGATGCCAGTCGTGACGAAATCAAGAAGGCGTATCGCAAGCTGGCGCGCGAACTTCACCCCGATGTCAATTCGGCGGAGGACGCGGCAGAACGGTTCAAGCTCGTCACCCACGCGTTCGATGTACTCGGAGACCCAGAGCAGCGTCGCAACTACGACCAGGGCGGGCAAGATGGCCTCGGCGGCATGCCCGGATTTGGTTCGATGGGTGACGTTTTCGACGCGTTCTTCGGCGGCGCTCAAACCCGCGGACCGCGCTCGCGGGCAGAGCGAGGAAACGATGCACTTCTGAGGGTGGACATCGAACTTGTTGACGTAATCTTCGGTGGCCAGCGTTCGGTCGAGGTAGATACTGCGGCACTCTGTGACAGTTGCAGCGGTTCGTGTTGCGCGCCGGGTTCTTCACCACAGCGATGTGACGTGTGTGGCGGTTCCGGCGCAGTCCAGCGACAGGTTCGCAGTCTGCTCGGAAACATCGTGACGAGCACCCCCTGTGGCGGTTGTCGTGGTTTCGGAACAGTTATTCCTGCACCGTGCCCAACCTGCGCTGGACACGGTCGTGTTCGCGCGCGAACCACGATCGACGTAACAATCCCAGCCGGTGTCGAATCGGGAATGCGAGCACACCTCCCCGGAATTGGAGAAGTTGGAGAAGCAGGCGGGCCTCAGGGTGATGTCTACATCGAATTCCAGGTTTCGCCGCACGA
>CAXNHY010000093.1:0-3439 GCA_964202425.1 Microbacteriaceae bacterium MWH-Ta3 | reverse complement strand
CGTCGCGGAGAAGACCGCCAGATTTTCAAGGACCTCGTTCTCGCGTCGGGCGCCGATGTGGCCAAATCGGTTGTTGTCGACAACATCGCCGACGCTGAGAAGTTCGTGGAGTCGACCGGTTACCCGGTTGTGATCAGGCCGTCGTTCACTATGGGAGGGCTCGGCTCCGGGTTCGCTTACAACCAGGACGAACTTCATCGAATGGTGGGTAACGGGCTTCACGAGAGCCCGACGAGTGAGGTACTTCTTGAGGAGTCGATTCTCGGCTGGAAAGAGTACGAACTCGAACTCATGCGCGACACAGCTGACAACACGGTCGTTGTCTGTTCAATCGAAAACGTCGATCCCGTGGGCGTTCACACGGGCGACTCAATTACGGTCGCGCCGGCCCTGACTCTCACCGATCGCGAGTACCAGAACCTTCGGGATATCGGCATCAACATCATTCGGTTGGTTGGGGTCGACACGGGAGGGTGCAATATTCAGTTTGCGGTGGATCCGGTTGATGGACGTGTCATTGTCATCGAGATGAATCCGCGCGTGAGTCGATCGAGCGCTCTAGCGTCGAAAGCAACGGGATTTCCCATTGCCAAGATTGCGGCGAAACTCGCCATCGGTTACCGACTGGATGAGATCACCAACGACATCACCGGTGTAACGCCAGCGTCGTTTGAACCGACTGTTGATTACGTTGGGGTGAAGGTTCCACGGTTTGCTTTTGAAAAATTCCCCGAGGCAGATACCGGGTTGACGACAACGATGAAGAGCGTCGGCGAGGCAATGGCGATTGGTCGCAACTTCTCGACCGCGCTTAACAAGGCCCTTCGATCTCTGGAAAAAAGGGGTAGCTCCTTCACGTGGAAATATTCGGGCGAGACCGTCAATGACCTCGTCGCCCAGTCAGCGCATCCCACGGACGGTCGCATCGTCGTTGTCCAGCAAGCCCTCCGAGCCGGCGCAACCGTTGATCAGTTGTTCGAGGCGACCGGAATTGACCCCTGGTTTCTCGACCAGATTGCGCTCATCAACGAGGTCGCTGCCGAGGTCGCGCGCTCACCCTTCGACGTCGACGCACTGCGCGAGGCGAAGTATCACGGCCTGAGCGACGTTCAGGTGGGGGAGTTGTGGGATGCCTCCGAGGGCTCAGTGCGAGGCTTCCGACGTGACAACGGTGTGAGGCCAGTTTTCAAGACTGTGGACACATGCGCCGGAGAGTTCCCTGCTCTTACCCCGTACCACTATTCTTCCTACGATTCTGAAACGGAGGTTGTGCCGTCCGGACGCCGCAAGGTGGTGATCCTCGGCTCAGGGCCAAACAGGATTGGTCAGGGTATTGAATTCGACTATTCGTGCGTGCACGCATCGTTTGCTCTTTCGGCCGCAGGTTTCGAAACGATCATGATCAACTGCAATCCGGAGACGGTATCAACCGATTACGACACGTCCGACCGCCTCTATTTTGAACCGCTCACACTTGAGGATGTTCTCGAGGTCATCGATGCTGAGGCTCAGAGTGGGGAAATCGTCGGAGTGGTCGTGCAGCTAGGTGGACAGACAGCCCTCGGGCTTGCGCATGGCCTTGCGCACAACGGAGTCCGAATCCTTGGGACCACGCCAGATGCGATTGATAGCGCCGAAGAACGGGGACGATTTTCTGCGATTCTCGAGGCAGCATCACTGATTGCACCTAAGAACGGTGTAGCGACCGACGTGAGTTCTGCCATTCGTGTCGCGGAAGACCTTGGGTACCCGGTTTTGGTTCGTCCGTCTTACGTTCTCGGTGGGCGGGGAATGGAGATTATTTACGACTCACCCTCTGTGACGGACTATTTCGAGCGCGTCGCCGAGCACGCAATCATCGGGCCTGACGCTCCTTTGCTCGTTGATAGGTTTCTCGACGATGCGATTGAGATTGACGTCGACGCACTCTTTGACGGCGAACGGTTGTACATCGGCGGAGTAATGGAACACATTGAGGAAGCAGGCGTCCATTCAGGTGACTCGGCCTGCACACTGCCACCAGTAACTCTCGGTCGTTCGGTCATTGACCACGTCGTCGCGGCGACGGAGGCGATTGCCAGAGGCATTGATGTTCGCGGTTTGCTTAATGTTCAGTTCGCGATTTCAGCCGGCGTCCTATACGTTCTTGAGGCGAACCCCCGAGCAAGCCGAACAGTCCCGTTTGTGTCAAAGGCCATGGGAACCCAACTCGCGAAAGCAGCCGCACTTGTCATGGTTGGTTCCACGATCGCTGAACTCATCGAAAGTGGACTGCTCCCTGCACGCGACGGTGCACGTGTTCCGAGCACCGCTCCCATCTCGGTGAAGGGGGCCGTGCTTCCGTTCAAACGATTCCGAACCGTCGAAGGACGGGTTGTCGACTCGGTTCTCGGTCCAGAGATGCGTTCGACTGGCGAAGTAATGGGAATCGATCGGAACTTTCCGATTGCGTTCGGACAGAGCCAGACCGCTGCATACGGAGGATTGCCATCCTCGGGGACGGTGTTTGTGTCGGTCGCTGACCGCGACAAGCGGTCCATCGTGTTGCCTATGCAACGGTTGAGCCAAATGGGATTCCGACTGGTTGCAACAGACGGGACAGCAGAGATTCTGGTCCGCAACGGAATTGCTGTGGAGACGGTGACAAAGCGCTCGCAAGCTATACACGGGACGACGAGCATCGTTGACATGATTCGAGCTGGCGAGATCGACCTCATCATCAACACTCCGTCGGGGAGAAGCGCGAGGGCGGATGGAATGGAGATCCGCCGTGAAGCTGTCGCGGCCGACAAGGCGATTGTCACGACGATTGCCCAGGTGTCGGCCGCTGTTGCTGCGATTGACGCACGACACGAGGAACTCCGGGTAACGAGCCTGCAGGAGTACGCGGAAATGAGGGCGCAGTGGTAGGCCTTGCCTCCCGTTTCACCGATATCCGCGACTCGGTTGGGCCGCTGTGCATCGGCATCGATCCTTCTCCCCAGTCCCTGTCTGACTGGGGGCTCGCCGATGGTCCCGACGGTGCTCTTGAAATGGGTCGAAGCATTCTGTCTGCAGCGTCGAGCCGGGTTGGCATTGTCAAACCTCAAGTCGCCTATTTCGAACGCTTTGGGTCTGCCGGATACGCCGCGCTGGAGACACTAATTTCTGAGGCGACGGAGGCTGGGTTGTGTGTCATCGCTGACGGAAAAAGGGGAGACATTGGCTCGACGATGGAAGCGTATGCCGACGCGTGGTTGCGTCGCGGGCCACTGAGGTCCCACGCAGTTACGGTGAGTCCGTATCTTGGATTCGGTCCGCTCGAGCCTGCCTTCGTCGCAGCGGAAGATTCCGAGGCAACTGTTTTCGTACTGGCAGCCACTTCAAACCCTGACTCGGCGCTCGTCCAGCACTCGACATCCGGAGGGAAATCTGTTGCGCAGCGGATTGTTGACGATGC
>CAXNHY010000092.1:0-3452 GCA_964202425.1 Microbacteriaceae bacterium MWH-Ta3 | reverse complement strand
GAGGGATTCACGATGTACCGCACAGCCGAAATGTCGAGACCGGACTCCTGAATGACGGGATCGATGACAAATTCCCGAACATCAGCGGCAATGCGTTCCTGAGTCAGGGGTTCGCCATCCACGTTCGGGGCGTGCTGCGTCGATACGAGTACGGTCTCGATGGTTGTTGGTGTCATGCCCTCATAGCCAACGGTTATCTGGGTCTTGCCGTCAGGGCGCAAATACGCGAGCGTTCCGGTCTTGCGAGCTACTTCAAGTTGCTCAGCCACGCGATGTGCGAGGAAGATCGCTGCCGGCATGTACGACGGCGTTTCATTCGTGGCATAGCCAAACATGATTCCCTGATCGCCAGCACCCTGCTCATCTTTCTCAACGGCGGTGTTTATTTCGCTCGACTGGTCAGCGATAGAGATCATCACACCGCACGTTTTCCCGTCAAAGTCAACGTCAGACGAGTCGTACCCAATACCGAGGATGACGCCGCGCACGATGCTGTCGATATCGACATAGCTCTCGGTTCTAATTTCACCAGCCACGTGGATCAGGCCACCCGACGCTAGGCATTCAACAGCAACCTTCGCGTTTCGATCCTGCACAAGGATTGCGTCGAGAATTGCGTCGGAGAGCTGGTCGCACAATTTGTCTGGGTGTCCGCTCGTTACGGATTCACTGGTGAAGAGTCGGATGCTCATGGTGTTGCTGCTCTCTGTCGGCTGACGTAATCGAGAATATGGGAGGCTGCGCTGGCCTTCGTTCCGTGAAAATCCGAAACAGTGGCGCCGGTCGAATCTACCAATACGATATCGGCAACTGTATTCCCGAACCCGAGTTCTGAACCGACCAGGTTCCCCACCATAAGGTCAACACCCTTCGACTGTGCCTTAGAGGCAACCCGCTCGATGAAGGTCTCACGTGACGTCTCCGCAGCGAACCCCACGACGAACGTCGATCGGTGCTCGTGAGCGAATTCGCTGAGGATGTCGGGGTTCTCAACGAGATCGATCAGCGGGGCCCCAGCGGACTTCGACAACTTCGACGCGCTCACATTGGCGACGCGATAGTCGCTGACGGCTGCAGCTGAAATAAAGACATCGGCTTTATGTCCGTGGGTTTTCACAGCATGCTGCATCTCCAACGCGGTTGACACCTGTACCACAGCGACGCCCCGAGGAACTGGAACCTCGAGGTGCGCAGCAATTAGTGTCACGATCGCACCACGTCTGTGGAGCGCTTCAACCAGCCGAACACCCATTTCACCGGTGGATCGGTTCCCGATAAAGCGAATCGGATCTATGGGCTCGCGTGTTCCGCCGGCTGATACAACCACGCTGACGCCATCGAAATCGCGAGGGCCAAGCTGTTCGACAACTGCGTCAACAACGGCGTCCTCATCGGCGAGTCGCCCAACACCGGTGTCTGCACCCGTGAGGCGTCCGCTGTAAGGCCCGACGAACACGACACCTCGGGAAACGAGGGTGGCCACGTTGGCCTGCGTCGCTGCGTTATCCCACATTTCAGTGTGCATCGCCGGCGCAATGACGATGGGGCAGGATGCAGCAAGCACTGTCGTCAGGAGCAGAGAGTCAGCTCGTCCATCGGCGAGATGCGAGAGCGTATTCGCGGTCGCTGGGGCGATGAGAATCGCGTCTGCACTCTGGCCGAGAGATACGTGTTTGACCTCAGAAACGCCGTCAAAAAGACCGATATTGAGTGGGTTTCGGCTAATCGCCTCCAGTGTTGCGGGGCCGACAAAATTCAGCGCAGATTCCGAAGCGATGACGTGGACGTCACAGCCACGTTCGACTAGCCGTCGAATGACGGTGACGACCTTGTAAGCGGCAATTCCACCCGTCAACCCGACGATAACGCGCGGGTGACCCAGCGTCATGCTAGTTGTCGTTGCTCAGTTCTACGAGGCCTTCGTTGATCTCGCGCATTGCGATGGTCAAAGGCTTCTCATCGATGGTCGATTCGACCAGGGGGCCGGCCGTGTTAACGGTACCTTCGGCGCGCTCTTGGTAGTAGTCATTAATCTGACGAGCACGCTTTGCTGCCACGATTACCAACTGATACTTCGAATCAACCTTGTCGAGCAGTTGATCGATCGGTGGATCGATGATTCCCTTGGAGGTGCGCATTGTGTGCCTTTCGCGATTACGTCTCTGTCAGCAATTCTACGACGGCTTTGGCGGCGCGGTCGACATCGTCATTGACGATGGTGACATCAAACATGCTTTCTGCTTCTATTTCCTCCCGCGCGGTCTCAAGACGACGTTGCTGCTCGACGTCCGATTCGGTAGCCCGAGTGGTAAGTCGTCGCACCAACTCGTCCCACGATGGTGGCATGAGAAACACGAGGAGCGCGTCCGGCATGGCCTCTTTAACTTGACGAGCTCCCTGGATGTCGATCTCAAGAATGATGCTCTGTCCAGAGTCAAGGGCGTCCACGATGGGCTTTCTCGGAGTCCCGTAACGATGCTCACCGTGGACGACAGCCCATTCGAGCATTTGACCTGTCTCGACGAGCGCGTCGAACTGCTGCGGAGTCACGAAGTAGTAGTGAACGCCATCTATCTCACCCGGTCGAGGGGCGCGAGTGGTTGCGCTAACGCTAAATCGTGCAGAGGGGTACAACTCTCGAATCCTTGAGACAACAGTCCCCTTACCGACTGCTGTTGGGCCTGCAACGACAACGAGTCGACCGACTGGCGGCGACGGGTGAGGACGCGCAGCGCGCATGACCAGCCAATCTTCTAGCGCCTTCCGTTGACGAGCTCCCAGATAACCGAGTCGCTTGCGAGGGGAGATGCCAGTCAGCGAAAGAATTGTTGCGACCTTGGTCTCTCCAACCCCCTTGAGCGAACCGAGCAGTTCGACAACGCGGAGTCCTGCCTCAATGCTCGTCCGATCGTCCCACGCGGCGCGCGCCACATGAAGTGGCTGGCGCGCCCCTGACACAACGTCACGCTTGACGGCCGCTCGGGCGCGACGATTCTCAACGGCGATTGCCGACGCCAGTTTCGGGTCTATCACAGTCCTAATTCTTGCCGATGCACGTCGATCGCCGCGCCAACCCCGCGCGGGCCATCTCTCAACACTGACCGACTGACGGTGGGAATAACGGTTTGCCGAGATGCCCCGAAAATGGTCTCCACATCACGGAGGCTAGCCCCTTGTGCACCGAAACCGGGAGCAAGAATCAAAAGACCCTCGAGGCTCTCAACGTCTATGCCGGACTCGTCGAGCGGTCGGGTGGCTCCGATGACCACCCCGACTGTGTTCTTTCCGGCCGACCGCCGAACTGCATCGTCAACAATCCGCTGCGCAACAGATTTCCCTCCGGATGTCGAGTGCTGGACGAGCGCCGAGTCAGGGTTTGAAGTGGCTGCCAGTACGAAAACAGTTGCCTCGGAATCTTCCGCTGCGACGAAGGCAGGCTCGAGCGGACCGAA
>CAXNHY010000091.1:0-3455 GCA_964202425.1 Microbacteriaceae bacterium MWH-Ta3 | reverse complement strand
AGCCACGAGGGGAATTGTCGGTTTCTGGGACAAAATCCACCCGATACCCGGCAAAACTCAGGGCCTGTGCTGTGGTTTCACCGATCGCTGCGATACGCGTTGAATCGGGAATTGTGACGTTGAGGTGATTGAAGACGTCGACGGTTGTTGCACTCGTGACGACGACCCAACCAAACGAGCCGGCCTCAAGGTCTTTGAGTGCACGCACTAACTCAGCGCTGCTGTCTGACGCAACAAAATTCACGACGGGAGCAACAACGGTTTGCGCGCCGAGGACTGTGAGCCGCTTCGAGATGTCCTGCCCAAAGTGACCGCCGCGCGGCACGAGAACCGTATGACCGGCCAAGCGCCGAACAATCGGGATGCTCGATGTCGGTGTGACCTCGCGAATTGCGAAATCAGTCATCCCCGAAAACCGCCCATGCGACAGCGCTCACGATGACAACGCCAACGACGCCAGCACCAATCCACCACGGCACAGGGTTGCGCTGATACGACGCAGTGATTCGTTCACCTGCAAGCTTGCTTTGCTTGGAAACATCAAGTTTCTCTTCAAGCTCGGAAATGCTGCGGGCGAGCTGCCCTCGCTTCGCTGCAATGTCAGAGGCAATTCGTCGGCGTTCACTCACGAGATTTATCCTTCCCCAAGTTGCGGAAATCGTCGACAATCTGGTTTACCGATTCGAACGGCGTGAAACCTTTCGCAATGGACGCAATTCCCGCTGCGATGAGGACAACCGCAGTGACCAGAACAATCCCTGCAACGACCAGTGCCGCGAGCCACGGTTCCATCACGGTTGCGAGCGCCAGGATCAGCGCTACGACAAGCATGGTGAGGAAAAGGGTGAGGAGAGTCACACCGAGAGTGACCAAACCGAGACCAACTCCGGCAGAGCGGAGCTTCGACGCGAGTTCCGTTTGAAGGAGTCGGATCTCAGCTCGTACGAGATCACTCAGTTCGCGCGGAAGGTCAGCGAGAAGTCGAAAGAAACCTCGACGATCGGATTTGTCTGACATGCGTTATGTGGTCGATGCTCCAGCGGCGCGTGTTGTCTTTGCCGCCGTGGTCGGCTTCTTGGCGGCAGGCTTCGCCGTTGACTTCGATGCCGTTTTTGCTGCAGGTTTCGTAGCGCGTCGCGGAGCTGCTTTCGAGCGTGGCTTGGGTACGCCGGAGCGAACCTCATCGACCTTAGCTGCGACCTTTTTCGCGTTCGTCGAGACAAAGTCGACTACCTCGGGAGCCTTCTCTTTGACGAACTCGGTTGCTACCGTGACTTGCTCCTGAACGCGAGGGTCATTCCAGACCTTCAACGCGGCGGACTTGATTTCGTTGTAGCGAGCGCGACCAGCACGCGTTCCGAACACGTACCCGATGCCGAGTCCGAGTGTGAAAAGAATTTTGCCTCGCACGGTGCCTCCTTATATGCCGTTGAGTGTATTTAACCTTACGACCGATTTAACGACCGTCAAACCGCGTTGAAATCAGGATCCCCAACGCTCTGGGTATGATTACCAAATCGTGACGCGCTCCTTCGGGGAAAGCCACATTGGGTCATCTTCAGTCACCCCGAATGTGTCGTGAAACAAGTCAAGGTTTCGGGCAATTTGGTTGCATCGGAACTCCGGCGGCGAGTGAGGGTCGATGGTGAGAAGACGGAGCGCCTCTTCGTCGCGCGCGGCTTGACGCCACACCTGAGCCCACGAAAAGAGGAATCGTTCCGCGCCTGTTAGTCCGTCAATCACGGGTGGTTCTTCCCCGTTGAGCGAAATCAGGTACGCCTTCCAGGCGATCGACATTCCGCCAAGGTCGCCGATGTTTTCCCCGATAGTCAGTTCGCCATTGACGCTGTGGCCTGGAAGCCCCCGCGGCTCGAGGGCGTTGTACTGGTCGATGAGTGCGCGGGTTCGTTCCGTGAACCGTTCGCGATCCTCATCCGTCCACCAGTTTGAGAGGCGCCCATCTCCGTCAAATTCGCTGCCCTGGTCGTCGAAACCGTGTCCGATCTCGTGTCCGATCACCGCTCCAATTCCACCGTAATTGGCAGCTGGGTCGCGATCCTTGTCAAAGAAGGGGTATTGCAAAATCGCGGCGGGGAAGACGATGTCGTTGAATCCGGGGTTGTAATAGGCATTCACCGTCTGAGGGAGCATGAACCATTCGGCTCGATCAATTGGTTTGCCAATCTTGCCCAGTTCGCGATTGAAGTCGAATGTGGCGACGGCAAAAACATTGGCGACAAGGTCGTCCGCGGAGGCTTTCAATGATGAGTAGTCACGCCACGTATCGGGGAAGCCGATCTTGGGCACGAACTTGTCGAGCTTGTCGAGCGCACGCACCTTCGTCTCGTCACTCATCCACTCGAGTCTGTTGATGGACTGTCGGTAAGCCTCGATGAGGTTGTCGATCAAGACGTCCATCGCGGCTTTGGCCGCCGGCGGATAGTGCTTGTCGACGTAAATCTTTCCGATTGCTTCTCCGAGGGCGCCCTCGGTGAATCCGACGCCCCGCTTCCAGCGGTCACGCTGCTCTGGCGTTCCCGTCAGGGTTTTCCCGTAAAACGCGAAACTTTCCGCGGAAAAGTCGTTAGAAAGATAAGGGGCGAGCCCGTGGATTACGCGCCAGCGAAGCCAATCAGCAAGGCTCTCGATTGCCGTCGATTCGAGGACTGCGCGGACTCCCTCGACGAACGACGGTTGACGAACAACAAGTTCGGAAAGAGTTGATTCGCTGACGTTCAACCCGTCGCGCCAGGGCGCAGCAACGGGGCCGAGTGCATCCTGGAACTCGCTCCACGGGACGAGGTTGTAGGTCGCGTGAGTATCACGGCATCGAACGTTGTCCCAGTGTTCAGCGGCAATCAGGTGTTCGACGGCAAGAACTCGATCGGCTCGAGCTGCTGAATCTGCGAATCCAACCAAACCGAACATTGTCTCGATGTGCGTTCGGTACGCGGCGCGAATTTCAGCGAACGTCTCGTCGCGGAAATACGACTCATCGGGCAAGCCGATTCCTGCTTGCTCAACAAACACGACGTAGCGGTTGGGGTTACCCGGATCGTTGTCGACCCACATCGATACAAAAGAGCCAATTCCCTGGCGCTCGAATTCACCAACTGTTCGCATGAGGGACGACACCGAGTCTGATTCGTCGATGCGGTTGAGGAGCGGTGCAAGCGGTGTCGCACCCAGTTCGTTTACTCGAGCCTCGTCCATGAACGAGGTGTACAGGTCTCCGACCTTCCGCGCTTCTGTGCCGGCCGGGGCATCGACACACTCTTCAATGATGACGCGGACGGCCTTTTCCGCTTCCTCGGCGAGAATGTGAAATGAGCCGTACCGAGCACGATCCGAGGGGATGGGGTTGGAATCCAGCCACACCTCGTTCATGTGTCGATAAAGGTCCTCCTTCGGACTGACCGAGGAGTGACGGTTGTTGAGTTCGATTCCCGAGTGCT
>CAXNHY010000090.1:0-3522 GCA_964202425.1 Microbacteriaceae bacterium MWH-Ta3 | reverse complement strand
CAGTGCCGCACGAAACCGAGCTATCAGTGACCGGGTTCGATTCACGAGTGGGGACCATTGCCAACAGGATGTTGTCAACCCGACTCGGAACCTATACAAACCACACAAATTTGCAGAATAACTTCTGCCTGTCCTGAGCCGACTTGACTACCCTAACAGGTAAACCCGAGATTGCATAGGGACCGATCGTGGAACCTATGTCCACTGAGAAAAATCGCTGGCTCGCTCTCCTCGCCAACGATCGGTGACGCGTGGGTTATTTGCAGGTGCAACGGTCGGCGGGCTTGACGCCGGCGAGCGCTTCTTCGATGTGCTGTCCGCAGCCGTCCCACGTGGGTTTGCTGCAGCTGTTACACGTGACTTTTTGGCACATGGTGTCTCCTTATTGTTGGATGGAAAGTGAAACGGAATTCGCTCGATTGATCGAATCCGTCCCCGCACGCCAGGTCAGGTATCCACCATCGAGGTTGGATGCCCTGATTCCGTGGGCGCGAAGCATTTGAGTTGCGGTGTGCCCGCGCTGGCCGACTTTGCAGTGCACGATGACGTCGGTTGCAGAAATCTCATTGAGCCGGTCGCGCAGTTCGTCGACCGGGATGAGCAGTGCGCCCGGGATGTCGCCGGCGCGATTTTCGTCTGCCGTCCTGACATCAATCAGGACAGCACCCGCCGCACGGCGTTCCTCGAGCTCGTGCCACTGAACCGTCGGGGTGCGGCCGTCCATGATGTTGTCACCGACGTAGCCCGCCTGGTTTATCGCATCCTTGGCCGACCCGAACTGGGGTGCATAGGCGAGTTCGAGGTTCATCAAATCCGACACCGTGAGCCCGCCATAGATCGCGGTAGCGATGACGTCGATTCGCTTATCCACGCCGTCTTTGCCAACCGCCTGAGCGCCCAAAATTTTTCCGGTCTCCGGGGCAAAGACCACTTTGAGCGACATCGATTCTGCGCCGGGGTAGTACCCGGCGTACGAACTCGGGTGCAGATGCATCACTCGGTGAGCGATGCCGGCGCGCAGGGCGGCTTTTTCACTCAGTCCCGTGATTGCTGCGGCCATTCCGAACGCCCCGATGATTCCGGTGGTCACCGACGGACGAGCACGCACGTCGATTCCCGCCACGACATCGGCGACGAGTCGACCGTGTCGGTTCGCAAGGTTGGCGAGCCAGACCATCTGGTCGTCTCCCGTTATCGCCGATTCCTTTTCGGCGGCATCACCAACGGCGTAAATGTTGGGATCACTCGTGCGTTGCTGGTCGTCTACCCAGATTCCGCCAGCAGCGCCGATGCGCAGCCCCGCCTCGACGGCCAACGCGTGGTCGGGGGTCACTCCGACGGACGAAATCACGACGTCCGCGGTGAACGACGTTCCGTCGGAAAGCCGGACGGCGTATTCCGTGATCTCTGCCACCGTCGCGTTGACCACAATGGTCACGCCGTTCGACTCGAGGTGGCGATGGAAGGGCTCGATCATTTCGGCGTCGAGGGGCGCGATGATGGTCGGCCCGGCCTGCACGATTGTCACCGAATGCCCGCGATGGCGCAGGTTTTCCGCAACTTCGATTCCGATGAACCCGGCACCGAGGATGACGACGTATTTGGGTGCACCCGCCACGGCCGCGATGATTCGGTCTGCGTCCGGGACGTTTCGCAGCGTCAGTGAACGATCCCATCCAGGAACAGTGAGTTTCCGGGGGGCCGCACCTGGAGACAGTATGAGCGAGTCGTACGAATCCGTGTAGGTCTCGTTGGTCTCGGAATTGTGAACGGTCACGGTTCGCGTCGCTCGATCGATGGACGTCACCCGCGAGTTCACCCGAACGTCGAGATTGAACCGCGCCGCGAGGCTTTCGGGAGTCTGCAACAGCAGGCTTTCCCTCTTTCCAATGACACCGCCGATGAAATAGGGCAATCCGCAGTTCGCGAACGAGACATCCGGACCGGCCTCGTAAACCGTGATGTCGGCGGTTTCGTCCAGGCGACGCAGTCGTGTCGCAGTGGACATCCCGCCCGCAACGCCTCCGATAATGATTGTCTTCACGGGCTGTCCCTACGCCAACGACATGAACGCTTTTTCGAGCGCCATTCGACTTTCGCTGTCGTGCGGTTCGGTGGCACAGTTCGCCATTCCCGTCGCGATGATGGTGAATCCGGCGCGACTAAGAGCGGTGCTCGCCGCCGAGAGCTGGTGAAGGATCTCGGTGCAGTCGCGGCCCTCGTCGATCATGCGAACGATTCCTCCGATTTGGCCCTGAACGCGGGCGAGTCGATCTCGCGCGGTCTTCAGTTCGGCTGGTTCGATAATCATGTCGCTCCTTGGAGTTGCGTTTCCCAAAATTGTAGCATACCCTAGGGGGTATCGAAAGGATTTTCCCATGAAACGAATTGCAACTGCCATCGCCGCGATTGTCGCAGCCGTCGGCATTACGTTTGGCGTCACCGCTTGTGCCCCCGAGAATGTAGACATGAGTTCCGTCACCGCCGTCATCGACGTCCGCACCCCCGAAGAGTTTGCCACCGGTCATCTCGACGGCGCAGTCAATATCGACTGGCAGGGAGCGACATTCTTTGACGAGATTGCGCAGTTCGATCCCGCCGGCACGTACATCATCTATTGTCGCTCAGGCAACCGAGCCGGTCAGGCGATCGACGCGCTGTCGGACATGGGATACGTGAATCTAACGAACGCCGGCGGCGTGAGTGACGCCGCAGCCGTCACCGGCCTGCCCGTCGTTCAGTAACAAAGCCCAGCGAACCTGAGTTTCTTGGGCGGGCGCTTGTAGTCTGTGACCATGAGCACACAACAAAACGTCGACGAAATCAGAAACATCAAAGGAATCCGTCGGATGGCCGTGTGGACGGTGGTCGTATCGCTCGTCATCACCGCTCTGATCGGTATTTACACCATCGTGTCGGGAGAATTCGGCGAAACCCAGAGCAAGGTCATGCTCACCACTCTTGCCGTTGCGGCGTTCTCGGTTTTGGCCCTCTGTCACCTCGCGATTGTCGAACGAGACGTTAAAGCCGTCGGTTGGATTGGAATTGGGACAAGTGCGATCGCGCTCATTTCGGCGGCGGTTTTGATCTGGTGGGACTTCGGAGACTATTCATACCAACCCGGCGGCATCTACATGAACATCTCGAAGACCTTCGCGATTTCAGGCCTCGTCGCATTGTCACTTGCTCACGCCAACCTCATGTTGTTGTTGCAAACCGCTCCGCTTCGGTGGATTCGTTCGACGCTCACCGTTGCCCTCATCCTCATCGCCATCGTTCCAACATTGATTCTTCCGATCATCCTCACCGACGGCGCCTTCCCGCCGCAATCCTTCCAGGACGTTTACTGGCGTTTCTTTGCCGTAATACTTATCCTCGATGCGCTGTGCACCATCGCTTTGCCGGTGGCGACGCTCATCGTTCGCGGCCAGGGCAAACGCGACTCGCCCACATCGACAATTGGTGCCTCGTCGGCGAAGTCGGTGACCGTCACACTGACGGGTGTTGCGGCGACATGGGTCA
>CAXNHY010000089.1:0-3570 GCA_964202425.1 Microbacteriaceae bacterium MWH-Ta3 | reverse complement strand
CTTCGACGCGTTCTTTCGCGTCACCAAAGAGCATGAAGGCATTTTCGCGGAAGAAGAGCGGGTTCTGAACACCCGCGTACCCTGAGCTCATCGACCGCTTGAACACAATCACCTTGCTCGCCTCCCACACGTGAAGGACGGGCATTCCGGCACTCGGGCTGCCCGGATCCTCGGCTGCTGCTGGGTTGACCGTATCGTTGGCGCCGATCACGAGCACAACTGAGGTGCTGGCGAAGTCGTCATTCACTTCGTCCATTTCAAGAACGATGTCGTAAGGCACCTTCGCTTCCGCGAGGAGCACGTTCATGTGACCAGGGAGTCGACCAGCGACTGGGTGAATTCCGAAACGTACCGTCACACCCTTGGCGATGAGCTGCTGCGTGAGTTCTGCAACGGGGTACTGTGCTTGAGCAACGGCCATTCCGTAACCGGGTGTGATGATGACCGTGTCAGCAGCGCTGAGCATCTCGGCAACGGACGCCGCATCGATCTCTTGAATCTCACCCGTTTCTTCTTCACCCGAAGATGCTGGCTTCTCGATTCCGAAACCTCCGGCAATAACTGAGATGAACGAACGGTTCATCGCGCGGCACATGATGTACGACAGGTATGCACCCGACGACCCGACGAGCGCACCGGTGACGATGAGGAGGTCGTTGCTGAGCAAGAACCCGGCAGCGGCTGCCGCCCAACCCGAGTAGCTGTTGAGCATCGAAACCACCACAGGCATGTCGCCACCACCGATAGATGCGACGAGGTGCCACCCGAGGAGCAGGGCGAGAACTGTTACTGCGATGAGCAACCCAATGTCAGGAGTGATGATGTACCAGACGGTGAGCGCAACAAATCCAGCAAGCGCGCCAACGTTGAGGAAGTTTTTGCCGGGCAACATAAGCGGGCTGCTGGGGATGCGAGCTGAGAGCTTGAGGAACGCCACGATCGACCCAGTGAACGTGACAGCACCGATAAACACCCCGATAAACACTTCGCCGTGGTGGATCGCGATGAAGTCAGCGGGTACGTGGTGCGAGTCGAGAGCGCCATTCCAGCCGACCAGGACGGCTGCGAGACCGACGAAGCTGTGGAGGAGGGCAATCAGTTCTGGCATTCCCGTCATGGCGACGACTCGTGCGCGCCAGAGGCCAATCCCCGCACCGACAAGAATCACGACAACGAGAAGCGTCAACCCGAGGGTCGATTCCGAAGTACCCGCGGTGTTGATCACGAGTGACGCAATTGTTGCGCCGAGGGCGAGAACCATTCCCGCGATTCCGAAGGTGAGTCCACTTCGCGATGTTTCGTGCTTACTCAAGCCTGCGAGGCTCAAGATGAACATGAGGGCCGCGACGATGTATGCGGCTGTGGTCAACATGTCAATGGTCATTTGTTGCCACCTTTGCTAAACATCTTGAGCATTCGACGAGTGACGGCGAACCCGCCGAAGATGTTGATCGATGCGAGCAATACGCCAATCGCGGCCAAAACTTGAACCACAACGCTGGTTGACGCGAGTTGTCCGATTGCCCCAACGACGATAATTCCGGAGATTGCATTCGTCACGCTCATGAGTGGCGTGTGAAGCGCGTGGTGCACTTTGCCAATCACATAGAAGCCGACGACGACCGAAAGCATGAGAACGAGGAAGTGTTGCGGAAGGGGTTCAGGGGCGAAGGCGCACACGGCAAGCACGACCGCGAGTCCGAGGCCCTTGAGGATTCCCTTGCGAAGGGGTGACATCTGGCGCTTCTCGACTACCGCCACCGGCTCCGCAGCGGCAGCCGCGGGTGCGGCCGACACCTGCACTGGGGGCGGCGGCCACGTGACGGCGCCGTCCTGAACTACCGTTACCGAGCGCTGAACGACATCCTCGAAATCGAGCAACAGTTGCCCGTCTTTTTCTGGAGTCAAGAGTTTGAGGAGGTTGAGCATGTTCGTTCCGAACAACTGCGACGCTTGCTGGGGGAGGCGCCCCGGAAGGTCGGTGTAGCCAAGAATGACAACCCCGTTGTCGGTGACGACCCGTTCGCCCGCCTTCGAACCCGCGACATTGCCGCCCATGCCAGCTGCCATATCGACGATGACACTTCCTGGCTTCATGCTGGCAACATCTGCTGCGGTGAGCAGTTTGGGGGCAGGGCGCCCGGGAATCAGCGCTGTCGTAATGATGATGTCGACATCGCGCGCCTGCTCGGAGTAAATCTCCGCGGCGCGGCGGTCGTACGCCTCGCTCGTTGCTTTGGCGTACCCGTCCGATGACGCCATCTTTTCTTCAACCTCAACCGCAACGTATTCGCCACCGATCGACTTCACTTGGTCTGCCACTTCGGGGCGGGGGTCGGTTGCTCGAACGATCGCACCCATGCTCGAGGCGGTTCCAATTGCGGCGAGCCCAGCCACTCCAGCACCAGCGACAAGCACCTTCGCCGGCGGGACCTTGCCTGCCGCTGTCACCTGCCCGGTAAAAAGTCGGCCGAACTCGTATGCCGATTCAATGACGGCGCGGTATCCACCGAGGTTCGCCATTGAACTCAAGACGTCCATCGATTGTGCGCGCGAAATTCGGGGCACCGCGTCGAGTGCGATGGCCGTCAGACCTCGTTTCGCCAGTGCGTCAAGAAGTTCTGGACGGAGCGCTGGCGACATCAAGCTGATTACTGTGGTTCCCGGCGCCATGAGGGCAATCTCTGCGTCGGTCGGTGCATTGACCTTCATGACAATTGCCGACGACCACGCCTTTTTCTTGTCGGAAACCTTCGCCCCGGCAGTCACATATTGTGAGTCGGGGAAGGACGATGCCTCACCGGCACCGCGTTCGATGACAACCTCGTAGCCCAACGCCAACAGCTTCGCAACCGTATCGGGCGTGGCTGCGACGCGCGTCTCGCCTTTGCCCTCTTTGACGATCCCAAGAACAGCCATATCCGCCAACCTCCAGTTATTGCCACAGCCTTGTGGCCACTCCGGCGATAACACGCGGTGACGAGAATCTGTTTCGGAGGTCTCCAAATTCTATCCATTTGCCGACCGCGATTGGTGACAAACACCAGCACGATTGCGAGTGTGCTTGAAATCTAGCCATGGCCGAGGCGCGTAAACTCGACACATGCGTCAAATCCTCGGACTCACCCGCTACGCGGTCGTCGTTCCAGCAATCGCCTCAATCATTGGTGCACTGTTGCTCATGACTCAGGGCTCCATTGAGATGGTTATCGTCGTTTACCAATCCGTCACGACCGATACGTACCTCAAAGACACCATCGTTGACGTGCTCACCGCGGTCGATGCCATTTTGCTCGGAACGGTGCTGTTGGTGATTGGGTACGGTCTGTACGAGCTTTTCATTGACACCGAAATCAAAGTTCCAGAGTGGTTGCAGGTGCGTGACCTTGACGATCTGAAGTCCAAACTCATTGGTGTTGTTGTCGCGATCATTGCTGTTGTATTCGTTGGAGTATTCGTCGATTCGAACCGCGCTGATGAGGTGCTGTCATACGGGCTCGGGGCCGGTGCTCTCGTAGCAGGTTTGGCAATTTTCGCGATTGCAACGCGCAAGAGCGACAAGCCAGGCGC
>CAXNHY010000088.1:0-3589 GCA_964202425.1 Microbacteriaceae bacterium MWH-Ta3 | reverse complement strand
CTCCACTCCGCTGCAGAACTGGCACGAAACGCCTACCTCGAATTCGCTGGCTTCCTTGAGCGCGACCTCGCGCCTGTTTCACTCGACCGTGACGGAGTTGGGCGTGAGCTTTACCAGCTGCACTCCCGTAGCTTCGTCGGGGCCGCAATAGACCTCGACGACACCTATGAGTGGGGTATCGAGGAACTACGTCGCATGGTTGACGAGCAGGAAGAGATAGCGAAGCGACTCGGTGGCGGAAGCGTTGCTGACGCAGTCAAAGCCCTCGATGCTGACCCATCGCGAAAAATTCACGGAACCGACGCGCTTCAGGCATGGATGCAGAACCTCTCTGACACAGCCGTGCGCGAACTCGGCAAGACCCACTTCGATATTGCTGAGCCGATGCGGGCGCTCGAGTGCATGATTGCGCCAACCAAGGACGGCGGGATTTACTACACGGGTCCATCGGACGACTTCAGTCGCCCGGGTCGCATGTGGTGGAGTGTTCCCGAGGGCGTGACGGCGTTCGACACATGGCGTGAAACAACGACGGTTTATCACGAGGGAGTGCCCGGTCACCACCTGCAAATCGCCCAAGCGACGTTCAACAGCGCCGAGCTCAATACATGGCGACGCACACTGGCCGGTACGAGTGGCCACGCTGAGGGTTGGGCCCTCTACGCAGAGCGCCTCATGGATGAACTGGGTTACCTCGCTGATGACGGTGATCGGTTCGGCATGCTCGACGGCCAGCGAATGCGCGCAGCGCGTGTAGTTCTCGACATCGGGGTCCACCTTGGAAAGCAGCGCCCGGACGGGAAGGGCATCTGGGACGCGGATTACGCGTTCCAGTTCATGCGCGACAACGTCCTGATGGAAGATGAATTCGTCCGTTTTGAGGTCAACCGCTATCTCGGCTGGCCCGGGCAGGCGCCTTCCTACAAGGTCGGGCAACGAATTTTCGAAGACTTGCGTTCCGAATCAGCGCGGCGTGAAGGCTCAAGCTTCTCGCTCAAGGCGTGGCACAAGCGTGTGCTTGACATCGGTGGTGTCGGTCTTGACACCTTGAAGACTGCTGTCTTAGACGCCTAAGGCTGTTTGCGCCAAACACGCATGACGCGGTAGCATGGAACGTTGCCATCCGGCAACAATTCCCTGTCCGCCGCCCGCGTGATGAGAATTACGTGGGCTTTATTTATGCCCTCCGGAGCAAACCAACACATGACTACCACCCAGACCAAGCAGGTCGCAATTAATGACATCGGATCAGCCGAGGATTTCCTCGCCGAAGTTGAAAAAACGCTGAAGTTCTTCAACGACGGAGACCTCATCGCAGGCACCGTCGTCAAGGTCGACCGTGACGAGGTATTGCTCGACGTCGGCTACAAGACGGAGGGTGTCATTCCCATCCGCGAACTTTCCATCAAGCACGACGTCAACCCCGACGAGGTAGTCGCAGTTGGTGACGTCGTTGAGGCCCTCGTTCTCCAGAAGGAAGACAAAGAAGGCCGCCTCATCCTCTCCAAGAAGCGCGCACAGTACGAGCGCGCGTGGGGAGATGTCGAAAAGGTCAAGGAAGCAGACGGAATCGTCACCGGTTCCGTCATTGAGGTCGTCAAGGGTGGACTCATCGTTGACATCGGCCTCCGCGGCTTCCTCCCGGCATCACTCATCGAACTTCGTCGCGTTCGCGACCTGACCCCTTACCTCGGCCAGGAAATCGAAGCGAAGATCCTCGAGCTCGACAAGAACCGCAACAACGTTGTGCTTTCTCGTCGCGCACTGCTCGAGCAGACGCAGTCCGAGAGCCGCAGTCAGATTCTCGGCAACATCACCAAGGGTCAGATCCGTAAGGGCGTCATCTCGTCGATCGTCAACTTCGGCGCATTCGTCGACCTCGGCGGCGTCGATGGTCTCATCCACGTCTCAGAGCTTTCATGGAAGCACATCGAGCACGCCAGCGAAGTAGTGGAGATCGGACAAGAAGTCACGGTCGAGGTTCTCGAGATTGAGAACGATCGCGAACGAATCTCGCTCTCGCTCAAGGCAACCCAGGAAGATCCGTGGCAGGTGTTCGCTCGCGAGCACGCTATCGGTGAAATCGCGCCAGGAAAGGTCACGAAGCTCGTCCAGTTCGGTGCGTTTGTCCGAGTAGCTGACGGCATCGAGGGACTCGTTCACATCTCAGAACTCTCCGGTCGACACATCGAGCTCGCCGAACAGGCAGTGTCAGTTGGCGACGACGTTTTCGTCAAGATCATCGACATCGACCTTGAGCGCAGGCGCATCTCGCTTTCGCTCAAGCAGGCTAATGACGGCGTGGACCCAGAAGGCAAGGAATTTGATCCTGCCCTCTATGGAATGCCCACCGACTACGACGAGAGCGGCACCTACCGTTACCCCGAGGGCTTCGACCCTGCAACGGGCGAATGGAAGGACGGCTTCGACGAGCAACGCGCGAAGTGGGAAGTCGACTACGCCGGCGCACAGGCCCGTTGGGAAGCACACAAGATTCAGGTCGCGCGCATGAACGCGGAAGCGGAAGCATTCCCCGAGGTTGCCCCGCAGGTTGAGTCTGCTTCAGCAGAGTCCACCGAAGAGTCGGCTGGCACCCTCGCGGAAGACGAGCAGCTCGCTGCGCTCCGCGACAAGCTCGCTGGCACAGACAGCGAATAGAAATACTGACGATGAAGGGCGATCGCGGAAGCGCTCGCCCTTTGTCGTTACGCTAGTGGAATGCCGTTAGTCGCCGTAACGGGCGGTATTGCCGCCGGAAAATCTACCGTGTGCGCCCGCCTCCACGAACTTGGCGCTCGAGTGGAGTCTGCTGACGAGATCGCGCGTTTCGTCCAAACGAAGGGCAGTCCGGTTCTCGATGCGATTCGCGAACGGTTCGGAATCGGTGTCATTGACGAAGACGGCGAGATGGATCGCGCAGCCGTTGGTCGCCTTGTTTTCGACGATGTTGACGCTCGTCGCGATCTTGAGGCAATCGTTCATCCCGCGATTGGTCGTGAGTTTCGCAGGAGAACCGCCGCGCACTACGCGTCCGACGAGAACGCAATCATTGTTTATGACATTCCACTACTGGTTGAAACGGGCCGAATGGACGAGTTCGACTCGGTCATCGTTCTCGCCTGCGACCCAGCAGTTCGACACAGCCGCTTAGTTGAACTCCGAGGGATGAGCAGTGAAGAGGCCCATGCTCGAATTGCTGCTCAAGCGACAGAGGAGCAACGTCGTGATATCGCCGATTTCGTTATCGACACGTCAGGGTCAATCTCCTCGACTCTTGAGCAGGTCGACGACGTCTGGGCTGAACTCGTTGCCGCGTACCGCGCGTAGTCTTGAAACGTGGAACCTACTCGAGCCGTGAGACCCTTTGAGGTCATCAGCGAGTATGTTCCCAGCGGGGATCAGCCCAGAGCAATCGCGGACCTCGCCGCGCGAATCAACGCGGGGGAGACCGACATTGTCCTCCTCGGAGCGACGGGTACAGGCAAGTCCGCGACCACTGCCTGGCTGATTGAGGCCATCCAACGCCCCGCACTCGTGCTCGCCCACAATAAAACCCTCGCCGCCCAGCTCGCGACAGAGTTTCGCGAAC
>CAXNHY010000087.1:0-3595 GCA_964202425.1 Microbacteriaceae bacterium MWH-Ta3 | reverse complement strand
GAGTTCGGGATAGTTCACGGGCACGTTTGCCAATTACAAGTCGCTCGTCGGGCTGTCCGTCATTGACGATCGTGAGGTAGCGGCCGCGGTCGACGGTGATGACCAACCCGTCGGTTGAGTCTTCGTGCAACGGGCGGATCTTTGTACGCGGCTTGCTTCCGCGCTTCGGCGGGCGAACTCGGGCAGAGGATTCGTCGAATCGTTCGAAGTTGCCGTCGAGCCAGGTCACGAATTGACCATTTCTGACCACATCTCGGCGAAGTCGGGAAGGGTCTTCGCGGTCGTTCCGATGTTCTCGACAACCACACCGGGGACAGCTAAACCGATGAGCGCACCAGCCGTTGCCATTCGGTGGTCGTGATACGTGTGCCAAGTGTCGCCGTGCAGAGGAGACGGCTCGATGCGAATGCCGTCGTCGAGCTCGGTTGCGTGACCACCCAATCGATTGATCTCTGTCACGAGCGCCGCGAGTCGATCGGTCTCGTGCCCGCGAAGGTGAGCGATTCCGCGGAACTCGCTCGGTGACGACGCTAGTGCGGCGAGTGCGATGAGTGTCGGAGCGAGTTCGCCGCCGGTCGACAGATCGAGCGTGACTCCGTCGATCGTTCCGCCGTTGACCAATCCCGTTCCTCCGACGACCGTGAGTCCGTTGTCGTCAACCGAGACAACACAACCAAACTGGGGGAGATAGGTGGCGAGGTCAGCGCCAACCTGTGTCGTGGTTTGCGGCCAGCCGGCGATGGTGACGCGTCCTCCAGCGACCAACGCCGCACAGAGAAACGGGGCGGCGTTCGACAGGTCAGGTTCGATGTCGAGTTCGATCCCGTCAATTGGGCCCGGCTCGACCCGCCACACGCCAACGTCGGGTTGGCTCACCGTCACCCCGCGGCGTGTGAGGCACTCGACCGTCATGTCGATGTGTGGCATCGAGGGAAGGTGTTCACCGACGTGTCGAAGCGTGAGTCCCTCCTCAAATCGAGGGGCTGCGAGGAGGAGCCCTGAAACGAACTGACTCGATGCCGACGCATCAATCTCAATTGACCCTCCTCGTACCGAACCAGTTCCGTGAACAGTAAAGGGAAGGGTTCCGCGCCCGTCATCTGACACCTCGACACCGCGTTTCCGAAGACTGTCAATTGTCGTGGCCATTGGTCTACGACGCGCGCCGTCATCACCGTCGAATGTCACATCTCCTAACGCAAGAGCGGCGAGTGGCGGCACGAATCGCATGACGGTTCCAGCTAAACCGCAGTCAATCGTCGTATCTCCCTTGAGCGGCATCGGGAGAACGTCAATCGTGTCGGTGGTGTCACTTAGGCTTTCCCGACTGAGCACACCGAGGTTCTTCAACGCGGCGCGCATCAGATCAGAGTCTCGCGATGTGAGGGGGTGCAGCAACCGAGACGGCCCTGAGGCAATTGCCGATAGCACCAGTTCACGATTGGTCAGGCTCTTGCTGCCGGGAACGGAAACAACAGCTCGAAGCGGTCCCGTCGCGAGTGGCGCACGCCACTCAGCACTGGACTGGGAATAATTTCGATCCGTCATTGTTTACAAACTTACGCGAGCGTAAGTGTGATGGAACCATCTAGAGGGGAGAACGGTCATAAACTCAGAATTAATGCCACGGGATGAGAGCAACCACGAGTCGGGCGAAACCGCCAACGACGTCGACGACAGCGTCACGGACGAGCTCTTTCTCGAGCTAGACGACAGTCTTGTTCGCGAAGGAATGGCCGCCAACGCAGACGAGATTCAGATTCCAGAAACCACCGGATGGAATCCCGACACGATCGAAACGGATTACCTCAACCGAGGTTCGTTCGATGAGGTCTATACAGAGCTCTTTCCCCGCATTTACAACCACGTCACCTTCGAAATCGGCCGATTGGGTATGAAAGCCGAGTTGGCTGGAGAGGTCTTGCAAATCGCGAGCCGCAAAGCTCACGACAACTGGGATTCCTACACGCAGGGCACCTACGCACTCGCGTGGTTCAAGAAGATTGTCACGAACACGTGTTTCAATCTTCGACGTCAAGAGTGGACTCGCGAAAACCGATTGGTGACAACCCCGGATCTCGCGCTCCTCCTGGACAACGCAGGGTTCCGCACGCCGAGCGCTGAAAAGATGGCGATCGAACGGATTCGCGAGGAAGAGATTCGTGCGATGTTCGACCTTTTGCCCGATCCGTTCCGTGCTGCGACAAAAGCCGTGGTGTTGGACGGTATGCGAACAGATGAAGCAGCAGAACTGTTGTCGATTCCCGCAGCAACAGTGCTGACCCAGGTTCACCGCGGCAGAGCGCGCTTGCGTAGCATGATCACTGAACAACGAGAGAAAGAGCGAGAAATCTAATGGACACGAATCGCGATTGCGGTTGCGCTTCGGCCTTCGGCAGAATTGAAGCGCTTGTTGACGGGCACCTTCGGACGACGGAAACGGTCGATGTCATCGACCATTGCGCATCGTGCGAGTCGTGTGCGCAGGAACTCGACATTGTTTCAACGCTCACCGAGCGCGTCAAAACCGCGTGCTTTGAGGCTCCCCCCGCCGGCATGTGCGACGAGATTCTCAACTCGCTGAAGTCAAACCCTTAGACTTCGGCGAACGCATCGTCCATGATGCTCGCGTGCTCCTCTGCGGAGCGCTTCGAGGATCCGACTGCCGGTGATGCTGATGCGTGTCGACTAATGACACGAACATCGACCCCGAGGCGGCGAAGCTCCAGTGCGATGAACGGCCATGCTCCCTGGTTCTCAGGTTCGTCTTGAATCCAGACGAGTTCCGCGCCAGGGTGCTGGGCGATGACGTCACGAAGGTCGTTTTCCGGGAACGGGTAGAACTGTTCCATCCGCACGAGAGCGATTCCGATGGCGTCACGCTTGTCGCGTTCGGCGATGAGGTCGTAGTGAATCTTCCCCGAGTGAAGGAGAATTCGGCGAGTCGTGCCCTTTACGGCGGAGTCACCGATGATCGGTCGGAAAGCGCCGTTGGTGAAGTCGTCGACGGAGCTGGAAGCGCCACGAAGTCGCAGCATCGCCTTGGGGGTGAAAACCACGAGTGGGCGCTTGGGTTGTGAGTACGCTTGGCGACGGAGCAGGTGGAAGTACGAGGCTGGAGTAGACGGCCTCGCAATGGTCATGTTTCCCTCTGCAGCCAACTGGAGGAAGCGTTCGATTCGGGCAGACGAGTGGTCGGGGCCTTGACCCTCGTACCCGTGGGGCAGAAGCAACACGAGTCCTGAGTTTTGCCCCCACTTTTGCTCTGACGATGAGATGAACTCGTCGATGACGGTTTGGGCGCCGTTAGCGAAATCTCCGAGCTGCGCTTCCCAAACCACGAGTGCGTCGGGGTTGCCAACGGAATAGCCGTATTCGAACGCCATTGCGGCGTATTCGGACAGGAGTGAGTCGTAGATCCAGAATCGCGCTTGGTTCTCAGAGAGGTTGAGCAGCGGCAACCACTCTTGACCGTTGACGCGGTCGTGGAACACGGAGTGGCGCTGAACGAAGGTTCCGCGTCGCGCATCCTGACCGGCGAATCGAACCTTTGTTCCTTCGAGGAGAAGCGAACCGAGGGCAAGAATTTCGCCGA
>CAXNHY010000086.1:0-3757 GCA_964202425.1 Microbacteriaceae bacterium MWH-Ta3 | reverse complement strand
TCGCTCGACACAGACGTTGTCACATCGAAGCGAAAATAATGCTCGGGCATACCCTTAACACTATGGGTGACATCGAGATCCTCCGCTGGGCGGACGGTCGCTTCGTCGTTGACGAATGGTGCGATGTGAACACCGGCGATGTGCGGGTTGCTGATTCGTTCGTGATCTCCGACGGAGCGGTTGTCGGTTTCGATCGCCACGTTGAAAGGTTTTCGCGCAGCGTCACATCCATCGCCCCTGATTTTGATGCTGCGTCCTTTCGCCACGGCGTGAGGGAAGTCATCCCCCGAATCGGCGAGTGGTTCCCGCGCATCGAAGCACTCGACTACGGCAACGGGTTGCTGTACCGCGTTCTGAACCGACCAGCCCCCGTTCGGGAGTCAAGCGTGGTGGTTGCGACGGCAGTGTCCGATCCGCGCCGGTTCCCGCAGACCAAAGGCCCTGACCTGCACCGTTTGGGTGCGATGCGGCGGGAAGCCAACGCCGCTGCCGGTGAAGCGATCATCCTCGACAATGGAGTGATCGCAGAGGGTGCGTGGTCGTCAATCGTGTGGTGGGAGGACGGCGTTCTGCATCGCGTTGCTGGCAATATTCCAAGGCTTGACGGCATCACAGAATCCATCATCATCGACCGTGCAAGGCTCCTCGGCGCTCCGGTTGTTGATGAGCGTCGCACACCGGAGCAACTGGAAGGGTGTGAGGTGTGGGTGCTCTCCGCGCTTCACGGTATTCGGGTGGTGAGTGAGTGGATTGACGGGCCGGCCATGACACCTGAACCCGGCAGGGCCGACTACTGGCGAACTCTCTACGAAACCCAACGGATTATGCTCGAAATATGAATGCGTTCCTCGAGTGGTTTCTCGGAAGTGTTGCTTCGGTCGACCCGTTTTTGAGAATCGGTCTCGCGGGTCTCGCAATTCTTCTCGAGACGAGTGTTCTCGTCGGACTCGTCGTCCCTGGTGATTCCATCGTCCTCGTCGCGTCGACAGCTGCGACAAGCACAGAGGAGTATCTGGCTCTCATTCTCGTGATCGTGATTGGTGCACTCATCGGTGAAACGATCGGGTATTTTCTCGGACACTATTTCGGCCCAGCTATCCAACACTCCCGCCTCGGTCGATGGGTCGGACATAAAAATTGGACGGCAGCTGAACGATTCCTCGACCATCGCGGTGGTTGGGCTGTTTTTGTGAGCCGTTTCCTGCCTGTCCTGCACTCGCTCGTGCCACTCACAGCCGGAGTCATCGGGATGCGGTACGGACGTTTCATTGCGTGGACGGCCCCAGCGTGTGTCCTGTGGGCGTCCGTCTATGTCACCGTAGGTCGTTCCGCCGCGCTGAGTTTTGAGGCAATGGCAGAGTCACTGCATTTCGCCGGCTACATCTTTGTTGGAGTTATCGTTTTGTTTATTCTCGTCATGACGGTCGTCAAGAAGTCACTTGACAAATACGTCCACAAGAGTGACGCAGGAGAAAAGTAGCGGCTAGCGCAGTGTCGCGGCAACGCTGGCTGTAGCCGAGCGGGCAGCTTCAATGAAAACCGCATCGCCCTTCTCCGATTCAGCAAAAGCACGGCCGAGGAGTGCGTCCATTGTTGTATATCCGATTTCCAACGCGGTGATGGTTTCCTCAGTTGCGGCGAGACCAAAAAGTGCGTTCAAACGCTTGGCAAGAAGCTCACACGAACGGCGTGATGCGAGGGCTCCATCAAATGGCCGGATGTCGAGGACGTCGCCCATGCGCAACGAGCGATAGCCGGGTTCGCTGCGAAAAAGCGAGAGGTACACACCAAACAAAACATCAATTGCTTCGGCGGGTGATGCAGGCTTAGATGATTCGAGTGCGTCGCTGAACGCGACAGCCGTGCGCTCAAAATTACGGGTCGCGAGTGCCTTGAGCACAGCAACGCGATCTTCAAAGTAGCGATAGACCGTCCCAATTGACGCGCCGGCTTCGTTTGCAACGGCAGCAGTCGTTAGCTCTTCGTAACCACTCCGGTGAATAATTGTTGCTGCAGCATCGAGGAGTGCACTGACACGCTTGTTGCTTCGCGCTTGAACTGGCGACGCTCGCAAAAGGTCTGTCTCGAGCAGCATTTCACTCGCTGGAACAATGGTGGTCACAAGGAGCCGCCCTTCGTGGTTGTTGATAAAGCTGTGTTTTCTGTTGATCGAAGAGCACGGCAGTAGAGAATACATCTACTACTAAACTATAAGAACCTTTTTCACTATCGGCAAGTTACTAACAATTCGTCGGCTTCTATGACGCGGTAGGTTTGTCTGTGTGCCCCGAACGCCCCGAACCTCTCCGTCAATGCACGGGTTCGCGGTGCTCGAAGACTGGTTTGTGAGGCTCCGCGCACGATTCGTTGTCGCAACGGGACACGTCCCAACCGTCATTCCGTTTCGCGGCCTCGGAAGCACGTCGCGAGTGAGAATTCTCGCCCGCGTGTTGTACGTCCACCCCGACCCCGCGACGCGAAAAGCTCGAAAGATCGTCCGCGGTTGGCGTGCGTTCCGGAGTGTTCCCGTCGCCCACTACCCGGTTCGCGTGCGCATCGACGGACACAGAACTACCCTGACGGCTGACCGCGGTGGGGTCGTTGACACCACCATTGATCTCTCCCTCACGCCCGGCTGGCACACCGTCGAAATGCGGGCGAAGAAGGGCACCGGTTGGACATCATCCGAGGTGTTCATCGTTGACCCGTCGACGACCCGCGGTGTGGTGTGCGACGTCGACGACACCGTGATGATCACGTATCTGCCGAGACTCCTGCTCGCTGCGTGGAACACGTTTGTGCTTGACGAAAACGCCAGAATGGCCGTTCCCGGAATGTCCGGCTTGATGGGACAGTTGGCGAAGGGGCACCCCAACCTACCGACCGTGTACCTGTCGACGGGGCCGTGGAACGTTGCGCCAACGCTCGAGCGTTTCCTCACACGACACGGGTTTCCCAAAGGGCCGTTCTTGCTCACCGATTGGGGCGCCACCCCCGACCGCGCTTTCCGCAGCGGACGCGAGCACAAGGTTGGCAGCCTCGAACGTCTCGCGAATGATTTCCCCAACATTGAGTGGGTGCTTATCGGAGACGACGGGCAACACGACGAGACAATTTACGGCGATTTCAGTCGATCCCACCCAGGCAAAGTGCGTGCCGTTGCGATTCGACAGCTCTCAACCCCAGAAGCAGTCCTCGCCGGTGCGCCGTCGATGCACCCTTCACCGAGCTCGGAAACCGTGTGGGTCACGGGGCACACGGGAACAGAAATTGCTGACTCGCTCAAGCGCGAAGGCGTGCTCTAGGTAGGTTTATCGTCGCGGCGTGACCGCTAGACGCTCGCCTTAGCGCTCAGTTGCTCAGCGACCATCTCTCGAACCATCGGAGCAACTTCTGTTGCATAGAGCCCAATGGACAACATCAACTGGCTGTGCGGCATGGGTCCGTTCGCGTACTTGAGGTCGAACCTGTCGGCTCCAAGCACGAGAAGTGTGCGCGCAATCTTTCGGGCAACCGTTTCGGGGCTCCCCGCATAAACAGAGCCGTACGCCGCTTCCGTCATGAAATGGTCTTTCGTCATTTCACTCCAGCCGCGCTCTCGACCAATTCGGCCGAAACCGTCCCGATACGCCGGCCACAATTCTTCGTAGGCTTGCTCATCGGTCGCGGCAACGTGACCAGGGGAATGAATAGCCAACGGCAATTGCGGGCGGCCAAATGCCTCGAGTTGATCGCGGTAGAGCTTTGCGAACGGCGC
>CAXNHY010000085.1:0-3760 GCA_964202425.1 Microbacteriaceae bacterium MWH-Ta3 | reverse complement strand
TGTACCGTTGACGATGACGTGTTTGTCATCGAAAGTGACGTCACCCGAGAGTCGACCCATAATCGAGTCGTACTTGAGGAGGGTTGCGAGCGACTTGGTGTCAGAGAGGTCGTTCACTGCGACGATGTCGACTGCACTGCCCTGCGCGAGCGCAGCCCGCAGATAGTTTCTACCGATACGCCCGAAACCATTGATACCAACCTTTACGCTCACAGCGAGTTCCTTCTCTTGTGGTGGAAAAACAAAAAGCGCGCCCAGAGTTGAGCAACGCTACTCACTACGAGAGTAGCAAAATTCCGCTCGTGTGTGCTCGCGCAGCCTCGAAACGCGACGCGACGTTCTCCCAGTTGATGATGTTCCAGAACGCGGCGACATAATCTGCCTTGACGTTCTGGTAGTCGAGGTAGAACGCGTGCTCCCACATGTCGAGCTGAAGCAGTGGGATTGTTCCCTGTGCTGTGTTCGCCTGCTGATCGAACAGCTGCTGGATTATGAGGCGTGCACCGACGGGATCCCATGACAGAATCCCCCATCCACTCCCCTGAATACCGAGGCTGGCTGCCGAAAAGTGCGCCTTGAATGCGTCGAATGAACCAAAGAACTCTGTTATCGCAGCGGCAAGTTCGCCGGTAGGCCCGTCGTGTCCATCGGCGCTCAAGTTCGTCCAGAAGATCGAGTGGTTGATGTGCCCACCAAGGTGGAAGGCGAGGTCCTTTTCGAGCTTGTTAATGGTGGCGAACGAGTTGGACGAACGCGCTTCCGCCATCTGCTCGAGCGCGGTATTGGCGCCGGCAACATACGCAGCGTGGTGCTTCGAGTGGTGAAGTTCCATAATGCGCGCCGAAATGTGGGGCTCGAGCGCTGCGTAATCGTAAGGCAGTTCAGGAAGCGTGTAGACGGTCATGATTTTCTCCTCGTTAGTCGTTGTAGTCGTGAATACCGTCCGATGTGGAAGGAATTCCCAGATCGGAAGCTTGTTTGTCGGCCATGGCTAGCAGTCGACGAATTCGCCCTGCTACTGCGTCTTTGGTCATGACGGGGTTGGCGTAGTGCCCGAGTTCGTCGAGACTCGCCTCTCGATGCTCGAGGCGGAGGCGCCCGGCATACGCAAGGTGGTCGGGAATTGTGTCACCGAGAATCTCGAATGCCCTGTCAACCCGCGCGCACGCAGCGACAGCTGCTGCTGCGCTTCGCCGCAGGTTTGCATCATCGAAGTTGACGAGTCGATTCGCGTTCGCGCGCACTTCACGTGTGGCGCGTGCTTCGATCCATTCCTTGAGCGTGTTCGGGGCGCCGATGGCGCTGAGATACGCGGAGATAGCGTCTGCATCGCGGATCACCACACGGAAGCCACCGCGAATGTCTTTCGTCTTGGCCGCGATCCCCAAGCGGCCACAGGCGCCAACGAGTGCCATTGCAGCCTCATTCGTCGGTGCAGCGATCTCGATCGTTTGGCTTCGACCGGGGTCGGAGAGAGCCCCGCGCGCGATAAACGCACCGCGGAGGATTCCAGCAACATCATCGATGGGCGCGGTTGTCACCTTGTTGGGAAGACCGCGCACAGGTCGACGGCGCGCGTCAATCAGTCCAACGGTTCGTGCGAGCTGTTCCGAACCGTCAGCGATCCGCACGAGATACGTCTCGATCTTCTTATTTGCCGAAGATGGCGACGTTTTGGCGCCAGACTGGAGGCCAAAGGCTGTCGTTAACGATTGGCGAAGGTGCTGCGCCGACTTTAGATGGTCAAGTTCGATATCGATGGCAAGCTTGCCTCCGACAAGGTGCATTAACCCAGCAAATCGACACAGTGTCGCAATCTCTGCGATTCGACGAGACGGTGACGAGTCGCTTGCTAAAGCAAGCTCATCTTTCACACGACTCGTCAACGACATCTCTATTCCCGTCCAATATCACGATGCTTGAGGCTCACAGCCACTCCGGGGATCGTCCCAATTCGGCGAGCAAGCTCTTCGGAGATGGCGACACTTCGGTGCCTCCCACCTGTACATCCTATTGCGATTGTGGCGTGTCGCTTATTTTCGCGGGTGTAACCCTTGAGCGTTGGGGTCAACATTTGAACGAGACCGTGCAGGTACTGTTCGACGTCTGGTTGACCGAGAACAAAAGCTTGCACATCGGGATGCAGCCCAGATTCGTGCCGCAGATTCTCGCTCCAAAAGGGATTCGGCAAGAATCGCACATCGGCGACGATGTCGGCGTCCGTTGGGAGTCCGTGCTTAAACCCGAACGACTCAACAACAACATTGATCTCCGGTGCCGTTTCTGAACGGAAACTCTCGTGAACAAGTGTTGTCGTCTGGTGGGTGTTGAGGTTGGTTGTATCGATCACAACATCGGCCTCTGCGCGAAGATTCTGAAGTCGCTCCCGCTCGCGGTGAATGCCGTCCAGGATGGTGCCGTCGCCCTGGAGTGGATGCGGACGTCGAACCGCTTCAAACCGCTTGACGAGGTCAGCGTCGGTTGCATCGAGAAACAGCACTCTGAGGTCGACGCGCTCACGCATTCCAGCAATGAGAGGTTGCAGATCCTCAACCGAAGAACCGCCCCTGACGTCAACAACGACAGCGAGCCGCGACAGTGCACTGCCCGGGAACATCGCGAGGTCGACGAGGGACGGAAGAAGCTCGGCGGGTAAATTGTCGATTACCCTCCACCCACCGTCTTCGAGGGCATGCGCAGCTGTTGAGCGACCCGCGCCGGACAGTCCCGTAACGATGATGATGTGTGCGACATCGGTGTGTGTCATTGTGGTGTCAGCCTATCCCTGCGACGCAGCAGGAGAAAGGGCTTTGAGGATCTTCGCCGCGGTCGCTGCACCGATTCCTGGCACCTGAGTGATTTCCTCAAGAGACGCTGTCCGCACCGCTGTGGGACTGCCGAAATGGGCAATGAGTGACTTCACCTTCTGAGGACCGATTCCGTCGAGCTCATGAAGCTCTGACGTCAACGCTTTTGTTCGTTTAGATTTCTGGTAGCGGATGGCAAAACGGTGCGCCTCGTCCCGCGCGCGTTGTACGAGATAGAGAGCCTCGGAATTCCGCGGGAGGATGACGGGGAAACTCTCCCCAGGCAGCCACAGTTCCTCAAGTCGCTTTGCCAGTCCCGCCACCGCGACACCCGTCAGGCCAGCTTCAGTAAGTGCTCGATACGCCGCATTGACTTGGGGTTGGCCGCCATCGACGAGCAGGAGGTTCGTCGGATAGCGCATCGATTTGAGTTCGTCTAGGAGGCGAACAGCGCGCCGAGATACGACGTGATACATCGCCTCGGTATCGTCCCGTGCGTTCGCTACGTTGAAATGCCGATATTCGGAGTTGACCGGAAGTCCATCTTCAAAAACAACCAGTGAACCGACGACATCGGTTCCCCCGAGATGCGAGATATCGATGCACTCAAATCGCAGGGGAGCCTCAGTGAGAGCCAACGAGTCCCGGAGGCTTTCTAGTGCACGGGACCGCGCAACGAAATCCGTTGAGCGCTTAAGTTCGTGCTCAGCGAGGGCGAGCTTTGCATTCTTGATCACGGACGCCATGAGGGCAGCACGATCCCCGCGTTTCGGAACGTGAATCGACACCTTGGCGCTCAAACCGTTCGCGGAGCGGGATTGGCCCAACAACAACTCGAGGGCCGCCTGTGATGACGGCGGAAACGGGACGTCAACAAGCGCGGGAGCCGGATCGGTGTCGTACACATTCTGTATCGCCAATTCGAGGATGTCACCGGGAGGCATCTCCAGCTC
>CAXNHY010000084.1:0-3881 GCA_964202425.1 Microbacteriaceae bacterium MWH-Ta3 | reverse complement strand
ACGACGGTGATGTCAAATCCACGAACGCGATCGATCTTGTCTTGGTCAATTTCGTGGAACACCGACTGCTCGGTGAGTCCGAAGGTGTAGTTGCCGTTTCCGTCGAACTGGCGGTCGGATAGACCACGGAAGTCACGGATACGGGGAAGGGCGAGCGATACGAGACGGTCAACGAATTCCCAGGCACGGTCTCCGCGAAGAGTCACGTGAGCACCAATCGGCATTCCTTCACGCAGTTTGAACTGGGCAATGGACTTGCGGGCCTTGTTGACGAGCGGCTTCTGACCGGTGATGGCGGTGAGGTCGCGAATCGCGCCCTCAATCACCTTCGAGTCACGAGCGGCTTCACCGACACCGGTGTTGACGACAACCTTGACCAAGCGTGGAACCTGGTGGGGGTTGGTGTACGCGAATTCCTTCGTCAACGCACCAACGATGTCGGCACGATACCTAGCCTTCAAGCGGGGCTGGATTTTGCCAGCCGCGGCAGCTGCAGTAGCGGTCATTAGATCTTTTCACCTGACTTCTTTGCGTAGCGAACACGAACTGTCTTCTCTACGCCGTTTTTGACGACTTTCTCGACGCGGAAACCGACGCGAGTTGCCTTCTTGGTCTTGGGGTCGATCAGTGCAACGTTGGAGACGTGAATCGGAGACTCAACGGTTTCGATTCCGCCGGTGACCGTTCCACGAGTGGTCTGGCCAGCCTTGACGTGCTTGGTCACCATGTTGATGCCCTGAACGATGACGCGGTTGCGCTCGACGAGGACCTCGAGGACCTCACCGGTCTTGCCCTTGTATTCGCGCTTTCCGCTGACGACGATGACAGTGTCACCCTTTTTGATGTTAGCCATGGACTAAATCACCTCCGGTGCAAGCGACACGATCTTCATGAACTTCTTGTCGCGCAGTTCGCGGCCGACGGGCCCGAAGATACGGGTACCGCGTGGCTCGCCTTCCTTGTTCTTGATGAGGACAGCGGCGTTCTCGTCGAACTTGATGTAGGAACCGTCAACACGACGAACTTCCTTGACCGTGCGAACGATGACAGCCTTGACGACTTCACCCTTCTTGACGTTTCCGCCGGGGATCGCGTCCTTGACGGTTGCGACGATGATGTCACCAATTCGCGCGTAACGGCGCGTGGAGCCACCGAGCACACGAATGGTGAGCAGCTCCTTGGCGCCGGTGTTGTCGGCAACCTTAAGTCGGGATTCCTGTTGCAGCATGTTCTTCTCCTAGTACGAGAGGCGAATTACTTCGCCTTCTCCACAATCTCGACGAGTCGCCAGTTCTTTGTGGCCGACAGCGGACGGGTTTCAGCAATGACGACGAGGTCGCCAATGCCAGCCGTGTTGTTCTCGTCGTGGGCTTTCACCTTCGACGAGCGGTTCATGACCTTGCCGTAGAGCGGGTGCTTGATGCGGTCCTGCAATACAACGGTGATGGTCTTGTCCATTTTGTCGCTCACGACAAGTCCGCGACGAACCTTGCGGTAGTTGCGGTTGTCAGCCGTAGCTTCGACCTTCTTCTCAGCAGCCATTACTTGGTCTCCTCGATGGTTTCTTCAGACGACTTCGCCTTTGCAGCGGCTTTCGCGGGCTTGACCGGAGCAACCGGTGTCTCACGAATTCCGAGCTCACGCTCGCGAATGACGGTGTAGATGCGGGCGATGTCGCGCTTGACGGCGCGGACTCGTCCGTGGCTTTCGAGCTGGCCTGTTGCCGACTGGAAGCGGAGGTTGAAGAGTTCTTCCTTCGCCTTCTTGAGTTCGTCGACGAGCTTCTCGTTCTCGTACGTGTTGAGATCGGCAGGCTTGAGTGTCTTGGTTCCGACGGCCATTATGCGTCTCCTTCTTCACGCTTGATGATGCGCGCCTTGAGCGGCAACTTGTGGATTGCACGAATCATTGCTTCGCGAGCAAGTTCTTCGGGGACACCGGCGACCTCGAAGAGGACTCGGCCCGGCTTGACGTTCGCAATCCACCACTCAGGCGAACCCTTACCGGAACCCATTCGGGTTTCTGCAGGCTTCTTCGTCAAGGGGCGGTCGGGGTAGATGTTGATCCACACCTTTCCACCACGCTTGATGTGACGGGTCATGGCGATACGAGCCGACTCAATCTGACGGTTCGTGACGTACGCAGGGGTAATTGCCTGGATACCGAACTCGCCGAACGAGACTTTGGTGCCACCGGTTGCTGCACCCGTGCGCTTGGGGTGGTGCTGCTTGCGGTGCTTGACCTTACGGGGAATCAGCATGATTTACGCCTCTGTTCCTGCGGTAGCGACCGGCGCTTCAGCTGCTGCACGGGGTGCTGCAGTCCGGCGCGGTCCTCCACGGTTGCCGTCGCGACCACCACGGGCTGCTTTCTGAGCGGCCTGTTCGATTGCGAGTTCCTTGTTGGTGATGTCACCCTTGTAGATCCAGACCTTGACGCCGATGCGACCGAACGTGGTTCGTGCTTCGTAGAAGCCGTAGTCGATGTTGGCGCGGAGGGTGTGGAGCGGAACGCGGCCTTCGCGGTAGAACTCGGAACGCGACATTTCTGCGCCACCGAGACGACCGGAGACCTGGATGCGGACACCCTTGGCTCCTGCGCGCTGTGCACCCTGAAGTCCCTTACGCATCGCGCGACGGAAAGCCACACGAGCGGAAAGCTGTTCAGCGATTCCCTGAGCGACGAGCTGCGCGTCGGCCTCGGGGTTGAGTGCTTCAACAACGTTGATGATGACAACCTTGCCGGTGAGAACACGGGCGTCGTCGCGGAGCTTGTCGAGGCCGGTTCCCTGGCGTCCGATTGCAACACCGGGACGAGCAACGTGAACGTCGACGGTCACGCGGTCGCGGGTGCGGCGAATGACCATGTGCGAAACGCCTGCGCGGTCAAGCTTCTCCTGGAGGAAACGGCGAAGAAGAACATCTTCTGCGACGTAGTCCGAGTAACGCTCTCCGGCTTTGGTGCTGTCGGAGAACCACTGCGAGCGGTGGTCGGTCGTGATTCCGAGGCGGAATCCGTAGGGGTGTACTTTCTGACCCATTACTTCTTACCTGCCTTCGAGGTCGGGGCTTCCGGAGTGTTGAGCACAACCGTGATGTGGCTCGTGCGCTTGAGAATCTGGAACGCACGTCCCTGTGCACGGGGCTGGAAACGCTTCATTGTGGGGCCTTCGTCAACGAAGATCTGGTCGATGACGAGTTCCGACTCGTTGAACGGTTCGTTTTCCTTGTCCGCGGTGACGCGGGCGTTGGCAACGGCCGAAGCAACGAGCTTGAAGACGGGGGTGGACGCTCCCTGAGGGGCGAACTTGAGGATCGCGAGTGCTTCTTCAACACGCTTTCCACGAACCATCTCGATGACACGACGAGCCTTCTGCGGTGTCACGCGGATGTTCTTGAGCTTGGCGACGGATGCAACCATGATGTTCCCTCCTCGCCTTAGCGGCGACGGCCCTTCTTGTCGTCCTTCACGTGTGAACGGAAGGTGCGGGTGGGGGCAAACTCGCCGAGCTTGTGGCCGACCATCGTTTCGGTCACGAAAACCGGAACGTGCTTGCGGCCGTCGTGAACAGCGATCGTGTGTCCGAGCATGCCCGGGACGATCATCGATCGACGCGACCAGGTACGGATGACGTTTTTGGTGCCGGCTTCGTTCTGAGCAACGACCTTGCGGTAGAGGTGCTCATCAACGAAGGGGCCCTTCTTGAGACTACGAGGCATTCCTGGCTCCTACTAACGCTTCTTGCCGGCGTTGCGGCGACGGACAATGAGCTTGTTGCTCTCTTTTTTGGCCTTGCGGGTACGGCCTTCGGCCTGACCCCACGGGCTGACGGGGTGACGTCCACCGGAAGTCTTACCTTCACCACCACCGTGGGGGTGGTC
>CAXNHY010000083.1:0-4034 GCA_964202425.1 Microbacteriaceae bacterium MWH-Ta3 | reverse complement strand
GGCCGGGTAACTGTCGACGGCGACGGTATCCGAGTAATTGCCGTTGATGGGAATTTTGGGGTTCACTGCTGCGTCAGTCCAGACGGGAGCTTGGCGGACTTGAATAGTTTGCACAGGAGAATCCCCATATGCCGCACCGCCAGAGTTGGACGCACGGATCTGAAAATGGTAGGTGCCCGGCTGGGAGGTGTTGCCGCTGATCACTCCTGTCGAGGCGTTGATCGACAACCCCGGCGGTAAACCGTTCTGGTCGCCCGAGGTGAGTGAGCATCCACAGGATTGAATTGTCACTCGATCGACGAGTCCAAAGAATGAGACCGAACCTGAATAGGTCTCGCCGAGCATAACGACCGTGGGCAAATTGGTACTGGTTCGATAAACGGGTTCTTGGTAAACCTTCAGCGCGTGCTGCACTGTCGTGGCTGACCCGGCGAAATTGGACGCTCGAACTGAGAACGAGTAAGTCCCTGACTGAGTCGGGGTGCCCGAAATCGCTCCCGTCGCAGTGTCAAGTGTCAGACCAGCAGGCAGCGTGCCGCCCACAATGGAAAAAGTGGGTGTCGGGTATCCAAGGAACATGGGTTGTGCAAAATACTGCTCGGTGAGATACCCGACCTCGGGCATCGCGTCATAAATGACGGTGGGGATTGAACCGACGGTGATTGTCTTGACGTTGGTCGCAGCGCTGCCGAGGTCGTTGGTTGCCGTGATCGCAAAGGAGTAGACCCCGGTTGTGGTCGGGATTCCGGAGATTACTCCGGTCGAGAGGTCAAGCGTCATTCCTTGAGGGAGAGCGCCTGCACTAATCGAATACGTGTTGGCTGGGAACCCCAACGCCACTACTCCGTCTGAGTATTGGCTTCCACGAACCGCTGTCGCTGCCACAATTTGCCCGGCATCGGTAAAACTGGGCTGGCGGTTGACTGTGATCGTTTGATTACTCGACTGACTTGACCCAAAAATGTTTGTTGCCGTGATTCTGAACACCGACACCCCTGAGCCGGATGGCGTGCCTGCAATTGCGCCAGTCGACGTGTTCAATGCGAGTCCGCTGGGCAGTGCGCCCGTCGTGACGGCGTAGGTTGGCGCGGGAGAACCAATTGTGTCGGCCGCGGTCAGGTTGTATGGCACTCCGTGATCGAGCGTGGTGGATGAATCAAGGTACGAAATGTCTGGCGCCACGCCCACTGTAATCGTCAAAGTGGAGGTGTCATCGGTCGTCGTTGACGATCCACTGACCGCTGTGGCACGAACGCTGAACGAGTAAGCGCCATTGGTCGTAGGGGTTCCCGAAATCGCACCCGTTGACGAGTTGAGCGTCATGCCAGGCGGCAACGCTCCGGACTGCACCGAGTACGAAACGGTGCCGTCGCCACGTGCCGAAACAGAGTCACTGTACGCCTGGTCGCGGGTGGCCGCAGTTGCGACCGATTCGTCCGTAAACACTGCTGCTTCAAGCCCAACCTGGTCAAACTGGGTGCTTGGCACGGCAGTGAAGGCTCCATTGGATGAGCTTGATTGACTAATCCTTGCGCAAGCGCCACCGCCGTGTTCGTAAAACCAAACCTCAACGGGATACGCCACGTTTGCCGAGAATTCAAAGGACCCTACGTTCGACGAACCGCAACCGCGAAGTACCCATTCATTGATTACTTGGGTGCCGTTCGACAGCGCTCCGTCGGTCCACGTACCGCCGATTTTCATGGAGATTCCGTCGTCGGAATAACCCCGGAAGTAGACCGTTTGGTCTACCGGGTAGCTGATGTACCCGTAATACCGAACCATGACGTAATCGCCACCACAGCCGTGAATGTCGCCTCCGCCGACATTCCAGTCAATATTCGGGACTGTTCCCGTCGCACAGACCGTGTACCTGGAGGTCGAACGCTCGGGATACGAGTCGGACGCACGGTATGCCGTGAACTTCAAACCCGACGTGTCAGCTGCAGCGGCGACCTCCGTTTCGGGAGAAGGCGCGAGACTGAGCGGCGCGAGCACTCCTGAAAACAGAATTGCTAACGCGCCGGTAAACAACGCTCGCAAGACACGCATCGGGCGGTTCCAACCTCAGTGAATTAGGGGTAGAGCTTTCCCCAAATTATACGCAACAAACGGGCAAAAACCTAGCCAGTTCAGCGTTCCCAGAGGGCTATCGAGGGAGGTTTGCCTCGATGAGCGACACGATCGCGGGGTCACTCGGTTTGGTCGTTGGACGGAATCGGTGGATCGTGCCGTTGGGCGTTACGACGAACTTTTCAAAGTTCCAGCGGATGTTTCCGGCGATTCCACTCTCATCCTTCGCTTTGACAAGCTCCGCGTAAAGCGGTGCGCGGCCCTTTCCATTGACTCGGATTTTGTCGAAAATCGGGAACGTCACACCCCATGTTGTTGAACAGTACTGGGCGATTGCGTCGTTGGTTCCCAGCTCTTGGAAAAACTGGTTCGAGGGGAAACCGAGAACAACAAACCCTCGGTCAGAGTACTTTTTTTGAAGTTCTTCGAGTTCTGCGTACTGTGGCGCAAGTCCGCATCGCGAGGCAACGTTGACAATGAGCATGACCTTGCCGCGGTGCTCGTCCAGGGTCGTTTCTTTACCATCAGCGGTGACGACGGGAACGGTGAGTATGTCGGTCATTTCTCCTCCTCGGGAATGAGCGCCAGATCCGCCTCAACGGCATGTCCGTCACGGGCGGTCTGTGCTACAACAATACCGAGCAAAACCACGGCAGCACCAATGAGTTGGATGAAATTGAGCGCTTCACCGAGTAGCAGGAACGCAAAGAGGAATGCAAAAAGAATTTCACTTGTTGCCACAATTCCCGAACGAGTCGCCTTGAGTCGACTAATCGCGAAAAGGCTGAGGGCAAACGACATGAACGTTCCCATAACGATGTTCGCAATCATCAGCACCCAGGCCGGTGCAACCGTTCCCGTTGGGTCTGTCGTCACGGGGATGTCACGCAACAGAATTGCTGGATCGATCTCCCACCATCCGCTGAACATCGCCCAGAAGACGCTCGCGACGAGCATTGTCCAGAAGCCGACGGCCATCGGATGCATGGAGCCTGTCTGGCGCTCACCGAGGACAAAATAGGCGGTCAGGCTGAGCGACGCACCCATCGCCCACAACACGCCAATCGGGTCAAGTGTCGTGTTCCACACTTCAGCAACGACGGCGAGACCGACGAGCACCATGGCGATGGACGCCCAGATTCGAGCTTTGACGAACTCCTTGAACCAGAAGAACGCGATGAGGGCGACAAAAAGAACGGCGGTGTATTCGAGCAGCAGGGCGATGCCAACGGGCATCATGTTGACGGCGATCGCATAGGTGGCCTGGAGGCTCGCAACGACAACGCCGAGGATGACAATCGGAACAACCTGTGCGCGCGTGAGAATGAGAGCTCGTCGATTGATGACGAGCATCACGGCGCCCATGATGATGGCCGTTCCCGTTACGCGGAACTGCGTGATTTGCGAGCCGCTGAGCGCGGTTCCCTCCATCAGCATCTTGATGACGACACCGTTGAGACCAAACAGCAAGGCGCCGGCAATAGACGCGATGTACCCGATTCCCAGTCCGCGTGAGGGTGTTACAGCCAATCGTCGACCAAACGGTGGATAGCGTGAGGCTCAATCGCGGCAATCTCATCGGTGGTGAGAGGCGCTGCTGACGCCGCAGCCAGGTTGTCGTCAAGTTGAGCCACGCTCGATGCACCAATGAGTGTGCTCGTGACGGCTGGGTGTCGAAGTGTCCACGTCAACGCCATCTGCGCGAGCGTCTGGCCGCGACCCTCTGCGATGGTGTTGAGCGCACGCACGTGGTCGAGGTATTCGGGGGTGATTCGCTTCTCGTCAATCCAGTTAGCGGTGCGAACTCGCGAATCGGAGGGAATACCGTCGAGGTAACGGGTGGTTGCAAGGCCCTGCGCGAGCGGCGAATAGACGATTCCACCGACCCCCAGTTCAACAAGTGCATCGAACAGACCCGTTTCAGGGCGACGATCGAAGAAGTTGTAACGGGGTTGGTGGAT
>CAXNHY010000082.1:0-4170 GCA_964202425.1 Microbacteriaceae bacterium MWH-Ta3 | reverse complement strand
TTCAACTCAGCGAGTCGAGTTGCGACGTGAACGGCTGAGGGCATCCGTCAATTCTATCGCGGGCACGGGTATCCTCAGGAGAGGTGTCTACGAGCAGGAGAAAAGCATGCCAACGGGAAAAGTAAAGTTCTTTGACGACGACAAAGGTTTCGGTTTCGTCCAGGGCGACGACGGTGTCGAAGTGTTCCTCCACGCCTCAGCGCTGCCAGCCGGAACGACTGTTGCTCCCGGCGCTCGCCTTGAGTACGGGACGATCGAAGGCAAGCGCGGTTTGCAGGCACACTCCGTTATGGTTCTCGACGAGCCTCAGTCCATTGCGAAGAACCGTCGCCGCTCGGCTGATGACATGGCCGTGATTCTTGAAGATCTCGCAAAACTTTTGGATTCAGCTGGAAACGATTTGCGACGCGGGCACTATCCAGCGTCCTCGCACTCGAAGAAGATTGCCGCTGTGCTCCGAAAGGTTGCTGATGACTTCGACGCCTAAAGCCCTAGAAGCTTCCGCGCGCGAAGCTCTCCTCACCTTCACGCCCGACTACACGATCGGCGATCTGATGGCGGTTGAGGAGAAGGACGGCATTGCAACGGTCCGACTCGCGTCGCGAATGCCGGGCTACGCGGGGTGGAACTGGATCGTCGAGCTGGTGGTTGACGGCGACTCGATCACTGTTCTCGAGTCAGAGTTGGTCGCGGGTGAAGGCGCTGTCATTGCACCGGATTGGGTTCCGTGGGCAGACCGCCTGCGCGAATACGAAGAGGCGCTTGCGAACGGTGAGGTCGACGTTGTGTTACCCGAGCTCGATGACGTGCGCGGGGACGTCATCATTCTCGATGACGATGACGATGACGATGACGATGACGATGACGATGACGATGACGATGACGATGACGATGACGATGACGATGACGATGATGACGACGACGAGTTCGACGTTCCGGAATCTCTCGACATCATCGACGACGAATCACTCGAGGATTCGAGCGAGCCCACGAGCTAGAGAGCGCTGATTGCCGCGTCGATTGCGCGCAGTAACGCCGCAACATCGTCGGACTCAACGGATGTAAATGTTCCGATTCTCAATTGGTTGCGGCCAAACGACCGATACGGATCGATGTCGACAATCCCGTTCGCTCGAAGCAGTGCTGAGACGCCCGGCGCATCGACCGTCTCGTCAAAATCAATCGTCGCAACGACCTGTGACCGGTGGCGTTTGTCAGTGACAAACGGTGTCGCATGGGCGTGTGCCTCAGCCCAGTCGTAAATGAGTGACGACGATGTGCGCGTACGAGCGTCCGCCCAGGCGAGTCCACCGTTAGTGTTCATCCACTGAATTTGTGCGTCAAGCAGGATGAGTGTGGCGATTGCCGGGGTGTTCAGTGTTTGGTTGAGCCGAGAGTTGTCGAGTGCGATGGACAGGCTGAGAATCTCCGGGATGTAACGACCTGATTGGGCGATTGATTCGATTCGCTTGATCGCTGCGGGTGAGACGAGCGCAAACCACAAACCTCCGTCTGACGCAAAGTTCTTTTGGGGAGCGAAGTAGTAGACATCGGTTTCGCGGATGTCGATATCCACTCCGCCAGCGGCACTCGTCGCGTCGACGACCGTTAGAGCTCCGGGCTTGTCGATTCGTCGAACGGGAGCCATCGTCCCCGTGGAGGTTTCGTTGTGCGGGTAAGCGAAAACGTCGGCTTCCTCCGCACCGCTGAATTCGGAGACTGTCCCTGGATCGCCCTCGACGACAACGGGAGCCGACAGCCATGGCGCGCGCGCCGCCGTCACGAACTTGTTCCCGAATTCGCCGAAAGACAAGTGTGCGCTGTTCGTGGCAATCAACGAGAACGCGGCAGCGCCCCAGAACGCCGTCGAGCCACCGTTGCCGAGGATGACCTCGTATCCCTCGGGTAAACGGTACAACTCAGCGAGACCATCCCGAACGCGGCCAACGAGATCACGCACCGGCTTTTGGCGATGTGATGTTCCGAGCAATTGCGCGTGCGCCATCAAATAGTCGAGCTGTTCTGGGCGAATCTTCGACGGCCCGCACCCGAATCGTCCGTCAACCGGAATCGCATTTGAGGGAAGCCTGAAGTCGCTCATGGCTCAAGTTTAGGAGTCAGCCCACAGGCTCGAGTGTGTCTGTGTAGACACACCAAGGCGCGCCGCGAGGCGAGGCGTCACCGCAATTGGGTAAACTTGGGAGTAGTTCACAGGTGCTTTGCATTGACGAACAACCTCGATGAAGCCCGATTTCCCGTCTCACCGAGGTTCCGCTAGAACCAGACGGGGAGGTAAAGCGCCTCGGGCTCAGGAGATTCCTCTTGAATAACGCTTTGCATATTCTTCGCCGTCTAGGGTCTGCAGCAGGTCGCGTCCTCGGGCGCAGTGCACGTGTCGTCGGCTCTGGGGCGTCACGTCTTTCGCGAACACTCCGAAGTGACGGAGCTCGCCGGGTCGGGATCATGACGATTGCATCGTCCCTCATTGGCGCCTTCGCGTTGCCAGCATTTGGAATGACGCAGGCACCTGTCGATTATTCCCGCAACGATGGACAAAGCGTCGTTGCCGCTGGCGGGAGCCACACTGTTGTCAAAGACGACTTCTCAGCACTCACCGCGGCACAGGCTGCTCGTCAAGGGCTGCTCGTTGTCTACCCCCGCTACACAGGCCCATCCGTTGCTGACCTTCTCCAAAACCCCCCGTACGCAAACGGGTACGACCTTGCTGCTGTTTTTGCCGTAGCTAAAAAGTACGTGGGTATCCCTTATCGTTACGGTGGGGCATCGCCGGCTGGGTTCGACTGCTCTGGCTACATCCAATTTGTGTACGCGCAGTTTGGCGTCGCCCTCCCTCACAGCGTTAGTGGCCAAGGCGTTATTGGAAAACCAATTTCCATCAATGATGCCCAACCAGGCGACATCGTCATGATGGCGGGACACAACGGTTTCTACGCAGGAAACGGAATGATTCTCGACGCACCGCGCGCGGGAGGATCGGTCTCCCTCCGTCCCATTTGGACAACCGACTACTACATCATCCGATTGGGAATTTAGTTCTCATCAATGCCGGCTATCCACAGCCGGTGGGGTTATCCTGAGCGCGTGACCAACTCACCTTGGAAAACTGACGACAACGTCGAGTCCCACAGGATCCCAACCCGGGATCTGCCGTGGGCCCACCCGATATGTCCGAGCACAGTGACGCAATCTTGCGATTGCACCACAACGAGGCATTGTCCATAGGACAGTGCCTTTTGTGTTGTCACAGCCAAACGAGAAGGTCCACCCCGACAGCCCGCACGCCATGCGGGCACGAAAGGCACCTCATGAAAACCCTTGTCCTCAACGCCGGCTATGAACCGCTCGCAGTCGTGTCCTATCGCCGAGCAATCGTTCTCGTCATGACGGGCAAAGCGATGACACTCAGCCACGAAGCGGACCATCCCGTTTTTGGAATCAGCGGATTGTGGGAACGGCCTAATGTCGTCATCCTCACCCGCTACGTCAAGGTCCCGATGACCAAGGGCGTTCCCCTCACGCGGCGCGGAGTTTTGCGACGAGACAACCATCGATGTGCCTACTGCGGCAAAGTCGCAAACACGATCGATCACGTGCAGCCCAAGTCGCGCGGAGGCGCCGACGCGTGGGACAACCTCGTTGCAGCGTGCGTTCGCTGCAACAATGAAAAGGCTGACAAGACACCGCGAGAAATGGGTTGGTCGCTCAAGGTTCAACCCAAGCAACCGCACGGA
Organism: Microbacteriaceae bacterium MWH-Ta3; assembly: GCA_964202425.1. Classification (GTDB taxonomy): domain Bacteria; phylum Actinomycetota; class Actinomycetes; order Actinomycetales; family Microbacteriaceae; genus MWH-TA3. The sequence continues at coordinate 418 of CAXNHY010000082.1, read as the reverse complement.
ACGTCGTGGCTGGTGCGGGGGATTGACAGAGAAGTTCCGGCCTGGAACGACTATCTGGCTGCATAAAGTTACCCATCCCTCGCCCGCCGTGGGAGAATAAGAGTTCCGCCTTCGTAGCTCAATGGAAGAGCAGTTCCGTCCTAAGGAAAGGGTTGGGGGTTCGAGTCCCTCCGAGGGCACTCTCATCGGTTCGTTCTTCGTTCCAGTCGGTTCAAACGGACCGGTCCACTGGACCGTTCCGCTCCGAGGGCACCGTGTAGACCGAGGTGCGTTGTTACCAGTGTTTCACTGACCTTCGGGATACCGTGAGAAGGTGCGCGACACGACGGATAGCGGCTGGGCTGACGGCAATGATCTGCCCAGAATTGCTGACCCGTTAGACGCGTCGAACCCGGCAGGTCTCATGACCGGTTCCATC
>CAXNHY010000081.1:0-4177 GCA_964202425.1 Microbacteriaceae bacterium MWH-Ta3 | reverse complement strand
GTGATCGGGCCCCTTCTCGGTGATGGAGTAGATCGGTTTTGCCCATCCTTTTCGATCACACAATTCCTGAAGCTGAGTCTTGGGGTCCATCGCTGCGCCGAATCGGTCGACATCGTCGAACAACGGTCCAACGAGCGTGAGCACGAGGTCGGTGGACGCAGCTTGACCACGCGCGAGGAACGTCGCCCCGAACAGTGCTTCAACGACGTCCGCAAGAATCGATGACTTAGCTGAGCCGCCCGTCGAGATCTCGCCGTTGCCCAAGCGGATGAACGGCCCAAGGTCGATACGGCGTGCAACCTCGGCGAGGGCGACGGTCGACACGAGCGCTGCTCTGCGCTTCGCCAAATCACCCTCTGGCAGGGTCGCAAAACGCTCATACAGTTCGAGCGTGACCACTTGCTGCAGAATGGCATCGCCGAGGAATTCGAGCCGCTCGTAGTTGCTCCCACCGTGCTCATACGCAAACGAGCGGTGGGTCAGTGCCTCAACGAGGATGTCCCGCGGAATGTCCACTCCAAGAATCCCCGCGAGTTCGTCGGGGTTTCTGAACGGGAGTGGTGTCGTCATGAGAAAAGAAACAGCGCGCCTGGAGTGACCTCAAGGCGCGCCGTCATCAGGTCTGATTAAGCGTCAGCGACCTTGCGGCCCTTGTACTCAAGGAACAACTCTGTGCCGACCGAGTCGGTGACCATCTTTGCGCGGTGAGGGAGGCTGTATACGGTGCGTCCGTTTTCGATCGTCTTAACGAGCGTCGGAGCTTCTGCCTTCCACTGCGAACGGCGTGAACGAGTGTTCGAACGCGACTGTTTGCGCTTGGGAACTGCCATGATTACGTCCTCTTTTTGGTGGCCGGTTTAGCGGCCGAAGTGTCTGAAGTGGAAGCGAGGGCTTCCAGTGCCGCCCATCTCGGATCAATGGACGAACTGTTGTGATCGCGCGGTTCCGCCAGTTTCTCGCCCGTTTCCGGATCAAGCCCCAAACAGTCCTCGTCACACAAGGGTTGGAACGGCAGTGCCAGCACAACCGCGTCTCGAACCAACGGTTCACAATCTACGTAATTATCGCGAACAGAGAATTCAAGTTCCTCTGTAGGAGAATACGCGAAAAGTTCCTGGAAATCCACTTGAACGGGAATGCTCACCGGCTCTAGGCAGCGAACGCACTCCCCCGTTGCCGTCGCTGAGATGTCGGCAGCGACAAGAATTCCATCGTGGAGGCCGTCGAGTCGAACCTCAACGGATACGACAGCGCCCTCTGGAACACTGGCGACACCCTCGCCCCAGTGTGATGTGAGTGTCTCCTGAAGGGACACCACGCGTTCTTCACCGATGCGATGAGAGACGTCAAAAACGTTGATCGCGAACGGGTTGGCTGGCTGGTTTTTCACCTTCTCAGGGTACCCGCGATTTAGCTGAAGTCGCCCGTCTTCATATACCGCGTCACGGCGTCAGGAAGATACGGTGAAACATCCCCACCGAGTGCCGCGACCTGCCGCACGAGCGAAGACGAGACGTGAGAGTGTGCGGGGTTGGGCAGGAGGAATACGGTCTCGACGTTGGCTAGATCGCGGTTGACGATGGCCATTGGGGTTTCGTACGCTACGTCGACCTCTGAGCGAATTCCCTTGACGAGCGCTGTCGCTCCGACCTCGCGGCAGTAATCCACGAGTAAACCGACACTCCAGCTCGTTACCGTCACGCGATCGGAGAGTCCGGCGTCGCGGAGCGACTCCTCGATTAGCTCGACACGGCGGGCCACAGGGAGCATTGCGGTCTTGGACGGGTTGTGCACAACAACGACATGAACCTCGTCAAAAATGTGGCGAGCTCGCTCGACGACATCGAGGTGTCCGAGCGTTACAGGGTCGAATGAGCCGGGAACAACAGCGAGCGAGGTCATACCTTCAGCGTACCCGCGAAGCGTCTCAAACGGTCAGGACTTTCCGAGGAACTCGCGTTCACGCGCTGACAATCGGCGGTCCACCGCTGCGCGAAGTGCAGGGTGAGCGCCCAACTCAGGGTCTGCGTCGATGATCGGAGTCGCAGCCGCCCTTGCTGACTCAATTACGGCTCCGTCGACGGCGACGCGAAGCAGGACAAGTCCGCTGCGCCCGCCCGATTGCCGTTCACCGAGCACATCACCCTCTCGTCGGAGTTCGAGGTCCTTTTGCGCCAACTCGAAACCGTCAAGCGTTGATGCGACTGCCTCAACGCGTTCGCGCGCGAGTGTGCCCGTCTCAGCCGTCGTGACGAACAGCGCGAGGCCAGGCACACCGCCACGACCGACTCGACCACGAAGCTGATGCAATTGACTGACACCGAACCGGTCGGCGTCGAGGACGACCATCGTCGACGCGTTAGGGACATCGACGCCGACTTCAATCACCGTCGTTGCAACGAGGACGTCGATGTCACCAGCGGAGAAAGCACGCATGACCGTGTCCTTTTCGTCCCCCGACAATCGCCCGTGAACGAATTCAACCCGTCTGCCCGACAATTCGGCGCGGACGATGGGAACCATTTCCGACACACTGTGACGAGGAGTCGCCGACGGTGAATCGTCGAGAAGTTCGGCTTCAGAATCATCTGTCGTTGGATCGATCGCCGAGCAAACGACAAATCCCTGACGGCCTTTCTCAATCTCCTCGCCGAGTCTCGCCCACACTCGCGGCCACCACCCGGGCTTGTCTGACAGTGGCACGACGTGGGACTCGATCGGAGTGCGGCCAGACGGCAAGGTTCGAATTGTCGAGACGTCAAGATCGCCGAACACTGTCATTGCGACGGTTCGCGGAATCGGTGTTGCCGTCAACACGAGCGTGTGCGGTGAGGTGCCTTTCTGTCGAAGCGTGTCTCGTTGCTCTACCCCGAACCGATGCTGCTCGTCAACGACGACGAGAGCCAGGTCATTGAACTGAACAGAGGCTGACAGCAACGCGTGAGTACCGATGACGATTCGCGCTGACCCGCTCGCGATTGCCAGGTTGACGCGCTTTTTCTCGCCGGCAGGCAAGCTTCCGACGAGCAAGACCGGATTGAGCTCAGGTGCGAGCTCGCCGAGCGTTGCCACGATGGACCTCGCGTGCTGCGACGCCAGCACCTCAGTCGGGGCGATGAGCGCAGCCTGACCCCCGTCTTCAATCGCTGTGAGCATCGCACGGATTGCCACGAGAGTCTTGCCAGACCCAACTTCACCCTGGACGAGTCGGTTCATGGGGTGTGCGTTTGCCATGTCGGCATCGATTTCGCGGCCGACCTCAACCTGGTCGTCCGTTAGCTCGAAGGGAAGGTTCGCGTCGAACCGTGCCCGAAGCGCTGCCGGAGTGCGCGGGATTGACACCGCGGCTTTCGCCCGTGAACGGTCGCGAAGGAGGGCAACTTGAACGAGAAACGCCTCGTGGAATCGCAGTGTTTCGCGCGCGGCACGCCATTCGTCGTGAGCCTTTGGCCGATGAATCGAGGTGAGAGCTTCGCGAAGCGACAAAAGTCCGTGCTCTGCCCTGACCGATTCCGGAACGGGATCATCGAGCTCGGGGAGGATGTCCACCAGAATGCCGACCGTCTTCGCAATTTGCCACGACGCGACGGTGCTCGTCGCCGGGTAAATCGGGATGGGTGTCGACGCCCAAAGGGCTGCGACCTCATCGCTCACCGTGTCGTCGTCGTCGAACAACTCGTAGTCGGGGTGCGTCAGTTGCCTGGTTCCCCTGAACTCGCCAACCTTGCCGGCGAAGATCCCTCGCGCACCCGTTCTCAGTTCACGGGCGCGCCACGCCTGATTGAAGAACGTCAGAGACAACCGGCCGGTGCCGTCTGTCAACACAACCTCGAGAATCGACCCCTTTCGGCCGTTCATCGGGCGGTTGTTGACGCGCACGACTTCAGCGACAATCGTCACCGCTTCATTGAGCGGAAGTGAATCCAGCGCCGTGAGTTCGCCGCGTTCCGCGTACCGTCTCGGATAGTGGCCGAGAAGCCCGCCGACGGTGTCAAACCCGAACGCCTTGGTCATCGCCTTGGCTGTCGTGTCCCCCACGACCTGCGTGAGCGGCAGGTCTCGGAAGTCGGCTGAGTCGGACACGATGTTTACGCTACCCGTCAGCACGCGCGTCACGCCCGATTGACCGTTGCCCCAGTAGCCTTAACCCGTGACGCGAATCATTACGGGAAGTGCC
>CAXNHY010000080.1:0-4346 GCA_964202425.1 Microbacteriaceae bacterium MWH-Ta3 | reverse complement strand
GAGATAATCAGCTCGTCGCGGTAAGGCGCGAGGTCGGACTTCAGAATTTCCCCAAAGACTCGCTCGGCAGCGCCGGGAGGTGGACCGTAGTTGTTCGCGAGATCGATGTGGGTGACACCCTGGTCAAAGGCGCGGAGGACGATGTCGCGCTGGACACCTCGATCGCGGTCATCACCGAAGTTGTTCCAAAGCCCAAGCGACACTCGTGGCAGTTGGATTCCGCTTCGACCGCAGCGGGCATAGGGAATCGATTCATATCGGTCTGGATGAGCTTCGTACGCCATGCTCTAAGCGTATCGGGCAGACGTAGACTAACCGCATGACAACTTTCTATCTCGCCGGTGGATGCTTCTGGTGCCTCGATGCGGCCTATCGAGTCCTCAACGGTGTCACCGAAGTCGTTTCTGGGTATGCTGGCGGCGAGACCGAGTTCCCGACCTATGACGATGTCTGCTCGGGCTCGACAGGTCACGCCGAGGCGGTCTCCGTAACTTTTGACGAGGATGTCATCCCGGCCGAGGTTATCCTCGACGCGTTCTTCACCATGCACGACCCGCGCCAGTTGAACCGTCAGGGAAACGACGTTGGAACGCAATATCGCTCGGTGATGTTTCCGCTCGACTCAGCCCAGAAACAGCTTTTCGATGAGGCCCTCGCCCGAGCGGAAGACAACTGGGGTGGCGGGGTCGTCACTCAAGTTGTGGACTTCACCGTGTTCTACCCGGCTGAGGACTACCACCAGAACTTTTTCGCGAAGAACCCCACTCAGGGTTACTGCCTCGCGGTTGCTGTGCCGAAAGTCAACAAGGTTCGCGCCGGGTTCGCGAAGTACCTCACGGTTTAGCTCACAAACAATCGTTTTCGGCACTTTTCCACAGATTTGGGAAGTGCCGCCCCACGGAGACCGCTCCTGCGGGATTCTCTAATCGAGCGCCGGAACGTCATCGACGCGGCTCCGGCGCTCGCCACTAGAGAATAGGAGAACACCATGAGCGACACCATCACCATTACGGGTCTCATCGCCACAACACCACGACACGTTGTCACGAGCGAAGGATTACCCATCACGAGTTTCCGCCTCGCGTCGTCGCAGCGGCGATTCGACAAGACCGCCGAGAAGTGGGTCGACGCATCGACGAACTGGTACACCGTCACGTCGTTTCGTCAGCTCGCCATCAACGCCGTGCCGTCACTGAGTAAAGGCGACCGAATCGTCGTCACCGGTCGAGTGAGGGTTCGGGACTGGCAGACGGACGACCGAACGGGAACCACCGTGGAGATTGAGGCCGAAACGATCGGACACGATCTGTTTTGGGGAACCGCGCAATTCACGCGAACAGTCGGGAGCGGCGACTCGGTTTCCCTTCCCGTCGACGTTGACGAGGTTGCTGAGACGGTCGAGCCGGAACCCGTCGCGCTGTAGGCGGACAGCCCCCCAATTCCGTTTAGACTTGGGGGGTTGTCCAGCCACTGTCAGGGGTGTTGTGTTGAAGGTTCGATTGTTCGCCAGTGCGGCTTCTTTAGTCGCAGTTGTCGCACTTTCAGCGTGCGCCCCGCCGGCAGCGCCAACACCCAGTGCGACGCCGACTCCGACCCCGTCGGTCAGCGTTGACCCGTTTGGGCCGCAACCCGATTACATCGCGGGTGGCACGGCGATTGACAACAAGCCGTTGTTCGATTGGGCAATTGGGAAGGCATCGTTGTATCCCAGCCCAGACCCTGGCCGAGTGATGCTTGATTCCCTTGTCGTGGTTGGTTTTGACAAGGCAGCCATGCAACTCACCCCATCAATCTCGGGCACAGGGCAACCGGCCGACCAAATCGTTATCTCTGTTCAATTCGGAACGTCGTGCCTCATCGGTCAGCGAATGCTCGACATGAGTGTGACATCAACCGTCGAATCAGCCCTCGGCTCTGGCGGTTGCCTCATCGGTGAAAAACGAAAGATTGATTGGTAAGCCATGGCCGAGTTCATTTACACGATGATCAACGCCCGCAAAACGGTCGGTGACAAGCTGATTCTCGACGACGTGACGATGTCGTTCTTCCCCGGTGCCAAGATCGGTATGGTCGGCCCCAACGGTGCTGGCAAGTCGACAATCATCAAGATCATGGCGGGGCTCGACACCCCGTCAAACGGGGAAGCGACACTGTCGCAGGGCTACACCGTGGGAATCTTGATGCAAGAACCAGAGCTCGACGAAACTCGGTCAGTTCTTGAAAACGTCCAAGATGGCGTGCGCGGAATGTACGACAAGATTCAACGCTTCAACGAAATTTCTATGCTCATGAGCGAGCCGGACGCCGACTTTGACGCTCTCCTTGCCGAGATGGGCGAGCTCCAAGAGGCAATCGATCACGCCGACGCGTGGGATCTTGATTCACAACTTGAGCAAGCAATGGACGCTCTCCGCTGCCCACCTTCTGATTCAGCTGTCAACGTGCTGTCGGGTGGTGAGAAGCGACGCGTCGCCCTCTGCAAACTGCTCCTCGAAAAACCCGACCTGCTACTCCTCGATGAACCAACTAACCACCTCGATGCTGAGAGCGTGCTCTGGCTCGAGCAACATCTTTCGAAGTACCCCGGTGCAGTTATCGCGATCACCCACGACCGGTACTTCCTCGATCACGTAGCTCAGTGGATTGCCGAAGTCGATCGCGGTCGCCTTTACCCTTACGAGGGAAACTACTCGACTTACCTCGAGAAGAAGTCGGAGCGTCTCGAAATACAGGGCAAGAAAGACGCCAAGCTGTCGAAGAGACTGGCTGAGGAGCTCGAATGGGTTCGTTCGAACGCAAAGGGCCGCCAGGCAAAGTCGAAGGCTCGTCTCGCACGCTACGAAGAGATGGCGACTGAAGCCGAGCGCACCAAGAAGCTCGACTTCGAAGAACTTCAGATCCCACCAGGACCACGACTCGGTGCGGTCGTCCTCGAAGCGAACAATGTCAAGAAGGGATTCGGTGAGCGAATCCTCATCGACAACCTCTCGTTCTCGCTCCCTCGAAACGGCATCGTCGGAATCATCGGCCCGAACGGTGTCGGAAAGTCGACGCTCTTCAAGACGATTGTTGGCATGGAGCCACTCGATTCCGGTGTGCTCAAGGTCGGCGAGACGGTCAAGATTTCCTACGTCGACCAGTCGCGAGCTGGAATCGATTCGTCCAAGACCCTGTGGGAAGTGGTCTCGGAAGGGCTCGACATCATCCAGGTCGGCAATGTCGAGATCCCGTCCCGAGCCTATGTCTCGTCGTTTGGCTTCAAGGGCCCAGACCAGCAGAAGAAAGCCGGAATCCTCTCGGGTGGAGAGCGCAACCGCCTCAACCTTGCACTCACCCTGAAACAGGGCGGGAACCTCCTGCTTCTTGACGAACCGACCAACGACCTTGATGTTGAGACCCTGTCTTCGCTGGAAAACGCGCTTCTCGAATTCCCTGGTTGCGCCGTGGTGATTACCCACGATCGCTGGTTCCTCGACCGCATTGCAACACACATTCTTTCCTATGAAGGAACAGAAGAGGACCCGGCCAACTGGTACTGGTTTGAGGGCAACTTTGAAGCGTACGAGACGAACAAGATTGAACGCCTTGGCCCGGAGGCTGCTAAGCCTCACCGTTCCGCGTATCGTAAACTCACGCGCGACTAGGTCAACATGACAGCGAATCACACCATCACACTGACCGATGCCGAATCGGTTCGCGACTTTGACACGTTCGTTGGCCGAGCTGAACAGATCGAGAACAAGTCTGTCCGGCTGGTTGCCGAGGGAAACGTTCTCGCAGTGTGGGTGCAGGTGCTCAGCCCCCGAGGATTGAGCGATACCACTCCGACGGTTCTTGGGATGCGCGGTTTCAGCCTTGCGACACCGTCAATCTTCGATGTTGTTGTGCCGGCCGAATCACTGCGCGCTCGGCTAGCGGCCGTGACGTCGACCGACGCCGGCTCATCCGTGACGCTTCCAGCGACCGCACCCTCGGTCAGGTGGACTGTCGCTCTCCCAACACGAGACGGCTGGGAAACCACCGGCAAACTCGCGTCGAAAGACCTCGACAAGGTTGCGAGCGACGGTATTCGTGAGGTGACGAAGGCGCTGCCCGCAGAGGCCGAGGAGCGATTCGTCAGGTCAATTCGCTCACAGGTGTGGGGCTCCAACATGAGTTCTGATGTCGGTATTCCCGCCGGCGTTGCCTTTGCCGCGGTCACGCTCGGCTTTATTGGGGACGAGACGATGTCGGTTTCCGTCAGAGACCCGTGGGTTCAGGTCTCGAGCCAACGGGGTGTCGTTGTTGCCAAGCGAACCCCCGTCATTCTCGACGACGACCCGCTACAGTAGCGAACTGCGGGAATC
>CAXNHY010000079.1:0-4392 GCA_964202425.1 Microbacteriaceae bacterium MWH-Ta3 | reverse complement strand
GTCGGGACAGCGTCGGGTGTTTATCGGGTCGGTGCCCAAACCGCGCTCGTTGCCAATCAACGGTCCGTCACGGAACCTCAAATTGACGACGCCGGCGGCGTGTGGTGGGTGCGACAGTCGAGCCCCTCAGCCATCACGGTGTGGAACTCCGGCAATTCACAAACCATCTCCGGTCCGTGGAATTCGACGGCACAGATCGTCGCGCTGGAAGTCTCAAGGGAAGGCTCGAGGGTCGCGATCGCGCTAAACAGCTCGAGTGGGCCTGCGTTGTATGTCGCATCCGTCGATCGCGACGCGGCAGGTGCGGTGCGGGCAATCGCGGGATTCCACGAACTGCCCATCGGCGGAAACAGTGTTATCGATATCGCGTGGGCTGATTCGGTCAGCGTTGCCGTGATTACGGAGAATATTGCCCTCTCCTATGTCGAACTCGCATCCGTGGGTGGGATTACCGAGGTGCTGGGAACAGTTGACGCGCCAATCGCAATTTCTGGCGGTAACGGATCGAGCCAGCTAGTGGTCCTTAGTTCCTCGGGTCAACTTTTTGTGCCGCGGTCGGGCGGGTGGCAAACGCTCGGCGTGACGGCGGAGTTGTTAGCAACACAGCGCTAGTCCGAGTTTTCCCATGGATCCGGTTGTGAGCTGCGAGCAGATTGGTGAACGCTCGACAATCGAGTGTGGACTGGGTGGACGCGCTGTGGGATGTGGCCTGCGTTGTCTGTCGTGTCTGTGGTGCCACTCTGTGCGACGCGTGCGCGGTGCGTGTTGTGTCCTCCGCTCCGGTCACTCGCGAGATTGCCGGATTAGAGATCACAGCGCTTGGTGGCTACCGAAACGAACTTCGAACGCTGATTCGCGCTGCTAAAGCAGGACGTTCGCCACAGTCCGTTTCGCGCCTGTCGCCCGCAATCCGAAGGCTCATCCCCCTCGATGCAACGATCGCCGTCCCCATGCCGTCGTCGCGCGGCGGCTTTCGCCAGCGGGGTTGGAGTCTTGCCGTTCGGGTGGCGCGCATGACGGGTCTTCCCGTGCGCGATGTGCTGACGTTTTCCAATCCCCGCACCCAACGCGGGCTCACCGCGGACGACCGGTGGAGCGGACGTTCGATGATTCTTCGCGGACGTCACGGTCTCCGCGGGCATTTCGTCGTCCTCGTTGACGACGTGTGCACGACGGGAGCGACGCTCACCAACGCCCGCCGAGCGCTAGAGGCCCACGGCGTCACGGTTGTTGGCGCGGTGGTTCTCGCAAGCGTCTCGCCGTAGAATGTAACCACTGCCGAATCGCCCGTTCCGTGCGTCGGCCCAGTGAAACGGAGTACCGAGTGGCAAATATTCTCGAACGCGCGCTGCGAGTGGGCGAAGGGGCAATCCTCCGCAAACTCAAGGCCTACGCAAAATCGGTGAACGCCCTTGAAGACGCCTTTTCCAGCCTGTCCGACGCCGAACTCCGCGCAGAAACCGTCGATTTCCGCGAACGCTACGCAAACGGCGAATCTCTCGACGTCATGCTCCCCGAAGCATTCGCCGCAGTTCGTGAAGCGGCGAAGCGCACCCTCGGAATGCGCCACTATGACGTTCAAATCATGGGTGGGGCCGCACTCCACCTCGGAAATATTGCGGAAATGAAGACCGGTGAGGGTAAGACGCTCGTTGCGACCCTCGCCGCTTACCTCAACGCGATCCCGTCGCGCGGTGTTCACGTTGTCACAACCAACGATTACCTCGCGTCGTACCAGTCGGAACTCATGGGTCGCGTGTTCCGTGCCCTCGGGATGACCACCGGCTGCATTCTGTCCAACCAGACTCCGGAGGTTCGTCGCCAGCAGTACAGTGCCGACATCACCTACGGAACGAACAATGAGTTCGGGTTCGACTATCTCCGCGACAACATGGCCTGGCAGCGTCCCGACATGGTTCAGCGCGGACACTTCTACACAATCGTGGACGAGGTCGACTCCATCCTTATCGACGAGGCCCGCACGCCGCTCATCATTTCTGGACCGTCATCGACGGAAGCCAACCGCTGGTTCTCTGAGTTTTCGAAGATTTCACTTCGACTCATTGCTGGGGAAGACTACGAGGTTGACGAGAAGAAGCGCACGATCGGTGTTCTCGAGTCGGGAATTGAAAAGGTCGAGGATTACCTCGGGATCGACAACCTTTACGAGTCGGTCAACACGCCTCTCATTTCGTTCCTCAACAACTCGTTGAAGGCGAAAGAACTTTTCCGCCGCGACAAGGATTACGTTGTCATGAACGGCGAGGTCCTCATTGTCGACGAACACACCGGTCGAATCCTCGCCGGTCGTCGCTACAACGAAGGTATTCACCAGGCGATCGAAGCAAAAGAGGGCGTCGAGGTCAAGGCCGAAAACCAAACCCTCGCGACGGTCACGCTGCAGAACTATTTCCGCCTCTACGAGAAGCTGTCGGGAATGACGGGTACCGCCGAAACGGAAGCGGCTGAGTTCGCCGCGACCTACAAAATCGGTGTTGTTCCCATCCCAACGAACCGCCCAATGGTTCGTAAAGATCAGGCCGATCTCGTCTACCGAACAGTTGACGCAAAGTTCCGCCAGGTCGTTGAAGACATCGTCGCCTGCAACGGCAAGGGTCAGCCTGTGCTCGTCGGAACGGTCTCCGTCGAGAAGAGCGAAATGCTCTCCAAGGCTCTTGCGCAGCGCGGCATCCGCCACGAAGTGCTCAACGCCAAGAACCACGCCCGAGAAGCTGGAATTGTCGCGGAAGCTGGTCGCCTCGGCGCTGTCACGGTTGCCACCAACATGGCTGGCCGTGGAACCGACATCATGCTCGGTGGAAACGCCGAGTTCATGGCTGTTCGTAAACTCCACGACCTCGGACTCAACCCGAATGACACCCCCGATGAGTATGAAGCGCAGTGGGATGGCGTCTACGCAGAGATGAAGGTTCAGGTCGAGGCCGAGGCGGAGAAAGTTCGCGCGGCTGGCGGTTTGTACGTTCTCGGTACTGAGCGTCACGAATCGAGGCGTATTGACAACCAGTTGCGCGGTCGTTCCGGTCGTCAGGGCGACCCGGGTGAGAGCCGCTTCTACCTTTCGCTTCAAGACGATCTCATGCGACTCTTCAACGCCGGCGCTGCCGAAGCCATCATGCGCCGAACCGGTGACGATGACCTCGCCATCGAATCCAAGATTGTTTCGCGCGCGATTCGCTCTGCGCAGTCTCAGGTCGAAGCGCGTAACGCCGAAATCCGAAAGAACGTTCTCAAGTACGACGATGTTCTCAACCGTCAGCGTGAAGCGATCTACGGCGACCGCCGCCAGATCCTCGAAGGCGCCTCAATCAAGGAGCGCATCGCGCAGTTCATCGAGCGTTCCATCACCGATGCCGTCAACGAGCGCACTTCTCAGGTTCGCAATTCCGACGATTGGGATCTCGAGCAGCTCTGGATTGACGTTCGCCAAATCTTCCCCGTGACGATTTCCGTTCACGACGTGCTCGCTGAGTACGGCTCCAAGATTTCGTCGGCCGATGTTTCGCGCGAACTCATCTCTGACGCGATGGTTCAGTACGGCATCCGCGAAAACTCACTCGGTGATGCGGCTACGCGTGAACTTGAACGACGGGTCGTCCTCTCAGTTGTCGACCGTCGTTGGCGTGACCACCTCTATGAGATGGATTACCTCAAGGACGGAATCGGACTTCGCGCGATGGCTCAGCGTGACCCGCTGATCGAGTACCAGCGCGAGGGCTACTTGATGTTCCAGCAAATGATGGGATTGATTCGTGAAGAATCCGTCGGATTCATCTTCAACCTCGACGTTCAGGTCGCACCAGGAGCAGGTGGCCAAGCTGTCGCTGCCCCTGGACTCAGCGGCTCTCAAGCTCCCGCTCAACTGTCCTACTCGGCGCCCAACGAAGACGGGGAGACGGTGGTTCGCCCAGCGCAGCCGCGCCAGAACCCTGCTCCTGCACAGCGCCCGCGCGTCCAGCCTCAGAAGCCGCCTGCCAAGGACGGCCCGCGCGGAGCGTTCGGACAGCGACCGGAGTAATCCGCCCGCTCACTTCACAGCAGTGCGAGTGAGCTTGCTCGCCAGCGGTGATCTAGGCCCTCGAGTCTGACGGCTACCGCGCGTGTCCGCGGACCAATCCGAACCAGCACGACTCCCTCTACGATGCCGTCGCGTGGCTCGCAGGTGTGAGACCTGGCCACGGTGACTGTCGGTCGCATCTGTTTGACGTCTGTGGTTTGGGAGCGCTGCCTCTTGGCCGCCATTGACCGTTCAGCAACCATCCGGAAGACGTCCTCTGTCACCCAGCGAGAGATCTGATCGAGGTTTCGCGTACCGGCAAGGATTTCACATGTGACGAGAGCGAGACGCTCAATGAGCTCCGTTGGGTCAGGGAG
>CAXNHY010000078.1:0-4399 GCA_964202425.1 Microbacteriaceae bacterium MWH-Ta3 | reverse complement strand
ACTGTCTCCGCCCTCTCGACATAGCGGGAGGAGGTGCGTGATGACGGAGATGGGGCCGGTTGCATTGACAGCCATCACCTGCGACACAACGTCGGCCGGCGTCTCCGCCATCGGACCAAACGCGGCAACACCCGTCGCAATGACAATTCCGTCGATCGATTCAACTACATCTCGAAGCGCCGACGAGAACTCCTTGATTGACGCTTCGTCGGCGATGTCCAGAGGGAGAACAGTTTCCGCCACACTGGCCGCTTTGAGCATTCCCGCTGCGCTGTGTGCACCGGCGATTACTCGTGCTCCACGCTCGGCGAGAGCCTCACTGATGAGCCCACCGAGAACTCCAGAAGCGCCAATGACGACAACTGTCTTTCCGTTCAAATCACCCATGCGCATACCGCCTTCGTGTTGAGAATGTTCCCTCTAGGCTAGAGGAACAATGACAGTGCTTTCGACAATCCAAGACCGTTTGGCGCTGCGTTTCAAGAATTTGCTCTCTGGCTCGACGGACGGTAACCCGCCGTGGTTGGAGGTTGTCGCTCGAGGTGACGAACCTGGCCACTTTCTTCCCACCGATGCTCCGTGGGTTGTTCACCGTGACTTCGGAACACTCGTCGGCGGGGTTCGCGCGCTCCTCGTACAGGCGCTCCATCCCGGTTCGCTCGCGGGTGTCATGCAACACTCACGCTACGCTGCCGAGCCACTCGGTCGTTTGGCTGGAACTATTCGATGGCTAACGGTCACAACGTTTGCGTCCCTCCCCGAAGCCCTCCGCGAAGGGTCGCGTGTTGTTCGGTTGCACAACTCGGTGACGGGAGAATACGAATCGCCCGTGAAGGGTCGAATCGCCTACCGTGCAGACGATTCCGACCTACTCGAATGGGTCCACATTGCGTTCATGGAGTCATTTCTCACAGCGCACGAGTGGTACTCGATCACACCGATTCCTCGGGGAAACCGCGCAACCGGTGCCGACAACTACATCGATCAGTGGGGCATTAGCGTCAAGGCTCTCGGGTTCGAGGACGTGCCGCATTCACGCGCTGAGATGGATGCGAGGCTGGAGCAGATTGCGGCCACGGGGGTGCTCACGGTGACAGACGACACCCGCGCAGTGATCGCCTTCATTCGGAACCCGCCATTGCCGAGGGCATTCAAACCCGTTTATCGGCTCCTGTATGAAGCGGCGGTCGCATCCCTCCGCCCCGAATATCGGCAGTTACTGGGCCTTCGCGCATGGCCGACGTTCGTGATTGTTCCCGTCGGACGAGCGCTGCTTCGCCTTATGCGTTTCGCTATCGGGCCCAAGAGTCCAATTGAAGAGGCCGCAATCGCGCGGTTGGTGCGTATCGGCGTTCTGGACGGGCACTGACCCAACTAGGCACTGCCGTCACGCTGATTTGGTGAGTGCCAGATGACGTTCCCGCATCGCGAGGAAAAGTGGGAAGGTGAACGCCATTGCGGTGACAAACGAGAGCGCAATGTAAATCCACACTCGACGCATTCCGAGCCGTTTCGCCTCGCTCAGCATGAACACGACTGATGCAAGTGCCACCACGGTGAGGTCGGCGGAGAGCACCCAGTCGACCGCGGTTCCAAACCACGCGCCTGCGTAATCGGCCCCGGTCATGACGGCAATGCCGTTGAACACCATTGCGGTAACGAACCCAGTGATCGCGAGAACCAGGTACGTGATGAAGCGTGCGTTCTGTGATTTGTTCATTCCATCACCCTACGCCTGTGCAAGACTTCAGCCATGAAAACAAACCCCATTGGCCGCCCGGCTTTGATTGCGGCCATCATCGGTCCTATTCAGGCAGTTCTCGGGTGGGTCATTTCTGGGGCTCTCTGGCCAGGCGGATTCGACCACCTCACAAAGACCATCAGTGATCTGGCGGCTGATGACTCACCCGTCAAATGGATTCAGTCGTCCTTTTTCATCCTCGGCGGAACGCTGTCAATCGTTGCGGCGATTTACGCGCGAGCTCTTGCAATGCCCGGTCGAATCGTGATTTTTGTCGCCGGATTGACCACCTATGGGTTGACAATCTTCGCAACCCCAACGCAGTTGACGTTCTCAACATGGCACCGCATCTTCGCCATCGCGACATTCATTCTGATGTCGGCCTGGCCGTTGTTCTCGATGCGCCTTGGGCGCGACAACCCGTGGGTGCTGCGACCCGTCGGTGCGATCGCGGCGACGCTTGCCTTCACTGTCGGCTCAGTGATGTTTCTCTCGGTGTGGGCGAACCCCGAACAGCCCCTGGTAGGACTGTGGGAGCGTGTTATCGCCGTCTCTCAAGTGTTGTACATGACGGTCGTAGTGGTGATGTCGTGGCGGTACTTCGACAAGAAGAGGGTCATTTAACGCTGGGCATTTCGCGTAACACCTTTTCTAACGGCCGGCCGCCGGCAACTTCGTCGACGATCTTGTCGAGGTAGCGAATATTCTTCATGAGCGGGTCCTCGATGTCTTGAATCACAACCCCACAAATCCTGCCGGTGATGAGTGTGGCATTGGGATTGATGCTGGCCAAATCAAAGAAATCACTAAAAGTCGTCTGCTCAGCAAGATGCCGATCAATCGCCGGCCCATCAAATCCGGTCAGCCACGTAATCGCCGAGCGCATGTCCGCGACGGACGCGCCTTTGCGTTCAACCTTTGCAACGTAGTGCGCGTAGACCTCGGCAACGGGGGTCCCAAAAATGCGGTGCATACCTCTGAGATTACTGAACGACTGGGCCACTCGCCAACGCGGAGGCGGGGTTCGCGTTACGATGAAAACTTAGCCATGAATACTCCACAACCGTCCTCGCAGAGCAACTCCGGTCTCTTTCGTGGCCTGGCGCGGGTGCTTCCCTTTGCGGGCTCCGACTCCGTTCGGCTGGTAATTGGCATGGCGATAGCACTTGTTTCGAGCGGATTCGCGCTCGGGATCCCTATCGCACTCGAGGCACTCGTTGACGGCCCGCTGAGAGGAAACGACCCGTCGCTCGTGTGGCCCGCTGTCGGTGTCATTGCGCTACTCGGTCTTTGTGAGGCCTTGTTCGTCTATCTGCGTCGCGTGACCGTGTTGACACCTGGCACACGAATTGATTCCCGAATTCGAAACGCCATTTACTACCACCTCCAAAACCTTCCCGTGGCTTTTCACGACAAATGGCAGAGCGGGCAGCTGTTGTCACGCGCTCACACCGATGTCAGCCTCATTCGACGCTGGGTGTCGTTTGGTCTCATCATGCTCGTCGCGAACGCGATCGCCATTGTGATGGGTGTCGCGATTCTCTTCACGTGGAGTCCCGTCCTCGCCCTCGTCTTCCTCGTGTGTTCAAGTCCGATGTTCGTGTTCGGCTCACGCTTTCGAAGCCGTTTCGCCGGCCTCTCTCGCGCAGCGCAAGACCAGTGGGGCGATGTTGCCACCGCGGTCGAAGAATCCGTGCACGGAATTCGCGTTTTGCGTTCGTTCGGGCGAGGAAGCGATTCGCTCGAGCGGTTTGCGGAGCAGGCGTCGAAGGGTAAACACCTTGAAGTGGTGAAGGGCAGGGCGCGTGCAACTCTCGGATTCTGGCTCGTGTGGATTCCGGACTTGGCGCTCGCCGCGTGTCTTCTCACGGGTGTGTGGCTTGCGAGCGAGGGCGACCTCACGACCGGGCAACTCTTCGCCTTCTTCGCCACCGCCGCGGTGTTGGCCGGCCCCATCGAGTCGATTGGATATTTGCTCGCACTGACCCTCGAAGCCCACAGCGGGATCAATCGAATCTTCGACATCCTCGATGAGAAGAACGGAATCGTGGATCCTGAGTCGCCAATCGAGCCAGCGAATCACTCCGGCTCACTGGTTTTTGAGAATGTTCACTTTAGGCATGATTCAGCTCAACCGGGCACCCCCGACTTGCTCGCCGGAATCAATCTAGAGATACGACCAGGCGAAACAATGGCTCTCGTTGGGGTCACGGGAAGCGGCAAGACCATCCTCACCGCACTGCCCGGCCGCTTGTACGACGTCACGGCGGGGCGAATCCTCCTCGACGGTGTCGACATTCGTGAGTTCGATTTGGTTACCCTTCGAACCCGCGTCGCCATGGCGTTCGAGGACGCAACGCTCTTCTCCGACAGCGTGCGAAACAACGTGCTTCTAGGGCGACACGACCTGCGCGATGCCACCCGAGCCGAATCGGATGCCGTGCTCAACCAAGCCCTCGCGATCGCCGAGGCGGAGTTTGTGTTCGACCTGCCTGAAGGCGCCGATACCGTCATCGGTGAGCAAGGTCTGAGTCTGTCGGGCGGACAGCGTCAGCGGCTCGCGCTCGCTCGCGCAATCGCAGCGGCCCCTGAAGTTCTCGTACTTGACGACCCGCTCTCGGCACTCGACGTCGAAACAGAAGCACGAGTCGAGGCTGC
>CAXNHY010000077.1:0-4465 GCA_964202425.1 Microbacteriaceae bacterium MWH-Ta3 | reverse complement strand
GTGGTTGGGGATTCGCTCCTTTACACCTTCGCGTTTTACCCACCACTCATGTGGTCGGAGCCGTGGAGATTGCTGACGTCGGCATTCATCCACAGCGGAATCATGCACGTCATGTTCAACGGCTACTCCCTGTGGGTTCTCGGCAATCTGATTGAACGCGTCCTCGGCTCTGCGCGTTTCCTTCTCGGCTTTGCGATGTCAGTAATCGCTGGGTGTCTCGCCGGTTTTGTCTTGAGCCCCGACTCATTGACGGTCGGAGCGTCTGCGGGAATCTTCGGCCTGTTCGCAACGCTTTTCATGATTAACCGTGGTTTTGGCGGCAACAACGTCTCGCTTCTCGCCATAATCGGACTCAACCTGGCGATCGGATTCATTGTTCCCGGTATTGCCTGGGAAGCGCATATCGGCGGTCTGATCGGCGGTTTTATCACGACGTTGCTCATCCGTCGAGCACGACGGTAAGAGGACTTATCCACTTAGTTATCCACAAAAGTGGATAATTACACGCGTGTAATTCGGGTCTAGCGCCAGCGGGTGGTCATCAGGAATCCGATGAACATCAACGCAAAACCGATAACGATGTTGAGAGCGCCAACCGATGGAATCGGAAAAAGACCGGCACTGACGTAGAACGACAAGATCCACACGAGGCCAACGAGCATGAAGCCGAACATGATGGGTTTAAACCAAACCGGGTTGGGTGCGTCCTGAGCGGTACGCGACGAATTGTTGTCAGGGACAGCGTCGTCGAGAGTTTTCTTAGCCATATCTCCAGCATACCGATACCCGATTGTCCGCGTAAACCGCAGGTACAATCGTTAACGTGCCCCCTCGATTCGAACCATCAAATTTTCGGTTGCCGAAAATTGACTGGCGCGCTCGGTCGAAAGCAGATAAGGATTCGCAGCCGCAAGGCCGCACCTATGCGTTGAGGGAATCCGCGCAGACCAACTACGCGGTTGATCAGGGTGTCACTCGGAAACGCCGTCGGTCGTTCATTGACTGGCGCGGCCTCGGAATTCTTGTCACGACGAGAGAGTTCGTCGACCGCGCGATCGGAGTGGCCGGGGAAACATTGATGACTGCCGGTTTGTTCGTGCTGCTTTTCCTCGGGTGGCACGTGTGGTTCAACGACTTGGTGCAGGGCGCTGCCCAAGACAAGGCCTCTGCGTCGCTCTCCCAACAGTGGCAACTGACCGAGAAATCCGAAACCGAATTTGACCGCTCGATTGGGACCTCGGATGGCGCCCTTTTCTCTGCGAAGCCGCCTGTTATGGAGACAGTGAATGATGCAGAGCCGTTCGCTACGATTATCATTCCGCGTTTCGGCGACAGATACGTGCGGACCATTGCAGAAAGCGTTGACGTTGCAACCGTTCTCAACAACGTTGAGACTTCAGTCGGTCGATATCCTTCCAGCAACCGCTTGGGCGAAATCGGCAACTTCGCCATCGCTGGCCACCGGACCACGTATGGCGCAGCATTCGGATGGGTCGACAATCTACGTGTGGGTGATCGCATTTACGTTGAGACAGAAAGCGGTTGGTATATCTATCGCTTTCGAAACCTGGAATATGTATATCCAACTGAAGTCGCAGTGTTGAATCCTGTTCCACAGACAACGATTGATGCAAAAGAACGTATCCTTACGATAACAACATGTCACCCCAAACTGTCTGCTGCGGAGCGCTTCATCGCATACTCAGTGTTCGAATCATTCGTCCCTCGTGAAAACGGAACCCCAGCAGAGGTTTCTGCCCTGGTCAAAGAAAACTGAGAGTCATGTCCACCCGGCCCAAGAAAAAATTGAGTCTCAACACAGCAGTCGCGCGCGAGATTCTGAGCGATATCCTCATCACCATCGGCGTCTTCGTGCTGTTGTTCTACGTGTGGTACGTATGGCTTGGTGATCTCGTGGCCGGTGCACAACAGGACTCGGCGGCTACTTCGCTATCAGAATCATGGGCAAAACCACCCGCGGGGATCCTTGAATTCGATCGCGAGATCGGTAGTTCACGAGGAGCGGGTCGAACCCCGAAACCACCTGTTCTTCAACCACCGCAAGCAGGCCAAGCGTTTGCAACCATCATCATCCCGAGGTTTGGCGAACGATTTGAACGAACAATCGAGGAATCTGTCGATGTGAAAACCGTTCTGAACGACTCGTCAACCGGCGTCGGTCATTATTCGTCAACCTCAGCTCTCGGCGAGGTCGGGAACTTCGCACTCGCGGCACACCGGGGAACTTTTGGTGCGTCGTTCGGGCAGATCGACGAACTTCGTGTCGGGGACAGAATCTACATCGAGACGGAAGCGGGGTGGTACGTCTATCGGTTCCGCAACATGGAATGTGTCTACGCGAGCGAATCCACAGTGCTCAACGACGTCCCCAAGATGTCGGTTGTCGCCAGGGACCGAATCCTCACCATGACAACCTGCCACCCGAAACAGTCGATCTCGGAACGATTCATCGCCTACTCACTCTTTGAGTCGTTCGTCCCCAGGAACAGGGGAGCCCCCTTGGAAGTTGCCAACAAACGGAGCAATCCGTGACGATGAACTGTAGCGTCAGAGCAAATCAACGACGAGAAGTCACGACAACGAAGGGAACCAACTGATCATGTATTCCGCACTGTGGCGAGTCCTCCCAGGACCACGTTGGCTGAAAATTGTCGAGCTAGTCGTTCTCGCGGTCGTCATCCTTTCCGTGTGCGTGGAATGGGTTTTCCCGTGGATAGCCGAAAACTTCATTCAATCCGAATCGACGGTGGGCGAGTGACGAGAATTTTCATTCTCGACAATTACGACTCATTCGTTTACACGCTCGCAGGATATATCCGACAACTTGGAGCAGAAATCGACGTTGTCCGCAACGACGGTTTTGACGAGGCCGAGATTGCCGAGCGCCTCGACGGCTTTGACGGAATTCTCATTTCGCCCGGCCCGGGAACACCGGGAGAAGCAGGACTGTCAATCCCGATCATCCGTTTTGCGTTGGCGAACAACATTCCCCTGTTGGGGGTTTGCCTCGGTCACCAGGCCATCGCCGAGGCTTTGGGCGGCGTGGTCACGCACGCCGAGGAATTGATGCACGGAAAGACCAGTGCGGTAGTGCACACGGAATCCGTGATGTTTGACGGCGTGCCGAGCCCATTTCGCGCAACGCGGTACCACTCTCTCGCGATTGTTGATGGCACGACGCCGGAGGAACTCCGAATCACCGCCCGAACAGAGGGCGGCGTGATCATGGCGGTCGAGCACGTCACCGCACCACTGTGGGGGGTTCAGTTCCACCCCGAGTCGGTGCTGACGGAGGGCGGTTACACGATGATCGGAAACTGGCTGGAATCGACCGGGATGGTCGGGGTCTCACGTCTTGCGCGAACACTTAGCCCGCTCATGAACTCGTGAGCTATTTGGCAGCGCAGTAAACGAGCGAAACCTTCGATTGCTGAGGGGCCTCGCCCTTCAACGATTGTGAACCGATTTGCTGTCCGCTACAGGTGGTGTCGGGAATCACGGTCACATCGAGCTGCAAGTTCGATCCCTGGAGAATTCTGGTTGCTTTGCCGACGCTCATCCCCACTACGTCAGGGATCTTGATCTTGCCATTTGAGACGATGATGTCGATGACGGTGCCAGCCGAATGCTTTGTTCCTGACTCGGGGTCACTGCCAACGACGGCTCCCGATTTTGCCGTTGGTGAATAGCCTTTTGTCACCTTACCGACGACAAAGCCGGCGCCTTCCAGCGCTGCTGTCGCTTTCTCCATCGTCATCAAATTGACCGACGGAACCGCGATGAGTTGCTTTCCCGAGGACTCGATGACCGTGACAATCTCGCCAGCGCCGAGATTAACGCCAGCCTCGGGCGACGTGGAAATAACTGAGCCATCGGGCACTGTGTCGCTGGATTGGACCCGCCGGACGACGGTGAGCCCCAGGTTCGTCAATTGCGATTCGGCGGTGTCGAACGAGGCATTGGTGACATCGGGCATTGTGATCGCGAGTGACCCGATCGCGTTGCTCGAGTTTAGGGTGAGGACCCAGTACATCATTCCGACAACGACAGAGGCAACAACCAACAGTCCGGCAGCGCCCAGAAGCGCCCAACGGACCACACTCCCCTTCGGTGGCGTGTCGCTGTTCAGGATTGGGCGACGGTCGTTAATGTCCATGTCTGTTCCATCGGAGTTGGTGTTGTTGGTTAGCCCCAATCCTACGGCGGTTCGCGGGTTCGCCGGCGGCTCGGGCTTGTCTGTTGTCACGGTCGCCACGGGAATCGGCGGGGTTTCGGGCGGGGTCGTCGCACGGTCCGCACGGTCACCACCAACAAGTTTCGACACTGACCTCAGTGCGGTTGCAAATTCACTCGCCGTTCGGTACCGGGCGTCACGATTTTTTTCAAGTCCCTTGGCAATAACCATGTCCAGTTCTGGCGACAATTCGGGGCGTCGACTGCGCGC
>CAXNHY010000076.1:0-4498 GCA_964202425.1 Microbacteriaceae bacterium MWH-Ta3 | reverse complement strand
CGTGCGGTGAGGGACGAAATCAACGCTGAGTGCGAGCGCAACGGGCGTGCGCCTGATTCCGTCACGCTCGTTGTCGTGACGAAGTTTCACCCCGTTTCACTCATTGAGGAACTGTGGGACGCGGGAGCGCGGGACTTTGGGGAAAGCCGACACCAAGACGCCGTGATCAAGGCAGCCGCCTTGGAGGGAAAAGACTTTACGTGGCACTTTGTCGGACAGGTCCAGTCGAACAAAGCCAGAGCAATCGCCAAGTACGCGGATGTTATTCACTCGCTTGACCGCGTCAGCGTCGTCGAGGCACTGCGCACGAGCGAAAATCGCGTCGATGGCTTTATCGAACTCAATCTCACACCCGATCCAGAACGTGGCGGGGTAGCCAACCCGGACGAAATGCTCTCTCTTGCAGAACTCATCTCATCGACCGACACCATAGAACTTCGGGGTGTGATGGCCGTTGCGCCCCTCGAGGAATCTCCTGCCGCGGCGTTCGAGCGCGTTGCCGCGTGGTCAGCCGCCCTCACACAGGAGTTCCCCAACGCGAATCAGGTGTCGACGGGGATGAGCGCTGACTGGAAAGAAGCCGTTGCGGCCGGTGCGACACACGTGAGAATTGGCACGTCAATCACCGGAAAACGCCCTTCCACGGGTTAATCTGAGGGAAACCGCAAGGAGATCCCATCGTGAGAAAAGCACTTGAATTCCTCGGAGTCGTTGAATCCGGAGCCGCAGGACCCCGGCCGTCATCCAGAGCAGATGAACCGCGCCGCGCCGCTGCACCAAAGCCCGTTGTTCGACTTGGCGGCAGTAACCGCGGCCGCGACACTGGTTTCGCAACGATTCACACAATTCGACCTCGCCGCTACCAGACGGATGCCGAAGGGATTGCGTTGACGTTCCGCGAGGGTTCGCCGGTTATTGTCGACCTCGGCCAGCTTCCGGAGTCCGATGTGCGACGGATGATTGATTTCTTGAGTGGGCTTGTCTCCGGTCTCGAGGGAACACTGCGCAAAGTCTCAGGCAAAGTATGGATGGTCACTCCATACGGCATTGAACAGTTCGAAGAATCGGACGCGGAGAACGGACTCAACGATCCTGCCCTCGCCGAACTTTTTGACTAACTGTGGAAACAATTTTCTCGATTCTTCGTTCGGCGCTGTGGCTTTACACGCTGCTTCTCTGGGCGCGACTAATCCTTGAATGGGTTCGAATGTTCCGGCCAGATTGGCGGCCTCGAGGGCTGGTGCTGTACGGCGCTGAATTCGCCTACACAGTGACCGACCCACCGATCAAATTCGTCAGACGATTCGTCAAACCGGTCCGTCTGGGTGGGGCGTACATCGACTTCTCGTGGACGATTGTGCTCATTGGGGTATACATCGCCATGTCATTCCTCTGACGTTCGGGTAGTCTTAGACAATTACGACCTAGCTTCCTGGGAACATAAGGAGTAACCGAGCATGTCGCTCACCGCCGAAGACATTGTTAACAAGCAGTTCAAGCCCAAGCCACGCTTGAGCGAAGGATACGACGCAGACGACGTCGACGACTTCCTCGATGAGGTCGTTAAAGAGTTCAGGGCGCTGCGCGCTGAGGCCGAGGATCTCCGACAGAAACTGACCGGCGCAAACGGCCGTATCGCTGAGCTCCAAAGGGCTGGCGAGTCCGGCAAGTCTTCTGCCGCGTCGGCACTACCCATCGGGGACGGCACCGATACGGCGACATCGAGCCAGCTTCTCCAACTCGCCAGAAACCTTCATGACCAGCACGTCCAAGAAGGCATGAACGAACGTCAACGAATTATCGATGAGGGCAAGGCCGCAGCTCAGCGTCTGATTGCCGAGGCCGAACTCAAACAGCGCAATGAGATCAACGAGCTCGATCAGCAGCGAATCGCGGTAGAGCGCAAGATCGATGAACTCAAGCAGTTTGAAAGGGAATACCGCTCACACTTGAAGCAGTACCTCGAAACTCAACTCGTCGACCTCAACTCGAGCGGGCAGGATTCCGCCACGAGCCGCTAGGGAACAGTGTCACACCACCGTTCCCTTACCGTTCCCGATGGTCTCGTTGGAGAACGAGCAGACGTCGTCGTTTCGCGAATTCTTGGTTTGTCTCGGTCGTTCGCCGCAGACATCGTCGACTCCGGCGGTGTCGAGATTGATGGCAGGGTCGCGGTTAAGGCTGATCGTGCACACGCTGGTTCCGTGATCTCCATCACGTGGGATGACAAGCGTGAACCGATTGTTGTTCCCGTCGTTGTTGACGACATGGCGATTGTTTATGACGACCAGGACATCGTGATCGTTGACAAGCCACCCTTCCTCGCCGCGCATCCCAGTGTCGGGTGGGAGGGAGACACGGTTGTCGGCGCATTGGCCGGTGCTGGCTATCGAATCTCGACATCGGGAGCTCCGGAGCGCCAAGGTATCGTTCAACGGCTCGACGTCGGAACATCGGGGCTCATGATTGTCGCGAAGAGCGAAACGGCTTACACGGTCATGAAGCGAAAGTTCAAAGAACACTCCGTCGCCAAGACGTATCGGGCGCTCGTGCAAGGGCATCCGAACCCGCCAGAGGGAACCATCGATGCGCCGATCGGTCGACACCCCGGTTCGTCGTGGAAGTTTGCTGTCACCGCCGACGGACGTAACTCAGTCACCCACTACACAACACTCGATTCGTTCGCGGGAGCTTCTCTCCTGGAAATTGAGCTCGAGACGGGTCGAACCCACCAGATCCGTGTCCACATGGCGGCACAGCGTCACCCTCTCGTCGGTGACCTTCTCTACGGGGCTGACCCGACGTTTGCGACACGCCTGGGTCTCACGCGCCAGTGGCTGCACGCCTCTCGGTTGGTTTTCGACCATCCAATCTCGGGGGACGTGGTCGACGTGTCATCCCCAGACCCGAAAGATTTGGCAACTGCACTGGAAAAGTGCGCGACGCACTGAGTTCTTGCACGCCATCACAGAGTCAGCAACCTAAACTAAAAACCCGTGCCACAAGAGGAGTGAAAATGAGCGACGATTTCGTCCATCTTCACGTCCACACCGACAACTCAATGCTCGACGGTGGCGCCAGAATCGATCCACTGCTGGATGCGGTCGCCGGCCAGAAAATGCCCGCGATAGCGATTACCGATCACGGAACGCTCTTTGGGGCGTTCGAGTTTTGGAAAAAGGCCCGCGAGCGAAACATCAAGCCCATCATCGGAATTGAAGCGTATCTCGCGCCAGAGGGAAGGCTCCACAAGCAGCCTGTTCGCTGGGGGAGCGGGGGAGACGACGACACTTCGGGGAGAGGTGCGTACACGCACCTCACACTCCTCAGCGAGTCGACGGAGGGAATGCACAACCTCTTCACGCTGTCGTCAGCGTCCTACATCGAAGGTTTTTACTCACATCCGCGGATGGACCTCGAGATTCTTGCTCAACAAGCTAAGGGCCTTATTGCAACGAGCGGTTGCGCCGGTGGCGAGGTGCAGACCAGAATACGCCTTGGACAATATGAGGAAGCAAAGAATGCTGCCTCGACGATGCGGGACATTTTTGGGAAAGAGAACTACTTCATCGAGATCATGGACCACGGCATCGAGATTGAACGCCGCGCCATCAAGGATTTGATTCGACTCGCCAAGGAACTTGACATTCCATTGGTGCTCACCAACGACCTTCACTATGTCAACCACCACGACCACACTGCCCACGCGGCTCTGCTGTGTATCCAGTCAGGCTCAACACTGCTCGACGAATCCCGGTTCAAGTTCGATAACGATCAGTACTATTTGAAATCCGCCGCAGAGATGCGGACGCTGTTTCCTGATCACCCAGAAGCGGCAGACAACACACTTCTCATCGCCGAGCGATGCAACGTCACGTTTGACACAACGGCAAACCACATGCCCCATTTCCCCGTCGAGGTTGGCGACACCGAGGAACAAGCCTTCGAACGCGCGGTGTGGGATGGCATCAAACGGCGTTACGGCGATAACTTCTCAGACGACATCAGAGAACGGGCCGCCTATGAGATCAGCGTCATCACATCGAAGGGGTTTGCGAGCTACTACCTAATCGTTGCTGACTTCACCGGGTGGGCACGCGACAACGGGGTTAGGGTCGGTCCCGGACGTGGATCCGGCGCTGGCTCCATCGCCGCCTACGCGATGCGGATCACCGACCTCGAGCCTTTGGAACACGGTTTGCTGTTCGAGCGCTTCCTCAACCCAGAGCGCGAGTCGATGCCCGACTTCGACATCGACTTCTCGACAAAGCGGCGAGATGACGTCAAACGCTATGTGACGGAAAAGTACGGGTCGGATTACGTTGCCCAGATCGCAACGTACAACATCATCAAGGCGAAGCAAGCACTGAAGGACTCTGCGAGGGTTCTCGGGTTCCCGTATGACGTTGGCGACCGGCTCACCAAGGCAGTTCCCCCGATGCAACTGGGCCGTGACATGTCTCTGGCGGAGATGTTCGACAAGGACAGTCCTCGATAC
>CAXNHY010000075.1:0-4589 GCA_964202425.1 Microbacteriaceae bacterium MWH-Ta3 | reverse complement strand
GTAGTCGAGCGAGCTCAGAAAAATCCGGCCCCTTGCGAAGTAGAGCTTTCATCTCGAACTCGGCGAACATCAGGCTGGACACAACCACCTCTCGATGTTCAATAATCGCTGCGGTGGCTTGCGCCGCTAGTCGCGTCTCATCCAGCGCTAGCCAGTAGGCCACATGCGAATCGAGGAACGCTCGGCTCACAGGTCAAACGACTTGTCGCGGAACAGTGAATTGAATTCCTTGTCGAGCGCTTCCCACTCGTCTTCATCCCACAGTGGAATCAGGCCTTTTGCGAACCCAGGCACAATTCGGGGGAGTTCAGGTTCTATTTTCACAAGTTTGAGTATGGGCTTTCCTGCGCGCGCGATAACGATTTCTTCCCCAGCTTCAACTTCGGCGATCAGCTTCGAGAAGTGAGTCTTGGCGTCATGGACGTTAACCTGTTTCGGCATAGCCTCAGTGTAACAAAGGTTAGTCTAGTTAGTCCATCATTGGCTGTGGCCGCCTACCCGGGGTCGAGCGTGACATTCAGAAGT
This sequence comes from Microbacteriaceae bacterium MWH-Ta3, assembly GCA_964202425.1. Classification (GTDB taxonomy): domain Bacteria; phylum Actinomycetota; class Actinomycetes; order Actinomycetales; family Microbacteriaceae; genus MWH-TA3. The sequence continues at coordinate 4,064 of CAXNHY010000075.1, read as the reverse complement.
TCAGGAAAGCGCCCGAACGATCACTGCTCGCGGAGGCCCCAGGCTTGACCGTATCCGCCGTCGGATTCAGGCGCGGCCATGAGGTCAAGGAAAGGCTTGGCGTCGAACGCCTCGGGGCCGAGCACTCCAGCACCAGACCACGCACCAGTAGCTAGAAGCTCCATTGCAATAACGGGGTTGAGAGCGGTCTGCCACACAACACACTGGCTTTCGTACTCTGCCATCGTCCATGCGTTGTCACTCACGTGATAAAGGTAGACCTCTCGTGCGTTTCCGTCTTTACCTTTACCCGTCACCCACACACCGGCGCAGGTCTTTCCAGTCATTCGCGGTCCGATCGTTGCGGGGTCGGGCAATGCGGCAGCCACAACATCTCGTGGAGAGACTTCGACCGGGCCGTTGGCGCTTCGAACGCGGATGGGGGTGTTGGAATCGAGGTGGAGCTGGTGAAGTGTTTTCAGCACACCGATGAACTGGTCACCAAGGCCGTATTTGAAGGTGACGCGCTTCGCTGGAAGCCAGCGAGGCATCATCAGAACTTCTTCGTGTTCGACGTTGACGCACTCGACTGGCCCGATTCCTTCTGGGAAGTCGAAAACCTCTGGCTCGCTGAACGGTTCTGTGGTGAACCAGCCTTTGTCCTTTTCCCAAACAACCGGTGGGTTGAGGCACTCTTCAATAGTGGTCCAGATGCTGAAGCTGGGCGCGAAAATCTCATTGCCTTCGTCATCGAACACCGCGAGATTTGCGCCATCCCGCGTTCCCAGCTCGTCGATCTCGCTGAACAAGTGATCCACTGCGTAACGTGCAAAGACGTTGGACAACCCGGGCTCCACACCGATTCCGACGAGAGCAAGTCGGCCAGCCGATTCCCACGTGTCGTGAGCGGCAAACTGTTCGTCACCGAGCTTCACACCGGTTTCGGAGTATGGCTTTGTCGGGTGAGGCTCGGACAAGCTCATCGCCATGTCGAGGTAGTCGGCGCCGGCAGCAATCGCGCCAGCAAAAATTGACTGGACGAACTTCGGTTCGACTGCATTCATGACGTGGGTCGCGCCGTGGCGCATCGCAACTTCAGCAACAACTTCAGGTTTGGACGCGTCAATCGAGTCGGCGATAAACCGTGCAGCAACCGAATCACCGTGCTTTGCGCGAATCCACTCGATAGTTCGCTCGGCTCTCGTCTTGTCGTAATCGGTGACGATCATCACCTCGAAAAACGAACGCCGAGCCGCGATCTTTGCAATCGCGTCACCAACACCACCGGCACCAACCAACAAAATACGCATGCCTTGAGGTTACCCCTATGTTGGGGCGCGGCGTCGGTGGTGAGGGTTACTCTGGGAATGAGGAGACAACCATGACCGAGAACCCCTATGCACGAACCACGCCCTACACGCCTGAAGAAGAAAAGATGTGGGCGGTTGCGACCCACGCGATTTCAATCTTCTTCGAAGGGCTCGCGCCGCTGATTGCCTACATTGTCTTCAAAGACAAGGGTCCATTCCTCGGGCACCACGTCAAAGAGTCGTTGAACTTCGCAATCACCATGGTTCTTGTCGCCATAGTTCTCGCGGTGTCCATTGTTGGCTGGTTGATTCTGTGGGCGTTGCCGATCTATTACGTTGTGTTCAGAATTATCGCCGTAGTGAAGACCTCGCTGGGAGAGTTCTACAAGTTCCCGCTCATTCTTCGCCTCATCAAGTAGCGTTCGACGCTAGTTGAACCACTCGGTCGGAGGGCCGAGTGAAACGAGCACTGCGAAGATTGCGGCAACAACGGCCACAAGGGTGACGATGAGAATTGCTGGCCGAGCGATAAACCAGCGGAATAGTCGATCAAACCAGTGGCTGTCTCGAGGGTCGGTTGACGCGCCAGTTCTCCACTTTCCGTCCAGTTGAGAGCGCTTAAGGATTGCGCGCTCGAATGGCACAGTCGCGAATGGAACAATTGCGAGCATGATTCCGATGACAATCCGGCCGAGGGGCCAACGCTGATTGACACCAACGAGTGCCGCGGTAACCCCGTAGCCAAGGAACACTGCACCGTGCGTCCCACCAACAATTGTCACGGCGATCGCTGGAATCTCTGTCACGGCGCGAACAATGAGGGCCGAGATGAGCAGCGTCCACGTGATGGCTTCAGCTGTGGCGAAGAAAGTGACTAGGCGTTTCGGAGTCATGCCTATATTCTCTCGTGTGCGAGGGCCAGCCCGAATTCTGCCTGCTCCGTCAAACCGTTAGACTAGACAGGTTGCCTTCGGGCTTCAGGAGAATTCGCCTAGTGGCCTATGGCGCCAGCTTGGAAAGTTGGTTGGGTGCAAGCCCTCGGGGGTTCGAATCCCCCATTCTCCGCCAGCAACTCCCTTGATTTTGAGCCTCAGTAGGGGCGTTTATCGAGGGACTTTTTGCTAGTTGTGCAGTTGCCTGTGCAATTGACAGAGCCTAGCCAGCGTGATGACGGACACTACAAATTTGGTGAGTATCCTTGAGAGTCGCACAACTTGACAGGAAATCGTGAAGAAGCCAACCAAGAAGCAAAAGTTCGCCCGCAAGTCAGCCTTGACCCTTGCCGCGTTGGGTGTTGTTTACGGAGACATCGGTACAAGCCCGATCTATGCCTTCAACGAAGCCGTTCGTGCGGGTGGAGATACCCCGGCTGAGATTCTCGGTGTCTTGTCGTTGGTGTTCTGGACATTGACCGCGGTCGTGTCGATCAAATACTTGGTGTTCGTCTTGCGCGCCGACAACCGTGGTGAGGGTGGAACCCTCGCGATGTTCTCCCAGCTGTCGTCCAAGATTCGTGACGGCCGGAAGGGAATCCTCGGATTCACAGTGTTCATCTTCCTCATGGCCGCGGCGATGGAGTTCTCTGACGGAATCTTGACTCCGGCGATTTCGGTCATCTCCGCCGTTGAAGGAATCAAGACAATCAACCCTGAACTTGAGTTTCTTGTCGTCCCGATCACCGTTGTCATCTTGGCTGCGTTGTTCATTTTCCAGTTCAAGGGCACACACCGCTTGGGAAGAGTTTTCGGGCCAGTCATGGTCGTGTGGTTCTTGACGATTTCCGTCATCGGAATCAGCCAGATTGCGCAGAATCCAGCCTCGCTCGTGGCAATCAACCCGATGTTCGCGGCCAACTTCGTTATCGACCATGGTTTCCAAACTTTGTTCGTCATGGCCGCGGTAATTCTTGCAGTCACCGGCGCGGAGGCGCTCTTTGCTGACCTCGGGCACTTCGGCCGCGGTCCGATCCGCATTGGCTGGTTCGGGCTTGCTGGAATCGCGCTGCCCCTCAGCTACTTCGGGCAAGGCGCACTCATCCTTCGCGATCCGAGTGCAATCGGCAACAGCTTCTTCGGGATGGTGCCGAGCGGAATCCCGGCACTGCTGTTGCTCCTCATAACGACGCTGGCGACCATCATCGCGTCGCAAGCCCTGATTAGTGCCGTTGCCTCGCTCGCGAGCCAAGCGTCACAACTCGGATTGTTGCCGCGACTCCGAATTCGTCACACCAATCAGGACGAGCGTGGACAGATTTTTGTCCCGTTCGTCAACACCATCGTGGGAATCGGTTCAATCGCTCTTGTCATCATTTTCAAGAGTTCGTCTGCACTTGCCGGTGCGTATAGCTTTGCAATTGCCTTCACGATGCTGGTTTCAACAGTTGGCTTGATCATCCTCGCCCTGTCAAAGTGGAAGAAGCTTCGCTGGGTGCTTTTGCCCATTTTTGTTCTGTTCCTTCTAATGGATCTCGCATTGTTTAGCGCAAGCGCAACCAAACTTCTCTCGGGCGCATGGCTGCCCCTTCTGGCTGGATTCTGTGTGGCATCAATGATGTGGATTTGGCGAAAGGGCCGTTACGAACTGGATAAGCGCCTCAGCGAGACGTCGATGAGTTGGGCCCAAGTAACAAAGATGAGGAAGAGCGGCAAGGTTGCCATGACGGACGTTGTAGGCATTTATCCTTCGGCCGTTCCGGGAATTGTCCCGCAATCTCTTGAGCAACAGATCCGAGTCCTGGGAAGCATGCCGTCCCGTGTGGTCGTCGTCAATGTCGAT
>CAXNHY010000074.1:0-4614 GCA_964202425.1 Microbacteriaceae bacterium MWH-Ta3 | reverse complement strand
GCTGCGGCTCGCGGAATCGACTCTGTTCACCTCGCCGTTGGAACGGTGGAATGGTCGAATCGTGGTCAGAGCTTTTGCGCGCCGATGCTCATCAGGCCGGTCGCGATGCATCGCCGCGGGGACGACGTCGAACTCCAGTTACGCGGTTCACTCACCCTCAATCCGGCACTGGTTCGAGAATTGCACGAACAATTCGGAATCGCCCTCGATGATCGAACATTTGTTGCCCTCACCAACGACAACGGCTCGTTCCGCCCGAATGGTGCGCTCGACAGATTGCGCGGGCTCATCGCGCATCTCGACGATGTCTCTGTCACGCCAACTCTTGCCGTTGCAAACCTGTCTGACGTTGCGTTTGAGATGTCGAGCGCAGCGGAATTCCTTGACCACCCGATTCTCGATGTTCTCGGCGGCAACAACAACGCACAGAGGTTTGTCCACGAAAGCCATTCGGCTGTGGATCCCGGCCATCCTGACACGCGGAGCCTCGACACTGACCGACTGATTCTTGATGCAGATCAGGAACAGGAACGGATTGTTGCCCACATCGTTGCAGGGAATTCCGTTGTTGTTGCGACGCCCGCTGGCACGGGAACCACTCAAACAATCGTGAACGCAATCGGTGAACTGGTGCGAACGGGGAAGAGCGTTCTTGTGGTTGGTCCCCGCCGCGCACGACTCGAGGCGATTCGCCGACGTTTTCGTGACTTGAGCCTCGACGGCATCGGCGTCTCACCGTCGAGCATCAAGTCGGATCTCATCCGAAGCATTTCGCGAATCGAAAAAACGGCGACGCCCGCCACGACCAACGTCGACGCCGCTCTCGAGCGCATGAGGACGGTGTTGCTCGAGTATCGCACCGCCCTGTCTGACCCCGACCCCAGATTTGGGGTGAGCGTGCTTGACGCGATTCGGGAACTGACTCGTCTTTCGAATTCGGGGTTGGCACTGAATGAAATCGCTCTCGAGCCGGAAACGGTCGTCGCACTGACGGTTGGAGTGGATGACGCGATTGATGCGCTCATGGAGATTGCCGAGTTGGGTCAGTTCGATCCGTCGTCGATTGACTCCGCTTGGCGGGACGCAAATTTCACCGCAGCCGACGATGCGGCAACTGCCCTCGCCTCTGCTTCGCGACTCGAGGGTGTTTCGCTGCCGTCGCTCGAATCTCTCGCAGCCGAGATCCTCGGACCAACACCCCTCGGCATTGGCGTTTCCGTCGACGACGTTCGGGTTCGCGTTGAACTGCTCAACGGAATAGCTGAAACACTCGACAAGTTCACACCTGAGCTGTTTGATCGCTCAATCGGTGACTTTGTCATTGCTTACAGTCCGAAGACGGTTGGCGACAAAACGCCGGCCCTGGCTCGCCGCCGCTTGAAGAAGTTGGCGAAGGAGTTCGTTCGCCCCGGAGCGCATATCTCCGACATGGTGGGTTCTCTGCAGCGCGCCGATGAGCAGCGCGCTCAGTGGAGCGCAATGGTCAACGCCGCTTACCGTCCTTCGGTTCCGAGCGGAATCACATCCCTCGCAACTCTGCTTCCCGAAGTCCTCTCCGACATCGGCACACTCAATCGCGCGTTTGACAGGCGACTTGACCAGATGCCCTTCTCCGACCTTGCGACCTTCGCCGCTTCGTTGGCAAAGGACGCTGACGGCATCGACACCATCCACGAACGTAGTTCGCGAACGGATTCGATACGGGCGAAGGGTTTGGCGCCCCTCTTGTCAGCGTTTGCAGGGCGAATTGTGACAAGGGAGATTGTCGAATCGGAACTCAAGTTGGCGTGGTGGCGCGGAGTGCTCGAAGCAATCATCGCCGACCGGCAACAGTTGCTCGGCGCCGACACCAGCATCCTCGATCGCCTCGAAAATGACTTCACGCTTGTTGACCGCGCTCACATCACGGGCAATTCGCACAAGACCGCCCACGCGTTGGCCGAGGCGTGGAGAATTGCCGTTCGAGACTTGCCCGATGAGGTTGCGGGTCTCCGCCTCGCATTGAAGGGCGGTCATGCGACCGTCGATCGCCTCAGCGATGTTGCCCCCACGCTCGTTGACGTTCTGGCGCCGGTGTGGTGCGTCTCGCCGTATTCCGTGAAGTCCTTGGCGAAGGGTCAGTCGTTCGATGTTGTCATGCTCGTTGACGCAGCGGCAATGAGTGAGGCGGAAGCAGCCCCAGCGATTGCGCGCGGTGGACAGATTGTTGCGTTCGGCGATCCGGTCACCGACCAGCCGACTCCCTTCACCATTACGCCGGGTGCGCCTGACGGAAGTGATGGGGCTTGGGCGTCGATTTTGGATGCGCTGGCGGCCCGCCTTCCAGCACTGACACTGACAACGTCCTACCGACCGCTGGGTACATCGCTCGCTGCGCAAATCAGCACGCACCTCTACTCGGGTGCGGTGTCGTCCTGGCCGCTCGCGGAATCAAGCATCGGCGGTTCTGGACTGACGTTCATTGGTGTCGACGGCGCGGCACCGCTCAACGAGCGCACTGGCCGGATTGAGGGAGTCCAATCAGAGGTCGATGCTGTCGTTGCTAACGTCATTGAGCACGCGACCCTGCACTCAGACGAGACCCTTATGGTCGTGAGTGCGTCAGCGGTGACGTCGAGCCGAATTCAAGAGGCAATTCAAGCGATTCTGCCGGCCAATCGGACGCTTCAGGATTTCTTCGGTCGTCACGACGACGAGCCGTTCATTGTCGTCACCCTCAACCAGGCCTCTGCAATCACACGTGACCGAGTGATCTTCTCGGTCGGATTTGGGCGTAGCCCGCACGGCCGTGTCTTGAGCGACCTTGGTGCACTGTCTTTGTCCAACGGCCCTCGCCTCGTTGCCATTGCCATGACTCGGGCGACACACCATCTGACCGTCGTGTCGTGCCTGACAACCGCCGAGCTTCGCGAGGCGCGCATGTCAGCCGGCGCGAGGGCACTCGGCGAATTCATCGACGACACCCTCGCCCACGTTCCGGCGCCCACCGCTCACCACCCACTGCTCGACGACCTGGGTCGTCGCCTCGAGCGGCGCGGACTCGTCTTGTTGGCCGATGTGCCTGGGGTTCCTCTCGCCGCTCGCAGTGGCGATGAGTGTGTGGCGATCGATATCGACGACAGCGTCATGAATTTCAGCCTGCGCGAAGGATTGCGGATCCGTCCAGCGATGCTCGCACGGTGTGGTTGGACGTACGAGCGCGTTCACGAGCTGGAGCTTTTCCTCAGCCCCGACTTCGTGGCCGATCGCATCATCAAGGCGCTTCGTGGCGGACAAGACCCCGCGTAAGCGGCGTGTGCAACGTCCCGCCCCGGCGGGAACCGACCCGCGTCCAGCACCGGAGCCCAAGCGGCTCCCTGTGACGGATAACGACGATCGCCTCAAGCGCGACAAGCCACCGCACTACTGATCAGTCGCGCACTCGGTAGACGTCTTCTTCAGTGACAATCAGGTCGACTGTTTTGTCGTGGGGTTCTGTGGGAATCTCATCAACAACATCTGAGTCAAAAACAACGGCGACGACCAGGGTTGAGCTGTCGAGCGAGTCAAGAAATCGGTCGTAGTAGCCCTTGCCCCAACCGAGTCGGTTACCGTTGCGGTCGACCGCCGCTGCGGGAACGAGAACCGCGTCGAGATTGTCTAGCGCAGTGGGGCTTTGTGTCGACGGGATCGGCATCCCAAGAGAATCGGTGCCGAGATTATCGTCGAATCCTTCCGAAAGGGCGTGCCACAGCAACACACCGTCCTGACCTGACTCGGGGACAGCGCACCAGCCTCCCTGCGAGATGAATTCTGTGAGGAACCCCGTGATGGGCGGCTCTGTCGACGTCGGAAGGAACGCGGCGATTCGGGTCCACGAGGAATCAACCGCTACAGCAGTCAAGTGCTGTGTGAAGCCCCTCGCAGTTTCCTCAATGTGGCTCGATGCTCGAACTGCGCGCGACTGCCGAATCACCCGTCGAAGGTCAAATTTCGGCTCGCTCTCACCCATGACCCCATCCTATTGAGCGCTCTCGCGGTAACCTTAGGGAATGTCCAAACGCCTCACCAAAGCAGTCATCCCCGCAGCAGGGCTCGGAACACGCTTCCTGCCCGCAACGAAGGCGATGCCTAAAGAGATGCTTCCCGTCGTCGATAAGCCGGCAATTCAATATGTCGTCGAGGAAGCAGTTCGTAATGACTTGACGGATGTTCTCATGATTACGGGACGAAACAAGAACGCGCTCGAGAACCACTTTGACAACGTCCCCGAACTTGAGTCAGCACTTGAGGAGAAGGGCGACCAGACTCGATTGTTGACGGTGACCAAATCCGCCGACCTCGCTGACATGCACTACGTCAGACAGGGTGCCCCGCGAGGCCTCGGCCACGCTGTTCTCCGTTCACGAATGCACGTCGGCGATAACCCCTTCGCGGTGTTACTCGGCGATGACCTCGTCGATGAGCGCGACGACGTGCTCGGTCCGATGATTGCCGCCCACGCGAAACACGGCGCGACCGTGATCGCGCTGATGGAGGTTCCCTCCGATCTCACCGATCACTATGGAATTGCGACCGTTGAAGACATCGGCGAGGGAGACATCGTTCGAATCGTTGACCTGGTCGAAAAACCAA
>CAXNHY010000073.1:0-4621 GCA_964202425.1 Microbacteriaceae bacterium MWH-Ta3 | reverse complement strand
ACGGCGTCGGCTACGGGCGTGAGTGCCTTTTCCCAGGGAACCACCGTGGCGTTGAATTCCCCCGCCAGTTCGTGGGCGCGCTGCTCGTTCCGGTTGGTCACGAGTACTTCACTCACGCGCGGATCTGCAGCGAGGTCTTCGACGCGTATTGCGCCCATCCTGCCTGCCCCAACAACGAGAACTTTCACAGAGAACACCTTTCACTGCCGCGAGGAAACCACTGCGAAAAACTACTTTGTTATGACATACTAATTGGTACGTTCCAACGAAGGGTTGTCAATGTCCGACTTTCTGTCTCGTGTCGCCTCGGCACCCATCTCGTGGGGGATCTGTGAGGTCCCCGGTTGGGGTGCGATGCTCCCCCAAAAGCGCGTTCTCGCGGAAATGTCGGGTCTCGGCTTTACCGCAACCGAGCTCGGAGCAGCCGGATTCCTCCCAGAAGACCCTTACGAACTCAAAGACGTGTTGAGCGAATACGGCATGACCCTCATCGGCGGATTCACTCCCGTCGTCGTGCACGACCCATCTGCTCGACAGGCGACGATCGAGAGCGCAACGGCAACCGCGAAGCTCTTCCAGCAAGCCGGTGCAACAAAGTTTGTTTCCTGCCCAATCATGGACTGGGACTGGAGCAACCCGCGTCCGCTCACTCGTGACGAGCAGAAGCACATGACCGAAATGCTCGGCGTCATCGACGACATTTGCGGAGAGCACGGCCTCGATCAGGTGTTGCACCCGCACGTTCAGACGGTCGTTGAAACGAAGGACGACATCTCTCGCGTCCTTGACTCGTGTGACGTGACCTTCTGTCTTGACACGGGCCACATGGCTTTCGGTGGTCAAGACCCCGTCGAATTCGCCAAGACGGCAATCGAACGAGTTGGTCACGTACATTTGAAAGACATCCGCCTCGACATGGTTGCGCCTGTTCTTCGCCGCGAAGTCTCCCTCATGGCAGCAACCCAAGCCGGGGTGTTCACGCCACTCGGACAGGGCGATGTTGACATCCTCGGTGTTGTCCAAACCCTTGAGGCCGCCGGTTACCGCGGGTGGTACGTCATCGAACAGGACACCGCGATTACGGGAGGTTTCCCCGACGAAGGCGAAGGCCCCGTTGAACAGGTTTCCGAATCGCTCAAGTACCTGACTGACGTCGTCGCACCGACCCTCGGATAACAGCCGTGCTCCCCTTGGACGTCCTCAGCGTTGGCCGCATCAGCGTCGATCTGTACGCTGTTGAGCCAAACGTTGGATTCGAGGGGCAACAGAGTTTCCAGAAATCGGTCGGCGGTAGCCCCACCAACGTTGCTGTCGCGGCTGCTCAACTTGGTCGCCGAGTCGGGCTGGCCACCAAAGTTGGAGACGACAAATTCGGTGAGTACGTGCGCACGCGACTTGCTGGCTGGGGAGTGTTGACGGATTACGTCGGGCTGCAACACGGCGCTCAAACTCCGCTCGCGCTCGCTGCGCTCACACCGCCAGAGACTCCGACGGTCATCTTCTACCGTGGACCTGCAGCACCGGACACAACCCTCACGCTCGACGACGTGCCAGCTGACGTCGTGTCAGATGCCAACATTCTCTGGATCAGTCAAGGGTCACTTTCGCAGGGTTCGACAGCCGAATCGTGTCTTCACTGGATGAGTATGCGCACCCGCGAGCAACACACAATCCTCGACCTCGATTACCGACCAGCCCTGTGGGAAACCGTTGATGCTGCTCGGGCGATGGCAACCCGCGCAATCTCGCTGGCAACGATTGTTGTGGGCAATCGCGAGGAGTGCGAAGTCGCCGTGGGAACGTCGGACCCCGATTCCGCAGCGGATCGCCTTCTCGAAGCCGGTGTGCGATTGGCCATCATCAAACTCGGCGCCGACGGTGTACTTCTGGCTACAGCGTCGGAGAGGGTGCGAATTCCTGCAATCCCGATAACTCTCGTGTGCGGACTCGGTGCTGGTGACGCCTTCGGTGGTGCGCTGTGCCACGGCCTTCTCAACAAGTGGGGTCTCGAAGAGATTGGCAAGTTCGCCAACGCGGCGGGCGCCCTCGTTTCAACGAAACTCACCTGTGCAGACGCGATGCCTACCGTCACGGAACTCAACGAACTTCTGGCGGCAGCAGCATGACACTCGACCGAAATCTCTACGGCGAACTTCTTGACGCCCGTGTGTTCAATCCGGAATCACTCGGTAACGCGCTCGTAGCGCGGCGTCGTCGCACGCTCGCAGGCGATGACGGTCAGTTGCTGATCCTCGCCGCCGATCACACGTCGCGCGGCAAGATCTCCCTCGGCAGCGACCCGCTCGCTATGGCTGACCGCTACACCCTCCTCGAGCGCCTGGTGCGCTGCCTCGCCCTGCCCGGGGTCGACGGTGTGTTGGCGAGCGCCGATGTCCTCGAGGAGTTGGCGTGGCTTGGTGCCCTTGACGGCAAAATCGCGATCGGCACGATGAACCGAGGTGGCATCATCGGCGCGCGCTGGGAACTCGATGATCGCTTGACCGCGTACGACGCTGAGCACGTTGAGTCGATGGGGCTTGACGGTGGAAAGACGCTCATCCGCATCGACCACACTGACCCCGGCGTCGCTCGCACAATTGAAACAGTTGCGCGGCTATCGACCGAGCTTGCTGACCGCCGGCTCATGTCACTCATCGAGCCGTTGCCGTATGTCACGGGTGCCGATGGTCAGCCTCGATTTGATTCCTCTCACGACGCTCTCGTCAAAGTCGTTGCTATTGCCTCAGGACTTGGCTCCTCGTCGGCGTACACCTGGCTCAAGGTTCCGGCGAGCGAGCGGATGGATGAAGTGGCCGGTGCAACAACGCTCCCCATCCTGTTGCTCGGCGGTGAACCAGGTCCAAATCCCGACGAGACTTTTGATTTGTGGGAGGCGTCCATGACGCAACCCAATGTTCGCGGACTCGTTGCCGGACGAGCACTGCTCTACCCGAACGACAACGATTCTGAAGCCGCGACTGCCCGTGCATCGCGCGTTGTGCGGCCAGACAGCTCCCCCAACCCGAAAGGCTCGTCATGACCTGGTTTCACCCTGCGGGGACACTGGCAGACGGTGTCGCCGATGTCACCGTAACCCCCGAGGTTGCTGGTTGGGCGTACAGCGGGCTTCGCGTGTTCACGCTGTCGGCGGGAACACCCGTCACCCTGACGCTCGATGGTGAAGAGGGCGTCATCGTGCCCCTCTCAGCGCGGAACGTGCGCGTCACGGTCAACTTCGAAGAGTTCACCCTCGAAGGCCGTGACGGGGTGTTTAGCGCCGTTTCTGACTGGATCTACGCACCGGTGGGGTCGACGGTGACGATGTCGGGTGAGTCGGGTGAAATCGCGGTGTGCACGGCACGTGCCACTGAGGTTTTCCCCGTCGCGCACATTCGTGCCGCCGACGTGCAGGTCGAGGTGCGAGGGTCTGGACAGGCCACCCGCCAAGTAACGAACATTGCAACACCAGGTTCGTTCACGGGTGCACACAAGATCAACGTGTGCGAAGTCATTACTCCTGGCGGAAACTGGTCATCCTGGCCACCGCACCGCCATGATGGCATCGGAGATTGCCCAACCGACAACGAAGAGATTTACTACTTCAGAATTGGCAAAACCGACAGCCCACACGGCCACCCTTCCGGTCAAGGACTGTTCCACGTGTACACCGTCGACGGCTCGGTTGACGAAAACCTCACCCTCCACGACGGTGACGTGTATGTCGTCCCGCAGGGCTACCACGGGCCGACCGTCGCCCCGCCCGAGTACCCGATGTACTTCCTCAATGTTCTTGCCGGACCAGCGGAAGACAGGACAATGGCTTTTTGCGATGATCCCGAGCATCACTGGATCCGCGATTCGTGGAACACTCAAGTACAAGACCCCCGGTTGCCGTTGACGTCAGCTACCGGCCGCACAGAGAAGAGCTAGAAATGAACCGTCGAATTGGTGTCGCCGTCCTCGGCCTTGGCTGGATGGGACAGGCTCACAGCCGATCCATGCTTCGCATCCCGTCGTTGTTTCCCAATCGATCCTTTGACCCAGTGCTCGTCGTCTGCGCTGACACAGAGGAGGAACGCCGTGAACGCGCTGTTCGAGACTTCGGGTTCGAGCGGGCCGTTGCCGACTGGCATGAGGCGATCAACTCGGACGACGTCGATGTTGTCTGGGTGACTGCACCCAACATGCTCCACGTCCCTATGATCGAAGCGGCGTGCGCGGCCGGTAAAGCTGTCTTCAGCGAAAAACCGATCGGTGGCAAGCCAGAACAGACTGTTGAGGCGTTCGAGTTGGCCGCAAAAGCCGGTGTTCGCACTGGTGTCGGTTACAACTACCTGTGGGCGCCGCTCGTTTTGCACGCAAAGCACCTCATTGACTCGGGTGCTCTCGGCGAAATCACTCACTACCGCGGCCGTTTCCTTTCGATGTACGGTAGCGATGAGCTCGGTCTGCTCACGTGGCGATTCATTCTCGACCAGGCCGGATACGGCGTCACGAGCGACATCCTCAGCCACTCGGTCTCGCTCGCCCAGTTCCTCATCGGTGACATCACGAGCGTTGTCGGTATGCAGAACACGACAATTCCGAAACGCCCGCTGCCCACTGGAGCGGCAAGCCACTA
>CAXNHY010000072.1:0-4689 GCA_964202425.1 Microbacteriaceae bacterium MWH-Ta3 | reverse complement strand
CGAACGGGTATGCCGTCATTGGGATTATTGCCGTTGCCGGTTTCTTTCTCCGTCGAACCGGGTTTCTCGATGAGTCAGCTGTTTCACTCACGCACCGCCTGACGTTCTTCATTGCGACGCCGGCGCTCTTCTTCACGGCGCTGTCAACGACGGATGTCGGAACGTTGCTGTCGACCTACTTTCCCGTGATTGCGGTCGTCTCAATTCTTGGACTCGTTGTGGCAGCACTTGGCGCGAGACTGTTTTTTCGCGAGCGGTTCGCCACGGCAGTATCCACGGCTGTCAGCGCAAGTTACATGAACGCCAACTTCGTCGGCATCCCGCTCGCCACATATGTTCTAGGGGATGCCGCGCTATCAACGCCAGTGATGCTCTTTCAGCTGCTCGTTGTCAGTCCGATTGTTTTGGCAATCTTTGATTTCGCACAAAGCGGAAAAGTTACCCTCTCGACGGTGCTTCTCCAGCCACTCCGTAATCCGATCATCGTCGCAAGTGTCGCCGGTGCGATTGTCGGTATCTCGGGGGTGACAGTTCCGTTTGTCATCGGCGAGCCCCTCCGATTGGTCGGCGCTGCTGCCGTGCCGCTAGCACTGTTGTTGCTCGGAATGACGTTCCACGGTGACGGGGTGCTCGCCACCGGAAATCGTGGCCCCGTTGTGTGGGCATCACTCGTCAAACTGTTTATCATGCCCGTCGCGGGATGGTGGCTGGCCACCTTCGTTTTCCAGTTGAGCGCAGAAACGGTGTGGGTTGTTGTCTTGTTGCTTCTGCTTCCGACAGGGTTCAACGCGCAAAACTACGCGATGAGATACGGACTATCCGACCGAACAGCCAGGGACACAATTGCGCTCACAACTCTGCTGGCCTTTCCGATGATGCTCATTGCCGCAGCGCTGTTGACACCGAACTAGTCACCAGAACATCGGTCGGTCGTCATCATCGGCGCCGGAGTCGGCGAGTTCCACAACGACGGGCACGTGGTCGCTCGGCTGTTCACCTTTGCGCTGATCGCGGTCGATGAAGGCATCCGCGATTCCGTCGCGGAAATCTGCAGAACCGAGAATGAAATCAATTCGCAATCCTTCGTCGCGAGGGAAAGCAAGGTTCTTGTAGTCCCAGTAGGTGAATCCGTTCGGTACGGTCGGTCGAACACAATCGAACAATCCCATTGACTCGAACTCTGCAAACGACTCGCGCTCTATCGGTGAGATGTGCGTCGATTGGCCAGGAACCATCCGCGGGTCACCGCAGTCCTGGTCAAACGGTGCGATGTTGAAATCACCCATGAGTGCAAGTTTTTGGTGCGTAGTCATTTCAGCTGCCGTCGCAGCACGAAGCGCTTTCAGCCAGCGCAATTTGTAGTCAAGGTGAGAGTCGTCGAGCGAACGCCCATTCGGAACGTACAAACTCCACAGTCGAACGCCCGCGACGGTCGCTCCGATTGCCCGTGCTTCGAGCGGGGGCTCCCCAACTCCGTCGTGGTCTTTCTGAAAACCGGGCATGCCATCGAAACCCACGGTGATGTCGGAGAAGCCAAGCCGCGACACGAGCGCAACACCGTTCCACTGGTTGAGCCCGTGGTGTGCTACCTCGTATCCGAGCTCAGTGAGCGCTGATTCCGGAAACTGGTCGTCGCGACACTTTGTCTCTTGAAGCGCAAGAACATCAACGTCGGAGGCGGTCAACCACTCGGCAACCCGATCGATTCGGGTCCGAATCGAGTTGATGTTCCAGGTTGCAATGCGCACGATTGCGAGTTTAGGCGGTCGGATAGGATGACGGAGTGACCGACGCCCGCACGCGACTCGCCCAACTCATCCGTGACAACGCGGTGTTTTTCGGTGATTTCACGCTCACGAGCGGAGCAAAGGCGACGTATTACATCGACCTTCGCAAGGTCAGCCTCGATCACCGTGTCGCGCCGTTGATCGGGGACGTCATGGTTGATCTCATTGCTGAAATCCCCGACATTTCGGCAGTTGGTGGACTGACGATGGGCGCCGACCCGATCGCGTCAGCCGTTTTGCACCGCGGAGTCGTCGCGGGGAAAACCTACGATGCGTTTGTTGTTCGCAAAGAGCCGAAAGACCACGGCCGCGGTAAACAGGTCGAAGGCCCCGACCTCGAGGGCAAACGAGTCGTTGTTCTCGAAGATACGTCGACGACGGGTGGCTCTCCACTTGCTGCGGCGAAAGCACTGGAAAAGGTCGGCGCAATCGTTGTGGCGGTTGCGGTGGTCGTTGATCGCAATACGGGTGCGCGTGAGGTAATTGAAGCAGCCGGATATCAGTACTTGGCCGCGCTGGGACTGGAAGAACTGGGACTCGAATGAACAACGACGAACCTCGCGACGACGATTCTCGCGACGACTCGGACTGGCTGTCCGATGCTTTCGATCGCGCACGGCGCGGAGATAACGGAACCGCCCCGGAGGCGAATCGTCCTGCGATCAACCCTCTAGGCGGTCCTGCGACAGACGAGACACCGCCGACGGAAGAGCCCATTCAGCGAAACGAGCTCGATCTCGATTTTGAAACGGAAGCTAGTGTGCCGGCCGGCGCGTTCACTCCGGTCGTTGATTTTGGTGACGTGAACGACTTACCCACTGGAGATTCGGTTGACCCCAACGAGCCAGCCCCCGATCCCCTCGCGGTGTTTACGTCACTTGACCAACAGGTCAATCATGTTGAGGCGTTGCCGACCGAGTCGATGGATGTTCTTGAAACACCACCCTCTGAAACGGAAACCGTCGACCCGACCCCGACCGCCGGCATCAATGGCCTTGACGCGCTGTTCAGTGACGACAAGTTTTCCGAGGGGACTACTCGGATCATTGCCCCTCAAGAACCCACCGTTGTCGTCGCGACCGTTCCGGCCGAGGCGCAGGGTGCGGACGCCGCACCCGCGAAGAAGCGATTCACGGTCAACCCCAAGGCGTTGCTCATTGTTGGTTTCAGCGTCGGGGGCATCCTCCTTGCAGTGTCCGGCTTCGTCGTTGGCCGAGTGTTGAGTGTCCCGGCGCCCGTTCCAACTCCCGTCGAAACCACGGCAGCTCCCGTCACCGAAATGCAACAGCCAGGTGATTACGCGTGGTCTGAACTGTTCGGCGGGGAGTGCATCGACCCATACTCAGGCGCGTGGGCCGAAGAATTCACCGTGGTGTCTTGCGACGAACCACACGCAGCTCAACTCGTCGCTGTTGGAGATCTCAGCGAACTCGAGGGCTCAACCTATCCGGGTGACGATGTGATTAGCCCGCTCGTCTCTGCCGAGTGCCAAAAACAGGGAGTTCTTGACCTTGCGGTCGCGAGCGCGTACCCCAACATGGAGGTGTCGTTCGCGCACGCCGCAAACGAAGACGATTGGGATGCCGGGAACACGTCGTTCTTCTGCTTCGTCAGCCTTGCCGACGGGTCGGACATCACGGGAAGCGTGAAGGCAGAACCCATTACGGAGTAGGCGGAGGCGCGGAGATAACACCGAGACGCTGCTCGATGAGGGCGATTGAATCCGCTGAACTGTCAATGAGTACGCACGAGCGACCCAGCTCAACGGCAGCAGCACCTGTGGTTCCACTACCCGCGAACGGATCGAGTAATCGATCACCTTCGGCGCTCGATGCCTGAATGATTCGTCGAAGAATTCCGACGGGTTTTTGCGTTGCGTACCCCGTCTTTTCTTTGCCCGTTGGTGACACGATGGTGTGCCACCAGACGTCGGTGGGGAGCTTTCCGCGCGCAACCTTCTCCGGTGTGACGAGCCCCGGCGCCATGTACGGTTCGCGGTCAACGGCGGTCGAGTCGAAATAGTAGGTCGCCGGGTTCTTCACATACACAAGAATCGTGTCGTGCTTGGTCGGCCATCGCTTGGTGGATTTCGCGCCGTAGTCGTACGCCCAGATGATTTCGTTGAGAAACGAATCACGGCCAAACAGTGAGTCGAGCGCAACCTTGGCGTAGTGCGCCTCCCGGTAGTCGAGGTGCAGGTAAAGCGTGCCGGAATCCTTGAGCAGTCTGTGGGCCTCAACGAGTCGCGGCTCCAGGAACTCCCAGTAGTCCGCGAAGTCGTCGTCGTAGCCGTACAGGGTGCCCTTGACGGTGTCGTACGACTTCCCTTGAAAACCCATGCGCGAGCCCGAATCCGACTGAACCGTCGTGAGTTGTTGGCGCTCTTGGCGTCGGCCGGTGTTGAAGGGGGGATCCATATAGATGAGCTGGAATGACTCAGTGGGGAGGGCCGACATCACGGCGAGATTGTCATCGTGATGAAGTTCGAGGGAAGCCATTCCCCTAAGTTAACAGAGTGACCGACCCAACACCTCCAGCAGCGAGCGACGAGCTCAGCACTCACGGCGTTGGTCCGTGGGTCGGTGAGTGGCCGGTTGGTGAAATGTACGACCCCGAGTTGCTGGAGAACGGCGACACCCGCAATGTCACGGACGAATACCGATACTGGTCGGTCGAGTCGATTGTTGCTGATCTTGACCTCAAGCGTCACCCGTTTCACGTGGCTATCGAAAACTGGCAGCACGACCTCAACATCGGTTCAATCGTGCGCACTGCCAACGCGTTCGCGGCTCGCACGGTACACATCGTTGGTCGACGACGCTGGAATAAGCGAGGAGCGATGGTGACCGATCGCTACCAGCACGTCCTTCACCACTCCACGATTGATGAATTTGTCGAGTGG
>CAXNHY010000071.1:0-4713 GCA_964202425.1 Microbacteriaceae bacterium MWH-Ta3 | reverse complement strand
AAAACTGAACTGAGCCGCCTGCGGGAATCGAACCCGCGACCTTCTCATTACGAGTGAGACGCTCTACCGACTGAGCTAAGGCGGCGTGCCAAACGGCAACCGCACCAGATTAGCACGGCCGCCGCGGCTCGACGCTGGCTAGTTTTCGACGATTCCGGACACGACGATGAACAGCGCCTCGAGCGACAGCAAAGGGGTGACATTTCGGTCGATTCGGTGCCGTGCCGTCGCTATCGCATCGACGACACGAATCGCGTGCTCCGAATCGTGTCGCGAAAGCCAGTCGACCATTTCACTTCGCAATTCCTCGTTGGTGAGCGGAACCTGACCGCCCAGTTCAATCACGACGATGTCGCGAAACATGGACTCGAGGTCGGTGAGGACTCGGTCAACTCCGTCGCGGAGCGATCGGGTCGCTCTGCGCTTGTGGTTTTCTTCGAGAGCGCGCACCTGAGCACGCAGGCCCGGCGGAACCGCTTCCCCGCTGGCAATTCCTAGTCGCTGGAGGAACTCTGTGCGTTCAGCTGTATCGCGCGCTTCCGTGTATGCCTTTGCGTCTTCTGTCGCAAGCGCCACGATGTCGGCCGCGGCGTTGACGGCACCGGAGACCGAGCCGACAGCTAACACCCGACGCAAACTTCGGTCGCGGCGCTCCCGTGCGTCAGGTGATGTCGCCAATCGTCGAGCCATTCCGATGTGAGATTGCGCGTGCCTGGCTGATTGCTCGGCCACCGCTGGGTCGACGCCGTCCCGCTCGACGAGCATCCGCGCGATGTCGGGCACCGCAGGTACACCCAGCCGAACTGCCCGAACGCGGGACCGAATCGTGGGAATCACGTCGGCTTCGCTCGGCGCGCACAACAACCACACCGTGCGCGGTGGCGGTTCCTCGAGCGCCTTGAGGAGGACGTTTGACGTTCGCTCCGCCATTCGGTCAGCGTCTTCGATGATGACGACCCTCCAGGGGGCGTTGACAGGTGACCGATAAGAAGCCTCAACGACATCGCGGACTTCGTCGATGGCGATGAGCACACGCTCGGTGGTGAGAACCGTGAGGTCGGGGTGGGTCTGGCTAACCACTTGGCGGTCAACGGCGTCGGAGTCACCACTCGCCCCGAGGAGTTCTGCTGCAAAAGCCCGAGCAATGAGTGAACGCCCACTGCCAGCCGGCCCCGTGATCAGCCATGCTTGAGCGACGGTTTCTTGGCGCTCCGCCGCCTGACGCATCTGCGCAATGACCGTGTCGTGGCCAACCAGTTCATCCCACAGTGTTGTCATACGAGCGTGCCGAGACGGTCAAAGATTCGATCGCGAATCTCTTCCCTCGGAAGTGTTGCATCGACGATGAGGAAACGTTCTGGTTCTTCGCGAGCAATGTCCAGATAGGACTCGCGGACACGACTGTGGAAATCCAGCGCCTCCGACTCGAGTCGATCGAAGCGTTTGTTCTCAGCGGCCAATCGATCACGGCTCACTGCTGGGTCAAGATCCAGCAGGATCGTCACGTGCGGCTTGAGACCCTCCGGTGCCCACAGCGACAAATCACGAATTTCGGTTGCGTCAAGAACTCGGCCGGCGCCCTGATACGCGACGGAGGAGTCAAGGTAACGGTCTTGGAGGACAACTGCACCACGCTCCAGAGCAGGTCGCACGACAGTCGCAATGTTGTGAGCGCGGTCGGCTGCGTAGAGGAGAGCTTCCGAACGGGGGGTGATGTGTCCGCGGCTGTGCAAAACAATTTCGCGAATCTCCTTTCCGAAATCGGTGCCGCCTGGTTCGAACGTCTGAACGACTTCGCGCCCGCGTTCTTCGCACCATTCGCGGATGAAGGCGATTTGGGTGCTCTTTCCCGAACCGTCTCCGCCTTCGAGCGTGATGAACAACCCCGACATTACTTCGCCTTCACGCGACGAGCGGTGGGCTTCTTTTTGACCGGACCCTTCGCCCGTCGATCTGCGAGAAGTTCGACGGCTCGGTCGAAGGAGACTTCCTCCGGCACTTCGCCCTGCGGGATTGTCGCGTTCGTCTCACCGTCCGTCACGTACGGACCGAATTTACCGCTCTTGATTTTGATGGGCTTGCCCGAAACTGGATCCGGTTCGAGCTCTTTGATGCTCGACGCCGAGCGCGAACCGTACTTGGGTTGCGAGAACTTTTCCAGCGCTTCCTCGAGCGTGATGTCGAAGATTTGCTCCTCAGAGTCGAGCGATCTCGATTCGGTTCCGCGCTTGATGTACGGGCCGTAAGGGCCGTTCTGTGCGGTGATCGGCTTTCCAACCTCGACGTCGTTGCCGACAAGTCGAGGAAGCGAGAAGAGTTTGATGCAGGTTTCAAGGTCGATTGTTGTTGGGTCCATCGTCGAGAAGAGCGAGGCTGTTCGCGGCTTCGGATCCTTGCCCTTAATGACCTTCGGTTGCCACTCCGGCAGCGTGTACACCGGTTCGTCGCCGGTCACTATGTCAGCGTCGATTGGCTGTTCAACGATGTATGCGCCGTAACGCCCAACGCGAGCGGTGATCATCGAGGCACCGTCAGAGCTCACCCCGATCGCTGTCGAGCCAGGTTCAGGTGCATCGCGAAGCTCACGTGCTTTCTCCAACGTGAGTTCGTCTGGGGCGAGTCCGTCGGGAATGGAGACGTTCCGCTTCTCGCCTTCGGCGTTGGTGCACTCGAGGTACGGCCCGAACTTCCCGCTCCTGACGACAATCCCCTCGTCAAGCGGGAACGAATTCGTTTCGCGCGCATCGATGTCGACCTTCCAGTCGACACACGTGTTGACGAGTCCGGCGTGTTCACCCTTTCCGAAGTACCACTCGGTGAGGTAGTCCTGGCGCGCGAGTTCGCCGTTGGAAATGCGGTCGAGATCGTTTTCGAGTTCGGCCGTGAAGTCGTATTCGACGAAGTCGGTGTAGAACTTCTCGAGCAGGGTGATGACGGCGAACGCGACCCAGCCGGGGACGAGCGCCGTTCCGCGCTTGGTCACGTAACCGCGTTCGAAAAGAACCCCGATGATGGACGCATACGTCGAGGGGCGTCCGATTCCACGCTCTTCGAGCGCCTTGACGAGGCTGGCTTCTGTGTATCGCGGCGGCGGCGACGTGAAGTGGCCTTTCGCTTCAACCTCAGGGACGGTGAGTTGATCCCCAACCGTCAGAGCCGGAATCTTCGACTCAGCGTCGTCGTCATCGTTGCGCGATTGGTCTTGACCCTCTTCGTACGCTGCGAGAAACCCGCGGTTCGTGATTGTCGTTCCGGCTGCAGACAGCGTGGCGGTCCCCAGTTCTCCGACTCCGGCGGTCATCGTGACCGAAACGGTTTCGCCCGTTGCATCAACCATCTGAGACGCGACAGTGCGCTTCCAGATGAGGTCGTATAGACGGAGTTCGTCTGCGTTGAGCACGGTCCGCATTTGGTCGGGCGTCTTGAACACATCGCCGGCTGGGCGGATCGCTTCGTGCGCTTCTTGCGCGTTCTTTACCTTCGACTGATACGTGCGGGGTGTGGCCGGGATCGATTGGTCGCCGTAGAGTGCTGCGGCCTGAGCCCTTGCCGCCGTGACGGCTTGAGCCGACAGCGAAATGGAGTCGGTACGCATATAGGTGATGTGCCCGTTTTGGTAAAGGCTCTGCGCGACCCGCATGGTGTCACGGGAGCCGAGCCGAAGTTTACGGCCGGCTTCCTGCTGCAGAGTCGACGTCGTAAAGGGAGCCGCGGGTCGACGCGTGTAAGGCTTTGGCTCGATTGCCGCCACGACCGGCGTTGCGAATTCGAGAGCCGTGGCAAGCGCAGTGGCTGTTGCTTCGTCGAGAACTGTTGCGCCACTTGTCAGCTTTCCGTTGTCGTCAAAATCGCGACCCTGTGCGAGTTTGTTGTCGCCCAGTTTTGTGACGCGAGCAGAAAAGTTGTCGCCGGACTTTGTGCTGACGGTGGCGGCGACATCCCAGTACGACGCTGCGACGAATGCGCGGCGTTCGCGTTCGCGGTCGACGATGAGCCGAAGTGCCGGTGACTGAACGCGGCCAGCGGACAAGCCGCGGCCAACCTTCGACCACAGCACGGGAGACAACTGGTACCCAAAGAGGCGGTCAAGAATTCTGCGCGTCTCCTGTGCGTCAACCATGGGAATGTCGATTTCGCGAGGGTTCGAGACCGCCTCTGCGATGGCATCTTTCGTAATCTCGTGGAAGACCATTCGCTTAACGGGAACCTTCGGCTTCAAGACCTCCATGAGGTGCCACGCAATCGATTCGCCTTCGCGGTCTTCATCCGTTGCGAGCAACAGCTCGTCGGCATTTTTGAGCGCTTTCTTGAGTTCGGCGATGGTTGCTTTCGCTCGCGGCGACTCTATATATAAAGGTTGAAATCCGTGATCAATGTCGACGCCGAATTTTCCGTGCGTTTCCTTGAGTTCGGCTGGAACTTCTTTAGGTGCAACGAGGTCGCGAACATGACCAACCGACGCAAGTACCTGATAACTGTCGCCCAAGTACTTCGCGATCGTTTTTGCCTTCGCCGGTGATTCGACGATGACGAGAGTCTGTCGTGACGACACAGTGCTCCTTGATTGGGTTTCAGTGATGAGGGTACACGGTGTGTTTAGTGAAACCGCGAACCGCAAAATTCCTTGTGCGAAACCTGACTATACACAGGGCCCCCAAAAATCAGCCCACAGCAGATTCACGCAATCGCAATCTGTTCGTTACCATCTGGGGA
>CAXNHY010000070.1:0-4982 GCA_964202425.1 Microbacteriaceae bacterium MWH-Ta3 | reverse complement strand
ATTCGACGAGTCTCCATCAGCCCAGCCGCAAGTGTGTGCGGGACGCTAAACCCCAATCGTTCGCGCACGCCGGCGCTGAGAAGCTTCCCGGCTGCGTGCTCGTGATCTTGGATGAGCGCCGCCGCGGCGGTCGTCGGAGACGAAATGGTGATGACCGAACCGTCGGCAGTCCGACACGTCACACGGTCGAGTCCGTCGATGGACGAATCCCGATACCCGTCGATTTGGAGCGACGGCACTTTGCCTACGGCCCACGCCGTTAGCATGATGGGAGACATCGCCATGTTGGTAGCGTAAAGCGAAGGGTGTGCGCACTGAGGTTGCCACGCGAGAGGAGATCAATGAGCGCTCTCATTGAGGCCCTCGACCCGAACCAGCGAAAAGTCGCCCTCTCACTTCTTGGCCCTGTCAGGGTCCTCGCTGGCGCTGGTTCAGGCAAGACGCGAGCTCTGACACACCGAATTGCGTATGGCGTTGAGACGGGTGTTTACGCGCCCGAGAAAGTGCTTGCCCTGTCGTTCACGACGAAGGCAGCTGGTGAGATGCGCGCCCGGCTCGGTGTACTCGGAGTTGACGACGTTGCCTGCCGGACATTTCACTCCGCTGCGATGAAACAGCTCATGTTTTTCTGGCCTGACGTCATTGGCGGAAACTTCCCTCGCGTGAGAACAGGCAAAGCAACACTGCTTACTCAGGCCGCTGAACAGTTGAAACTCCCCACCGGCACCGATGTGTTGAGGGCGATGGCAGCAGAAATCGAGTGGCGCAAGGTGAGGCTCATCACGCCAGAGGCTTACGAATCGGCTCTCCAAACGCGACCACTGCCGTCGTCGCTCAACGTTGACAAGGCGATGGCGCTCATTGCGCGTTACGAAAAGCTCAAGGACGAACGACGCGAACTCGATTTCGAAGACGTTCTCGTGTCAACTCTCGGGCTCTTGGAATCTGAGGCGTGGGTTCGCGAACGGGTTCACGAACAATTCCGCTTCTTTGTCGTTGATGAATATCAGGACGTGTCACCCGTTCAACGCGCGCTCCTCGATGCGTGGCGTGGTTCACGTTCTGACCTCTGTGTTGTGGGCGACCCGAACCAGACGATTTATACCTTCGCGGGTGCTTCGGCCGACCACCTGCTTCGATTTGATTCGGAATTCCCCAACGCGACGACGGTCACTCTCGATCGCAATTACCGGTCGACGCCGGAGGTTGTTCAGCTCGCTAACAGCATCGTCCCCGATTCGCCGCTGGAACTCGTGTCGCTCGAGGAGAGTGGCCCCGCACCAGCCATCGCGCACGCGGCGACCGACGCCGACGAGGCTCGGCTCGTTGCACAGCGCATCCGGGCTCAGGTTGAGTCGGGCGTCCGGCCAGAAAACATCTCAATCCTTTACCGAATTAACTCGCAGTCGCTCGTCATCGAGACCGCGCTCTCGGATGCCGGAGTGCCGTTCCGCGTGCGCGGGTCGAGGTTCTTTGAAGAACAAACCGTCCGCGAAACGATGCTCATCCTCCGCGGCACAGCAGCGAGTGATCCGGCGCAGACGGCTCGCGATGCGATTGGCATGATCTTGCGCGAACACTTTGGATGGTCGTCAAAGCCACCGTCGAACGCCACCGAACGACACTCGTGGAATCTCCTCGCCGCAATCTCTGACATTGCTATGGCTATGCCTGCCTCGGCGACAGTTACGGACATTTCGGAGGAACTGCGGCGTCGATCTGAACTCGATGTTGAACCAGCCGTCAATGCGGTCACTCTGTCGACGGTGCACGCGGCGAAGGGCCTTGAGTGGGAGTCCGTTTTCATTGTCGGTCTCAGCGAAGGCTTGTTCCCGTTGTCTTTTGCAACGGACGATGCGGCGATTGCCGAGGAGCGGCGCCTGTTTTATGTGGCTGTTACCCGAGCGCAGCGCCGTGTTCACCTGTCGTGGGCGGAGAAGGGTACGAGTTCACAAGGAACGCGCACTCGTTCTCGGTTCATTCCGTCGGCCCTGGCAGCGACTGACACCCGCATCGCGGATGGAGCGAGCTCAACGTAGTTCGTCGTGCAAATGTTGACCCGTTGAGGTGCACAGTTTTGCCCGCGCGTGCTGTCAGTAGCGAGAGGGTTGTTGCTGCTGCGTGGGTGGCGAGTGTGATGGTTGACGTTGCGGTGCGACCCCACACTTGCGGTGCGATGGCACTCCACGCCTCATCGAGATCGACGCGGCTCAGTTCAACGCACCCGAGACACGCTGTCGTTCCTGGGCGCACGAGCGGTCCGATTGTTGCGCCCGATTCGGTGAACACAATCGGAATGTGCGGAATGTCGTGTGCGAGCCACGGCTGACTGTCGATGGGGGAGACGACGAAACTGCTGACCAGCACAGCGACGTCGAATTCAGTGACGTTAACCGCACTTGTTGACGCCCCGCGCAGAACGCCTGCGCTCGCACCAGCGAGGACCGTGGCAATGTGCTCCGATTGTTGGTGTTTTCCAATGACGGCAATTCGCGGTAGCGCCGGTGACGTCGTCTCCCGAAGGGCTGGACCGCAGTGTGCCTGCAGCTCTGCGCTCCGCCTCGCACCGAGAAGAGCCGCCAATCGCGTCGTTGATGTTCCTTTGACGAGCTCGCCGAGTGCACGAGCGGTGGCGTCGTCAACGTCATCAAACCGAACAATGACGGGGTCAATTCCCGCTTGCGCCGACGAATGCGTTCGCCACACGAGCGGAAGAGCCGGGTTGATCTGGACGAACACTCTGCGAGAGTGCCACATCCTGTCCCGTGAGGCTATTCGCCGTCCACAGCGCCGTCGTCGAGCATGCGACGGAGTTCGTCGTCGAGCGCGTCCGGCGCTGGCGCCGGGCCGGTGAGTCGAGTAATGAGAGCACTCGGGTCGTCAATGTCGTCACTCGTTGGGAGGACGTCGGGGTGCGCCCAGAGCGAATCACGAACGTCACTTCCGACGGCGTCGTCGATGGCGCGCCACATCGCCGCAGCTTCGCGAAGGCGACGAGGTCGAGCTTCGATGCCGATAAGTCCGGCGAGTGCTTTTTCACCTGGCCGACCGGCAGCACGATTTCGTCTCACCATCTCAGCGATGGCGTCTTTTGACGGGATTCTCGACACAGCGCGATCGGTGACGGTGTCAACCCAGCCGTCGATGAGCGCCAGGAGAGTCTCAATTCGTGCGAGCGCAGCGATTTGCTCATCGGTCTTAGGGGGAATAAGCGCTCCGTCCCCCATCATTCGCTGAATCGCCTGCGGGTCGCTGAGGTCAAGATCCTCCATCGCCTCGCGAATTCGTTCCGAGTTGATGGAAATCCCGTTCGCGTATGCGGTGATGCTCGAAATGAGACCGAGTTTGAGCCATTTCGCGTGCTTGAACAAGCGGGCGTGGGCAATTTCACGGGCGGCGAGATAGACGAGCACATCGGCCATCGGAGTATCCAGCCCGTCGGCGAACGCCGCGACATTCTGTGGGATGAGCACAGCCCGCAATTCGTGTTCGCTCGAGCCGTCGAGCAGCGGGAAACCGAGATCCGAGCCGGACGTGACTTCCGTCGCGAGCTGACCCACAACCTGCCCGAGTTGTAACGAAAACAGTGACCCGCTGAGCCGCCCGAGGGCATCGAGTGCACCGCGCTTTTCGACACCCAACTCGTCACCCATTTGTTCGGTTAACAGGCGTTCCGTCGCGGTGGAGATTGAGCGGGCAACCGGCTCAGCGATGCTGATCCATCCGGCGAGCGTCGCCCGAGCCCACTCGGGTCGAGTCATCAGCGTTGGTGTTGCGGTGAGGGGTGAAATGCTCGTCACTTCATCGAGCCACAGAGAGGCGAGGTTGAGCGCTGTTGTCGCCGCTTCACCGACAGGGGAATCGACTGAGACTGACTTTGCACCCGCGACTTTTGTCGCCGTGTCCCGAACGAGCTGGTCGGTGATTCCCGGTCCGCCTCGCGCGAGAGCTGCTTGAAGCTGGGAAATCATCGACTGGAGCGCGTGAGGGTCGCCGGGGAGGCCAGCCGCTTTGGCGAACTTCGCCACGTCAAACTCTTCGCCGTTTTCGAGAAAACGGCGCAGCATCTCCCGAAAATCCTCGGGTTCATCGTCGGTCATACAACCACCGTAACCTCACCTAGAGTGTTTTAGGTGAGCGACGAAACCATGACCGACGAGGTACCTCAGCGTCGTCGCTGGGGCAGGGCATCGTTTGGGTGGATTCTGCTTTCAGCTGCGCTCGTCGGAGTCGTCGGTCTTTCCGCACTTCCCGCTCCATACGTAATCCAAATGCCAGGGCCTGTCTTCAACACGCTTGGGTCGGTTGATGATTCAGAGGGCACCGAAGTCCCGCTCATCACTGTTTCGGGCGTCGAGACGTACGAGACGAGCGGCGAACTGTCGCTCCTCACTGTTTATGTCGTTGGGTCACCCGAGGATCACCCCAGTTGGCTCGAGGTCATAACGTCATGGTTCCGGCCCGATTACGCGGTCATTCCGATGGAACTGCTGTTTGCGCCAGGAACAACTGAGCAAACAGAGTCCGAGCAATCTGCGATTCAGATGAACAACTCGCAACAGGAAGCAATCGCCGCCGCGCTGACCGAACTCGACATTCCATTCGACTCTCACGTTGTGGTTTCTGAGGCGATTGAGGGGTACCCGGCCGACGGCATTCTCGAGCCAGGGGACATTATTATTACCGCAGCCGGTGAATCGGCAGCGAATGTCTCCGACCTTCGCGCCCGCATCAAAGAAACCGGTTTGGGTGGGGAAATTGAGATGACGATTGACCGAGACGGTGAAGAGTTGACTGTTTCTGTCGGCATCGTCGAAAGCGACGCTGACGATTCAACCCCGGTGATCGGAGTCTACACACGAGGCGAATACACATTCCCGTTCGAGGTCGAGATTCAACTCGCCAACGTTGGAGGATCGTCTGCCGGCATGATGTTCGCTCTCGGGATCATCGATGAACTCACGCCCGGCTACCTCAACGGA
>CAXNHY010000069.1:0-5030 GCA_964202425.1 Microbacteriaceae bacterium MWH-Ta3 | reverse complement strand
CTTCCCGCGAGAAGTCGGGCACCGGCGCGTTGTGGGTGCTGAGCCCCTCAATCGCGACCCCACCATCCTCGCGATACATCCGAGCGACGAGCGTCATCGCCGCCATCATCGCATCGGGAACCGCTCCCCCGAGCATTCCGGAATGGGACGCGTGGTCCAGTGTCGACACAGTGACGGCGACAGTGACATTCCCGCGAAGACTGACTGTGAGTGAAGGAATATCGACGGAACGGTTGTCGCTGTCAGCAACGATGATGATGTCTGCCTCCAACATTCTCTGGTGCCGATCGAGAATCGTCGCAAATGATCGAGACCCGAACTCCTCTTCACCTTCAATGAACAACGCGAGTCCAATGTTCAGGTCGTTTCCGAACGCCTCCGCCACAGTTTCGAGCGCTGTTGCGTGAACCAGCACACCGGCCTTGTCGTCGGCTGCACCCCGCCCATACACTCGTCCATCCCTAATCTCTGGCTCGAATGGCTCGCTCAACCAGTCGGTGGTGTTTCCCGGGGGTTGGACGTCGTGGTGCGCGTAAAGCAGAACTGTGGGGAAACCCTCTTTCGCTCCGCGGCGAGCGAGCACGGCGGGTTGACCAAGTCCACCCTCGAAAGAAACCGGTTCGCGCACGATCTGAACCTCGTCAAAAATCCCCAGCGCGCTCATGCGTGTCTTGACCGACTCAGCTGAGCGTTCGACATGGGAGGGATCGAAGCCGTCCCACGAGACGCTCGGTATCCGAACGAGGTCGAACAATGCATCCAGGGCGGCTGGCATCTTCTCGCTTACGGCTGCTCGGAGATGGTCGGTAGAAAAATTCTGCACAGTCATAGAGGTAATCTAACTACAGAACAACCAGAGGAGCGTCCGAGTGACCGATTCGACAGACCAACCGACACCAGCGGGCAAGGGGCAGCCAACCCCGTCCAGAAAAGAGCGCGAGGCTGCGAACAAGCGTCCGCTCGTGCCAACGTCAGCAAAGAAGACGAAGGCTGAACGTCGAAAGCTTGCCGATCAGCGAGCTCAGGCCCGTGCCGGCTTCGAAGCAGGTGAGGAGCGCTACCTCCCCGTTCGGGACAAGGGACCACAGCGACGATTTGCTCGTGATTTTGTTGATGCGCGCTTCACGGCGGGTGAGTTCATGATCCCCATGATGTTTGCTGTGATTATCGCCACGCTAATCCCCAACTACAACGAAGTTGACGGATCGGGCAGCTTGAGCGATTCCGCGGCAACCGTCCAGTTGACCGTCCTCATCGGACTCTACGGATTCTTCGCTGTCGGAATTGTCGACGCGCTCCTCATGAGCCGCAAACTCGCTGCACGATTGACGGAGAAGTTCGGTGAAGCCGAAAAGGGAATCCGTTTGTACGCGGGAATCCGTGCTTTCCAGTTCCGTCCGCTTCGAGCACCAAAACCGCAAGTCCGTCGCGGCGAACACCCTCAGTAGTTCGGCTTACTTTCCCCGATTGAGGCGTGCAGCCCACAGCGGGCCATCATAGAGAAAAGCTGTGTACCCCTGAACGAGAGTTGCACCGTGGGCGATTCGATTTCGAACACCGTCCGCTGTTGAAACACCGCCAACCGAGATGACGCACATCTCTGGCGGGACAACGGCACGAATCAACGTGAGAACGTCGATGGCACGCGCGGCGAGCGGCGGCCCGGAGAGTCCACCCGGACCCATCTCCTCCACGGCTTCCTTGTCAGCGACCAGACCCTCACGCGACAGAGTTGTATTCGTGGCGATAATGCCATCGAGCCCGCGTTCGACAACCAGTTGCGCAACCTTCGTGACTTCAGCATCAGTGAGGTCAGGTGCGATCTTGACGAGCACCGGTGTTTCTCCTGCTTCACGCTTGACCCCGTCGAGGAGCGGTTTGAGTTTTGTGATTTCTTGAAGTCCGCGCAACCCTGGGGTATTGGGTGACGACACGTTGACAACCAGGTAATCGGCGCGCGGTGCGAGCAGGCGCGTTGACTCGAGGTAGTCACGCAGGGCGTCATCAACGTCGACAACCCGACTCTTTCCAATGTTCACCCCAACAATCGGGCCACGGCGACGACGGAGTCGCTCGCTCACAGCGGCAGCGCCGTCATTATTGAAGCCCATGCGATTAATCAGCGCGCGATCGCCGATGAGGCGAAACAAGCGTGGCTTGGCGTTTCCCGACTGTGCTCTAGCTGTGACAGTCCCCACCTCGACATGGCCGAAGCCAAGCCCCCACAGAATCTGATACGCCACGGCGTTCTTGTCAAAGCCGGCGGCTAAGCCGAACGGTGACTCGAACGTCAAACCGAGGGTATGGACGGCGGCAGTGCGGGGAGGCGAGGTAAACAGCCGTGCAATACGTGTCACCCCGAGCAACTGCGCAAGCGTGAGCCAGCCCATCACGAGTTCGTGCGCGCGCTCCGCGTCCATCCGACTAAAGACAAGGCGAAACGCGAGCCGATAAATCACTCTGTTGCCTCTGCGACCTTCTCCGCACGCAGTTCGAGAATCGCCTTGTCAAAATCATCGAGTGATTCGAACGACTTGTACACACTCGCAAAACGCAAATAGGCGACGAGGTCGATCTTGCGAAGTTCGGGAAGAATTGCCAAGCCGATCTCGTTGGCGTCTATCTGCGACGAACCGGTTGCGCGGACGGCTTCTTCCACGCGCTGTGCGAGTCCGGCAAGGTGAGCGTCCGACACGGGCCGACCCTGACACGCCTTGCGAACGCCCAACACGATTTTGTCCCGAGAAAACGGCTCAACAACACCGTTGCGTTTGATCACCGAGAGGCTCGCGGTTTCGAGGGTCGAAAACCGCCCTCCACAGGACGGGCACTCTCTGCGGCGACGGATTGACAGGCCATCTTCTGACGTCCTCGAGTCGATGACACGACTGTCGGTGTGACGACAAAACGGACAAAACATCTGCTACCCCTCCGGCCGTGGAGCGATCCTTCTCCCCCACAAATCGACTTCGTGTTGCGTGAATCTGACGGCGGGCAATCGAACTCCAGTCCGACCAACCTGTTCTCAATGCTACCGTTGAGGAGAACGACACGTTGGTTTTGGACGAAGGAGAAGCGGGTACCAGTGACACCGAACGAAGCTTTTCTCGGAGCGTTTGCTCTCCACCCAGCCGGGGTTGCCGTCATCACCGGCGTCACCGCGAGCGGCAAACCCGTGGGGTTCACGGCAACGTCTCTGACGTCGTTCTCGGCGATTCCTCCCCGCGCATCGTTCAACATGTCGCAGCTTGCGTCGTCATATCGGGCACTCTCTGTCGGAAGTAAGGTTGTCCTCCACTTCCTCGCGGAAGACCAAGTTGGGGTTTCTGCTCGAATGTCTGGTCCGTCGAACGAAAGGTTCGAGGGAGACCACTGGGTTGCCGATGACAATGGGCTCCCCCGGCTCCACGGCGTTCGCGCAATGCTCACGGCTCACGTCGTTAGCGTCGCTGAAGTTGGAGACAACGCAGCAGTAATTGTTCAAATTGACGGCGGGGAAACAAATCCTGAACGCCGACCGCTCGCTTATGTCGAGCGTGCCTTCCACTCCATCGGCGAGGCTCTCGAGAGTTAGACGAGTCCGTTCGGCCCGAGCACTCGCTTGAGTTCTGCGTAGAGAGACCCGCTGACCGCGACGGTGTGCGGTAGCGAGAACACCCTGATTGAATCGGGATGCGTCACGTGCAGCTCGACTTCAGATTCACCCCTGTGCCTCCTAAGGACTTCGTCCAGCTCGGCGATGAGACCCGAGGTGGAATGCTCGGCAGGGACACGAACCTTGACCACAGCGACGTCACTAACACTGACCGTTTCTAACTCACGGATGTCCATCGCCATCACGGACACCTCACTCTCTCGAA
The DNA here is from genome assembly GCA_964202425.1 of Microbacteriaceae bacterium MWH-Ta3. Taxonomy (GTDB): domain Bacteria; phylum Actinomycetota; class Actinomycetes; order Actinomycetales; family Microbacteriaceae; genus MWH-TA3. Next base: position 1,170 of record CAXNHY010000069.1, on the reverse strand, counting down.
GTCGAACGCGTCCCGTTACGGCGACTACCGTGTCGTTGACCAGCTTCCCCCGCAGCTCCTCGTATGACTTGCCGAGAACAGTGACACTGATTGAACCGGAGAGGTCCTCGAGGACTGCAAGTGCGAACTGCTTGCCGGAGGTTCTCGCGACGCGATGGTCGACGTTCCGAAGAAGACCGGCAAAGGTGACGATGTCGCCCTCCTCGGCACCGATGAGTTCATACTCGGCTTCTGAATCCTCACCCTCCGACATGCGCTGATCGACGTGGAGGTCAGAGACATAGACCGATGCCGCCCGCGACAGTGCGGTCTCTTGACCGTTGAGCGGGTGGTCGGAGACGTACAACCCCAGCATGTCGCGTTCGAATTCAAGCTTGATTTTTCGCGGCCACTCTGGTCTCTCCGGTACAAGTTCCACCGGCTCGTCAAACAGCTCACCGAAGTCGAAACCAATATCGCCCTTGGTCGCGTCTTTCTTGGCACGAGTTGCATCTTCAGCAACCTTCTCGTGGACGTCAATGAGTGCACGACGCGTGTGACCGAAGCGGTCAAAGGCTCCTGCCTTGATGAGCGCCTCGAGCGTTCGCTTGTTGAGAGCGGGTAGTGGGACTCGATCGAGAAAATCCTGGAACGACAAATAAGGACCGTGGGCTTGTCGTTCACTGACAATGTGCTCGACCACTGCCTCACCGACGTTTTTGATCGACCCGAGCCCGAAGCGGACGTCGTCACCGACTGCGGCGAAATCGAGCACAGATTCGTTTATGTCGGGCGAGAGCACCTTTACGCCCATCCGCCGAGCCTCGACAAGATACCCGCCGAGTTTCTCGCGAACGTCACCAACGCTGGTGAGGAGCGCAGCGAGGAACTCCTGCGGGTAGTGCGCCTTCAAATAGGCCGTGAAGTACGCGACGACGCCGTACGCGGCGGAGTGAGACTTGTTGAACGCGTAGTCGGAGAAAGGCACGAGGATATCCCAGAGGGTCGAAATGGCCTTGGGAGAGAAACCGCGCTCGGCCATTCCGGCGGAGAACGGTGCAAATTCTTTGTCGAGAACTTCTTTCTTTTTCTTTCCCATGGCTCGACGAAGGTTGTCTGCTTGGGCGAGCGAGTATCCGGCCACTCGCTGAGCAATCTGCATCACTTGCTCTTGGTAAACGATCAAGCCGT
>CAXNHY010000068.1:0-5056 GCA_964202425.1 Microbacteriaceae bacterium MWH-Ta3 | reverse complement strand
GCGTCGGGGTGGACGTGCTCGGTAATGAGCGAAGCCGCCTCGTTGATCTCGTGGATGCCGAGGTTTGATCCTCCCTGAATCGAGAGGAGAACTCCGTGCGCACCGTCGATTGTTTGGTCGAGAAGGGGGGACGAAACCGCCATTTCAGTGGCCTTGATCGCGCGTTCAGCTCCGCGCGCACTTCCGATGCCCATGAGTGCAGTCCCTGCGTCTTGCATAACCGACCGGACGTCGGCGAAGTCAAGGTTGATGAGGCCAGGGTTGGTGATGAGGTCGGAAATTCCTTGCACACCAGCGAGCAAAACCTCGTCGGCGATTGCGAAGGCTTCGGTCGCGGAGATAGCGCGGTCAGAGATATCCAACAGACGGTCATTGGGGACAACGATGAGCGTGTCGACTTCGCTCCGCAGACGAGCAATTCCGATGTCGGCCTGTTCGCGACGACGGCGTGCTTCAAACCCGAACGGTTTTGTCACGACACCAACAGTGAGTGCGCCAATGGATTTTGCGATTCGAGCAACGACAGGCGCACCGCCCGTTCCTGTTCCTCCACCTTCACCAGCTGTGACAAACACGAGGTCAGCGCCGGCGAGGCACTCTTCGATTTCCTGGGCGTGGTCCTCAGCCGCGTGGCGACCAACTTCGGGGTCAGCCCCAGCACCAAGTCCACGGGTGAGCTCTCGGCCGACGTCGAGCTTGACGTCAGCATCGCTCATGAGCAGCGCTTGAGCGTCGGTGTTGATTGCGATGAACTCAACTCCGCGAATACCCGCGTCAATCATTCGATTCACGGCGTTTACTCCGCCGCCGCCGACACCGACTACCTTGATGACGGCAAGGTGATTGTTGCTGCTGGCAGCCATGGAAATCCTCCAACGTTCAGGCTTCACTTGAAGCTGAGACTTTCTGCGCCTCGAGAGGCACCCACAAGTTAGGCGCCAAACTCCCCAGAACCCCGCAACACCGCTCGGCGTGTCGCAAAAGCGCTAAACGGTCATCGCCTCGGTGTCATCACAAGGGTGTCCGGAGCTGAAACATCGATGACAAACGCACCGCCTCGACTCGCTGCAAGAACGAGCGCTTGCGACGCCACGGCGGCTTTGTGCGCGGGTAGTTCGTCAGAACCCCAACGGATCTCGTGTGCTGACGACCGCAAAAGGAAGGTCACGCTGTCGCGTGTTTCCGCGGTAATCGATTTCACATCTGCCCTCAGTTCGGCCGGGAGCGCTCGAAGCGTGTTAACAATCGCGTCAAAACTAGGGCTGTCGACCTCGCTCACAAGAATTGAGGGAATGCCCACTGGTTCAGCCTCGGAAAATCCAATCACTACCCCTGCTGCGTCAACGATGTCATGGCCGCTAGCCAATCGGATCGAGCCGATGGCTACCCGCTCGACAATGCGAATGACGAGCGTGTGTGGTGGCCTTAGTTCTGTTGCGAACGACTCAATCTGTGGGACGGTTCCGAGTTTGCCCGTGACATCGTCAAAATCAAGCGTTGCTAAAGGCCGACCGATTTGTTCCGAGACAGCCCCGACAACAATTGACTCGTCGAGAGTGACCAACCCGGTGACCTCGATTTTCTCGAGAGCCATGAGGGGCGACAACACAACGGCTGCAACCAGTCCAACTATTGCGGCAAAACCTCCGACAACCGTCGACCGAATCCTCACCGTTCGCCTCGACGACTCCGTGAAACGACGTGCCTCCTCGCGCTCAGCGCGTTTCAGCCTGACACGTGGATCCGCCGAGGCACTCCCCGCTCCAGGGCGACGAGTGAGTTTCCCCGCTTCACGTGCACCCCGCCCCCTGGGCGATGTGCCGTGGACATCCGGTCGTTTCACTCAACACCCAATTCGTCCAGCACTGACGGAATGATTCGATAGACATCGCCACACGAGAGGGTGATGATGATGTCGCCCTCTCGAGCGTGATTAGCCGCGGCCTCAGCTGCCTGAGCCCAGTCGGGGCGGTACAGAACTTTAGTGTCGTCAGCAAACCGATCCACCACCAACTGCCCAGTTACGCCGTCAATCGGATCCTCGCGCGCTCCATAGACATCAAGCACGATCGTGAGGTCTGCACCCGTTTCGTATTCGTTCGCGAACTCCTCCGCCATGTCCCTGGTTCGCGAGAACAGGTGCGGTTGATGAATCGCGATGATCCTGCCCTCGCCGACAACGCTTCGCGCCATCGCGAGTGTTGCTCGTACCTCGCTGGGGTGATGAGCGTAGTCGTCGTATACCGCGACGCCCCTGCGAAACCCGTGCAGTTCAAATCTGCGACCAGTGCCCCCAAAAGTTGAAACCGCCGTGACTGCAGCGTCGAGCGAATGCCCAAGCTGCATGAGAACCGTCGCCGCACCAACTGCGTTGAGCGCGTTGTGGGCCCCAGGGACACTCATGGTGAGAGTCGCGACAGCCCCGTGGTGGCTGACGTGTGCCGAAACGCCGGACGCCGATGACACGATGTTTGAAACTCGGACATCAGCGGTGGTGGATTCACCAAACGTGATGACGGGCGTGACGATACGCGACCGCAAACGCCCGAGATGCTCGTCGTCCGACGACACAACGACTGACTCAGAACACGCGTTCGCAAACGAGACAAAAGCGTCGTCAAAGGCCTCGGCCGAACCGTAGGCGTCAAGGTGATCAGTGTCGATATTGGTGATGAGCCCAATCGCCGTGTTGTAGGCGAGAAATGAACCGTCCGATTCGTCGGCCTCCAGAACAAAGAGGTCATCGGTCCCGGTCGCGGCTGAGACGCCGAGTTGAGTCACGACACCGCCGTTGACGAAGGAGGGGTCAACACCCAATTCACGCAATCCGATTACCACCATCGACGTCGTCGTGGTCTTTCCGTGTGCGCCGGCAATCGAAATCACGCGACTGTTGCGCGAGAGCCAGTGAAGCGCGAGCGAACGGTGGATGACGAGAAGTTCGTGTTGGAGGGCCCACTGGTATTCGGGGTTGTCAGTCCACAGGGCACCCGTCACCACAACGGTGTCGGCTCTAGTCACGGCTTCCGGTTCGTGCCCAATCTGAATGGGAACGCCGATTTCGCGCAGCGCCTCGACGGTTGCGGATTCGCTCCTGTCCGAACCCGTGACGGTCAATCCGCGTTCTAGGAACATTCGGGCAATTCCACTCATTCCGCTGCCACCAATGCCGATGAAGTGAACAACGCCAAGGCTCTCCGGGAGTTCCTGCGCTAAGTCCGGGGCAATCACGACTTCCCCTTTCCCACTCGACCGTCACGTGAGCTCGCGATCAAACCGACCATTCGCTCCGCGCCGTCGCGGATTCCCATTCCCAGCGCAGCGGTGGCCATCTTCCGCAGCGTCTCACGATTCGAGAGCAACGGAATGACGGTTCCGGTGACGTAGGCACCGGTGAACTCTTCATCGCGACACAGAATGGCTCCGCCAGCTGCCGTGACACCTTCTGAATTGCGGAACTGTTCTCCGTTTCCCACGGGATAGGGGACGAAGATTGTCGGAATACCGAGTCCTGTGAGTTCACTCACCGTTGCAGCGCCAGAGCGGGCGATCACGCAATCGGCGAACGCATAGGCCAGGTCCATTCGGTCGCAGTATCGGATCACGCGATACCCCGTGCGTTTCGGGTCAACAAAGGCGCGGGACTCACCAACCGTGTGAAGCACCTGCCACCCGCTTGCCAAAATTTCGTCAATCGAATCACTTACCGTCGAATTGAGGCGGTTCGCGCCCGTTGAGCCTCCTGTCACGAACAACACGGGAAGCGCAGGGTCAAGGTCGAAAAGTCGATACGCTTCGGCACGTTTGGCAGACCGATCCAGATGGGCGATCGCATCGCTCATGGGCATGCCGACCAGCTGAGAACCGGGCAGTGGTGTTCCACTAAAGGCGATCCCGACTCGAGAAGCGAATCCCGACGCCCACTTGTTGGCAATTCCCGGAATGGCGTTGGCTTCGTGAATGACGAGAGGTATTCCAACAATCCGAGCGGCCAAGTAGGCGGGTGCGGCGGCGTAGCCACCAAATCCAACGACAACCGAAACACCGCGGCGGCGAATCACGCGAATGAGTGACAGCGCAGCAATCACAAACCGGAAAGGAAAAACGAGTGCCGAGAATGACAGTGAGCGCGGGAAGGGCAACTTCGCAACAGTGACGAGTTCAAATCCGCGCTCTGGCACCAAACGAGATTCGAGTCCTTCCGATGTACCGACGACAATGATCTCGGATGCGGGTTCTTTTGTGCTGAGCGCTTCGGCTGTTGCAAGCATCGGATTGACGTGGCCGGCCGTACCACCACCAGCAACGAGGTACACGGTCATCCGTATCGCTCCTCGTAGCGAACGCAGCTCACAACGACGCCCACGGCCATAAGGTTGGCGAGCAGTGCTGAACCGCCTGAGGAAACGAAGGGCAACGGCACTCCGAGGACGGGGAATATCCCCAAGACGACGCCGATATTGATGAACGCTTGACCAACAAGCCAAATCAACACGCCACCGATCAGACTGCGCGTAAGCGGTTGCGGATAGGCGCGCATGAGCCGCACAAGCGTCACAGCCAAAACAACAAAAATTGCTATCACGAACGTTGCGCCAATCAGCCCGAACTCTTCTCCAATGATTGCAAAAATGTAATCGGAATCAGCGTGCGGAAGCCACGACCATTTAGCCCGAGAACTCCCGGCGCCTAGTCCAAATAGACCGCCGCTCCCCAGCGCCCAGTAACCGTGAATGTTTTGCCAGCAGACGCCCTCGTAGTCCTCAGGCTGGCATCCGAAAAGCCACGTGATGAAGCGTTGGCGTCGATCCGAAAAGGCGATGTACATCGCCCCAAGAGCGAACGCAGCGCCAAGGGCGTACAGCATCGGGCGTGCCGGCATGCCCGCGAAGGCAAACATTCCGAGAATGATGAGGAACAGCACAATTGAGGTACCAAGGTCACGTCCAAAGGCGACAAGCGCAAGGGGAAGCAGTGTCCAGGCCGCGGGTTGGCGCCATTCTGTTGGATCAAGTTCCATGAATCGCGGGTTGTCGTGAAGCCACACAGCAAGCCA
>CAXNHY010000067.1:0-5057 GCA_964202425.1 Microbacteriaceae bacterium MWH-Ta3 | reverse complement strand
ACGGAAAGAACGAGTGTTTCGAGGATTACCGCTTCGGCAAACGTCCCCTCGACCTGAAGAACCGGAGAGCCGGGGAAGAACAGTTCGCCTTCGCGGTAGCCGCGAATGGTTCCCGTGAAGCGATAGTCGGCAAGGTAATCAATGGTCTCTGTGCCGACGACGCGTTCGCTGGAGAGCCACTCCAGTGTCGCCGTGTCGAAACGGAACGCGTCAACCGCATCGATGAGTCGCCCGGTACCCGCGACCACACCGAACCGACGCCCACCGCTGAGGCGCCGCGAAAACACTTCAAAAACGCAGGGCCGCTCGGCGCGTCCGGCTTTCAGAGCGGCTTCGATCATCGTGAGCTCGTACTTGTCGGTGAGCAACGCCGTGGTGGAAATCACCCGTTACTCGTCCTTCATGAGTTCGTAAATCTCTTTGCACGTCGGACAGACGGGGAACCGCTCGGGGTTCGAGTTGGGGGTCCACTTCTTGCCACAGAGCGCTCTGACCGGTTTGCCTGTCACAGCCGATTCGACAATCTTCTCTTTCTTCACATAGTGAGAGAACTTGTCGTGGTCACCATCTTCCGTGAGCTCATCGTCGATGAGCTCTTGAAGTTCGCGGTCCATTACGTCGAGCGTGCCGCCCTGATCCTTTTCCGAGGTCATGCGCTCAGTTTACGCACGTGCCCTTATTCGAGCGAGCCGACGGTCACCGTGAGAGTGCGTGACGCTCCCCCGCGCACGACGACCATGTCGACGGTTTCACCAGGGACGAGGCTTCGCACTTGAGCGGTGACATCGATTTCGTTTCGAATCGGAATTCCGTTGAAAATCGTGATGACATCGCCTGCCTTGAGCCCAGCCTGAGCGGCGGGTGACCCTGCGTCGACCTCGCGAACGAGGGCTCCGACGACACCCTCGGTGTCACTCACGGAACTGACCATTGCGCCCATCCGCCCGTGACGCGAAGATCCAGAGTCGATGAGTTCTGACGAGATTCGCTTGACAAGGTTGCTTGGCAGAGCGAAACCGACGCCGATTGAACCGGCCGATGCTCCGCTTGACGCGATGGCGACATTGATTCCGATCAGTTGACCTGCTGCGTTGAGGAGTGCCCCACCGGAGTTTCCGGGGTTGATGGACGCATCTGTTTGGATGACGGGAAGCGACAATGCCTGCGAAATCGCGGATTGCTGACCTTCGGGAAGGTCGAAGTTGAACCCTTCACCGTCGTTTGAGATGGTGATGGAGCGATTGAGCGCAGACACGACACCATCGGTGACCGTGTTTTCAAGCCCGAGCGGTGCACCAATGGCAATCGCTTCATCGCCAACCGAGAGCGCGGAGGAATCAGCCCATTCGATTGCGACGAGGTTCTCCGCGTCGATCTTGATGACGGCTATGTCCATGATGGGGTCGGTGCCTATCAGCTCGGCCGGGTACAGCCGCCCATCGGCGAGTGTTACCCGCACGTCTGTCGAACTGTCCGAACCGCTCAGTGTCACGACGTGGGAGTTCGTGACGATGTATCCGTCCTCCGAGATGACAACCCCTGAGCCGGACCCGCCGCTGTCAGAACCTGTAACCTTAATCGTGACAACAGACTGAAGAGCTTTCGCAGCAACGGCGGTGACGGATCGAGTGTTCTCGGTGTTACCGATGTTGACGACTTGAGGCTGGATGACTGACGTGAAGCCAAATCCGCCGTTACCAATCATGCCAAACGCTGCACCAACCAACCCACCGGCGACACCTGCGATTACGGCGACACCTGCGGCAGCTTTTGTCGGAATTGAGCCGGCAAAGAATGTGGAAACCCGGGCGGAAACCGACTCACGCTTCGGTTCAACGGGGGGCTCGTCAATCGCAATAACGATGACCTCGTCGACGGGCTTGGCTACCCGACGTCGACGAGGTTGCGGTGCTACTGCCTCGGCTTTGTCAGCTTGCGTTGCCGCCGTGCGGCGACGTGCGGGCGGTGCCGACTCGATTGGTTTTTCTGGTGCGGTGTCGTTTTCCATATCTACAGAATGTTCCCACACTCTGTGAAATTCCTAAAAGCCTCGTGTGCGTTCCCCTTGCAAATTCCCTAACCGCCGCAGCCGATTGCACTCGTGGGGCATGTTCGATCGACGAGTACGGTTGATGCCGTCGCAATCCGCACCGTGAGTTGATTTGCCCTACCGCTGACGGTTCCGGTGAGTCGGGTCCACGAACGCGCAGAGAAACGAAAGTCGGCGACGTAGTCGACGGCGAGCGTGACGACGAACGTTCCCGCAGTCCCGTAAGCGTGGGAGGTTGACGTTGCGCTCCACGCAGCCTGCCCGAGCGACGCCCACGAACCGCCTCGCTCACGGGTGGACATTGAGGTGCCATCTCCGAAGTCGCGCCGGTACCGAATCGGAATGAAACGAACCTCAGCTGGGCGGCCGAGTAGCGTGCCAGACACGACATGCGTGCGCGCCGAGCTGACAAAGTTCACGGGTACCCCGCGAACCCCCCACCCGACGGGTTCCATCGATTGCGTCATTGGTCGGGGAATGAAGCGGGCAACGTCTCGAACCGAATCGGGCAAATCGACGGTTTTGGGCGGGCTCGATCCCTCGCATCGCCCATTGACGACCTTCGGACACTGCATCGTGCCGCCGCCGGAGCTGCCGCCAGGGGTTTGACCGTCCACCCACACATTGACGCCAGACCCGTCACTGCTTCCTCCTTCGCGGCAAATGCCAGCGTTTATTTGCGCAGCCGTGCACGAGAGAGCCAATGTCGCGCCAGCATTCCCGAGGGACAGGCAGAGGGAAATCACGCCAACGATTACTCGGCGCACCACGTCGTGTCCTCCATCATCTCGACACCGTCCACGACGAATCGATCACCTCGTGCAACAACAAAAATCGTCAGCCGGTGGATTTCCGGCTCAACGGGGAGCGCGGTTCCGTCCTCATCGACCACGGTTACTCCGGTCGTTGACGTGCACACCTCGACCACCGCCTCGCTCACGCGACTGACTCCCGAAAGCGCTGTGACCTCGAGCTTGGTCACTGTCGGTGCACCAACCGGAGCCACCCCCAATTCCCTCACGGCCTCAAATCCAGCGAGTTCCTCAACGCGCCACTCCTCAGAGACAACGTCGTCGATTGCGCTCGTGTCGATTCCGCCCGTTGCGGAAATCGCAGCGGAGACGTCGAGGTATTCGCGCACAGCGACCACGGCGAGTTCGACGGCACCATCATGCGGAACGGTCTCGACGGCGCGTGGTGCGGGTGCGTCGCTGGGGATAGGGGTTGAGCCCCCGACCGGCAGACAACCAGTAAGCATCAACACGACCGAGGCAAGCACAACACGTCGAACAATCATGCGAGGAAGCATCGCGTACAGACGAAAAGTTCGTCGATTTTCTCCACAGAAGGGAGTGAGCTGCTGTGGCGCTCAATCAACAAAGAAACGGCCCCGAATTTCTTCGGGGCCGAGTCTGATGGTTGCGGGGGCAGGATTTGAACCTACGACCTCCGGGTTATGAGCCCGGCGAGCTACCGAACTGCTCCACCCCGCGTTACGTTCCCCAGTTTACACGAGGGTCGAGGTGCAGCGAAATCGGTGCTACTGCGACAGCTCGTACGCCCGTTGCAGAGCTTCCTGCAATTTGATGTCTGCGTTGGCGGCAGCAACCAAATCGTTAGCCGCGTATGCAGCCTGGCGGTCACTCAGCGCCTTGCGAGCGTCGGCGAGAGCTTGGGTCAGCGCAGCAGAAGTTCCTTCACCCGTTCCCGGATCCTCCGGCGTCGGTGTTTCCGGGTCAAGTGCACCCGAGTTACCACCGAACAGCGAGTCGAGAGCTTCCTCGAGAGTGTCCTCGAATGCGATCGTGTCACCGAACGACACGAGAATCTTGCGAAGCAGCGGATATGACGTTTCACCCGTCGAGCGAACGTAAACCGGCTGAACGTACAAGAGTCCGCCACCGACGGGAAGCGTCAAGAGGTTTCCTGGGATCACCTCGGTCTGTCCTTGGCGAAGCAGGTTGAGCTGTTGACCAACGGTCGCATCAGAGTCGAACTGGGCCTGAACCTGCCCAGGTCCCGGAATAGTCGTCTGCTTCGGCAGCGTCAGCAGCGTGAGTTTGCCGTAGTTGGGGCCGGGGTCAGAGTTCGCCGAGAGATAACCGTAAAGCACGTTTCGTGCGTTGTCGCCGGTCGACTTAGGAATAAACGTCGAGTAGATCGAGAACGCAGGCTTGTCGTCGCCGGGCATCTGCATGGTCAGGTAATACGGCGGCTGAATCGTCGGAGCATCCGGGTTCGACACCGGATCGTTCGGCGTTACCCACGTGTCCTCGGACGAGTAGAAGGTTCCCGGGTCGGTGACGTGGTAGTCGCCGAGCACCGCACGCTGAACCTTGAACAGGTCGGAGGGGTATCGAATGTGTGCGAGGAGTTCGTCTGACATTTCTGAGATCGGCTTGAGCGTCGACGGGAATACCTTCGCCCAGGTCTTAAGAATCGGGTCTTCGTCGTCCCACGCATACAGCGTGACCGTTCCGTCATACGCATCAACAGTCGCCTTCACCGAGTTTCGGATGTAGTTGACCGTCGGCGTTTGCACGAGCGGGTTTGACGTGTACGAGTCAGCAATCGCTGCCGCCATGTCGACTCGAGTCGAGTACGGGTAATCGTTGGACGTCGTGTAGCCGTCAACAATCCACACCACTCGACCGTCAACAACGGCGGGGTAGGGGTCGTTGTCTAGCGTCAAGTAAGGAGCAACCTTATTGACCCTCACGAGCGGGTGGCGGTCGTACAGGATTTGCGAGTCATCGCTGATCGCGTCAGACAAGAGAATCTGCTCGGACTGGAAGTGAAGCGCATAGAGCAAGCGCGTCACGACGTTGTCGAGGGCAGGTCCACCGTCACCGGTAAAGGTGTATTTGGCGTTCCCTGCGTCGCTGTCAGTACTCGCCGACGGATAGTCGAGCTCGAGTGGACCACCGTCGCCCTTGGCACCGACAATCGAGTAGACGGGTGAGGACTCACCGAAGTAGATGCGTGGCTCGAATTTACCCAGCTTGCC
>CAXNHY010000066.1:0-5138 GCA_964202425.1 Microbacteriaceae bacterium MWH-Ta3 | reverse complement strand
TGTGGATGATGATCTTGGGTCCGCGAAGGTCTTCAATAACCTCTGCGGTGACGGTGACCTTCGAGAGCTTCGCAGCGTCTGACTCAACCTTGTCGCCGTCTACGAGCAGCACGGGAGCGAGTGAGATCGTCCCCTTGTCGTCTGCCTTGATGCGGTCGACCGTGAGGATGGTGCCGACCTCAACCTTTTCCTGTCGACCTCCGGCGCGCACGATTGCGTAAACCACGATGGTATCCTTTCGAAAACTTTGTGCGCATCACAGTGTGAAACGCGCACCAACGGTCAAGAATAGCCGAATTGGGGCTTTCAGGCAAATTACGCCTGGTCACCGCTTTCGTCTGGTGTTACGGTGAGCGGTTTCGACGCTCGTCGAGATCGTCGAGCCTTTCGTTCTTCTGGCCCAGCTGCCTCGGGAATTGTCTTGAGGAGCGAATCGAGGTCAGAAACGGGCTTTCTTGTTGCCTTTTTCGCCGCCTCAGACGAATCCTGGTTGACGGTCGATGCGGCGATTGCAGCGAGAGCGTTTCTGGCGCTGTCGGTGATTTCGTGAGTCCCCGCACTGGCGGTCGGTGTCGACTTCTGCGGAGTCGCCTTTGCACGCGTGCGTCGCCCCGAACCGCTTGACGGCTGGTCATTGGTGGAACCTTCGGAACGCGCCTTGGCGACGGGTTCGTGATGCACGATGAGGCCTCGCCCCGCGCAAATATCGCAAGTTTCGCCGAACGTTTCGAGCAGTCCAAGCCCGAGCTTCTTTCGAGTCATCTGAATCAGCCCGAGGCTCGTGATTTCAGCAACCTGGTGCTTGGTGCGGTCGCGCGACAAGCATTCGATGAGTCGGCGCTGGACGAGATCGCGGTTGGATTCAAGGACCATGTCGATAAAGTCAACGACGACAATTCCACCGATGTCACGGAGTCTAAGCTGCCGGACAACCTCTTCGGCTGCCTCGAGGTTGTTCTTCGTGACCGTTTCTTCGAGGTTTCCGCCAGAGCCGATGAACTTGCCCGTGTTGACGTCGATGACGGTCATCGCTTCTGTTCGGTCGATGACGAGCGAGCCACCCGACGGGAGCCACACCTTGCGGTCGAGCGCCTTGACGATTTGTTCGTTGATTCGATACGTGTCGAACGGGTCGTCGTTGCTGTCGTGGACAATGACGCGTTCGATCAGGTCCGGTGCGACCTGGGTGAGGTAGTCGGTGATGACAACTCGTGCGTCATCACCCTGGATGACAATGCTCTGGAAGTCTTCGTTGAACACGTCTCGAATGATCTTGACGAGGAGGTCGGGTTCGGAGTGGAGCAACTGAGGTGCTTGTCCCGACTCGGCCTTCTTCTGAATCGCGTCCCACTGTGTGGTGAGACGTGCGACATCGAGCGTGAGCTGCTCCTCCGTTGCACCCTCAGCAGCGGTGCGAACAATCACACCGGCGCTTTCGGGAAGCACGGTCGACAAAATCTTCTTGAGTCGAGTTCGTTCCGACTCGGGGAGCTTGCGCGAAATTCCGTTAATCGAGCCGCTGGGAACGTAAACGAGGTAACGGCCGGGGAGGCTGACCTGGCTTGTCAGACGAGCGCCCTTGTGTCCGACGGGGTCTTTTGTGACCTGTACGAGAACATGGTCGCCGGTTTTCAGAGCGGACTCAATTTTGCGCGGTGCGTTCTTCTCACCCTCTGCGAGTGACGCATCCCAGTCCACTTCGCCCGAGTAGAGAACGGCGTTACGACCGCGCCCGATGTCAACGAAGGCTGCCTCCATCGACGGAAGGACGTTCTGAACTTTTCCGATGTAGACGTTTCCGATGATGCTCGACTCGGACGATCGTGCAACGTAGTGCTCGACCAAAACCTTGTCTTCGAGGACACCGATTTGAATGCGACCATCTTTGGTGCGCACAACCATTTGACGGTCGACACTTTCACGTCGAGCGAGGAACTCGGTTTCGGTGACTACCGGGCGACGACGGCCTACGTCGCGTGAGTCGCGACGGCGCTGACGTTTTGCTTCGATACGAGTTGAGCCCCTTACTCGCTGTGGCTCCGTGATGAGCTCCGGCTCAATCAGAACTCGCTCAACGCGTTCGCTTCGCTCCGCGCGGTTTCCTCGCGTTCGACGGCGAACCGGCGAGAGGTCGTCGTCTGGTCGTCCCGCGCGAAGTGGCACGAGGGATGGGTCTGGTGCGCGGAACACGAGTTGCGAAGGGAACTCCAACACGACGGGCTCTATCGCTGGTGTGACGGGCGCCGCCGTGTCCTCGACAGGAGCCTCGCCAACAACTGCAGGTTCCTGCTGTTCTGCTTCCGCAACAGGAACGTCAACAGCAGGAGCAGCCTCTATTGCCGCACTTGCAGGGAGAGTCTCGGGCGCCGCGAAGGGCGACGCAACGTACGACTGCGGGTCAAATTCTGTATCTTTCACCATGAGATGGTGCACCTCTCGGCGGTTCGTCAGACGAACCGGTAACTGTGTAGGGCAAAGCCCTGAAATCTTGTTGTCACAAACACATCGGTGATGTGTCCTGCGTCCTGTCACCACGCGTGGCGCTGGCTAGCCACCCAAACCCGAAGGTTTCTGTACCCGGTATGCCCGGAAAAGTCCTGCACGAATCATCGCGCACCTCAATGATACCTGATAATGGGAACGTGAACCCAACATTCAACAGCCGGCAGTTCTTCGGTTGGTTCCTGCTGATCTTCGGGCTGATCTCGTTGTGGGCTGCACTCACGCTTTCAACTGAGGGTTATTACCTCCTCAAGGATGGCACCCAGCCGTCGTGCAACATCAACCCGTTCTTCAGTTGTGGCAATGTCATGCAATCTGACGAAGCCCGCGCATTTCTCGGCGTTCCCAACTATTTCTGGGGGCTCATCGGGTGGGGCGTTGTGTCCGCGACCGGCGCTGCCATGCTCGCTGGTGCGACTTTCGCTCGCTGGTACTGGCGCGCGTTCGCCGTTGGCATGTTCGCCGCCTGGTTCTTCTTGATGTGGCTTTTCGTCCACGCCGTCTATGAAATCGGCTTCCTCTGCCTGTACTGCATGGTCACGTGGGTGACGCAAAGCATCATGCTGTGGATCATCACGCCGTGGATGGTGCGCGAGAAACTTCTGTTCAACAACGACGGCGCATCCAGACTCGGCGCTGCCGTCATGCCTTACGCGTGGGTTCTTCCCGTCGTGAACCTGGCCGTGATCGGGTTGCTCATCATCGAGCGCTTCCCGTTGCTCTTGCCGTTGCTGATCTCAGGTAACTAGAACCAGAGCGCGAGTTCGCGCGCTGCGGACTCGGGCGAATCGCTTCCGTGCACGAGGTTCTTCTGGACCTTCGCACCCCAGTCACGGCCTAGGTCGCCGCGGATTGAGCCAGGTGCCGCTGTCGTCGGGTCGGTTGCGCCAGCGAGGGTGCGGAATCCCTCGATCACGCGGTGGCCGCGGACGCGCGCTGCGACGACCGGTCCAGATGACATGAACTCAACCAACGGTTCGAAGAAAGGTTTGCCTTCGTGCTCCGCGTAGTGCTGAACGAGAAGTTCGCGTCCGGGTGTCACCATTCGCAGGTCGACAATCTCGTAGCCCTTGGCTTCGATGCGGCGCAGGATTTCGCCGATGAGGTTTCTCTCTACCCCGTCAGGCTTGATGAGGACGAGGGTGTCGTGTGATTCGGTCACGATTGTTCCTTTCGGCGGTCGAGCTGAATTCCTTTGTACAGGCAGTAGGACCAGAAGATTGCACCCACGAGCCAGGCCAGTCCCCACATCGGCTCAGTGACGACGGGGAGGAGAAAAACTCCCTGGGTCGCATACACGATGGGGTTGAGGCCTCGCCGAAGCGTTGCGACCCCCAACGCGAGAGTTGCCATGATGAGGATTGAACTGACGATGATTTCGAGAGCCTGAGATTTGTGAGCACCGGCCATGGCGATTGCTCCGAACAACATGATCGCCATTTCGACTCCAAATGCGACAGTGAGCAACGATTCGGTTGCCGTGCGTTGACGTCGTTCGGTCATTTCCAGCTCTCTTGTTTGGCGAGCGCAATGCACTCTCCTACGAGCGTAATTGACCCGGTCACAATGATGGCATCGCCACTCTCGCACAAGCCGCGGGCGACGGTGATTGCGGCGGTGAGGGAGTCGGCCGTGTGAACGCGATCTGGCCCTGCAACAGCCGCTACTGATTTCGCGAGTGCGTCGGCGTCGATTGCCCTGTCGGACTGCGATTGCGTCACGATAAAGCCGTCAACGTAGGGATCGAGCGCGGAGATTATTCCCGAGTAGTCCTTGTCGCCGAGAACTCCGAGGATGCACCAATAACGCTCGAACGGAAGTGAATCAGCCAGCGCCGTTGCGAGAGCACGGGCACTGTGCGGGTTGTGTGCCGCGTCGACGATGATCGGTGGTGTTTCCGACAGGTACTGCAGCCGCCCTGGGCTCGTGACCGTGCCCAGCCCTTCCGCGAGTGACTCGGTGGCGATGGGGCGGGTGCCGTCACCGAGAAAACTTTCGACAGCTGCGATGGCGAGTACCGCATTGTGTGCCTGGTGGATTCCGTGAAGCGTGACCGGAACATCGTCGTAAGTGCCGGCTCGGCCGCGAACGCGCACAACCTGGCCACCAACTGCTTTTACAGAGCCGAGTAGTTCAAACCCGTCGCCCTCAACAATCGGCGTCGACCCGAACTTCCCGGCCGCTGCTGCAATCTGCTCCAGCGCGTCCGGGTGTTGTTCGCTCGTCACAACAATCGACTCTGACTTGATGATTCCCGCCTTGGTCTTCGCAATCTCAGCAATGGTCTTGCCCAGCCGCTCAACATGATCGAGGTCAACGGGGGTGAAAACAGCAACATCGGCGTCGGCAACGTTGGTTGAGTCCCACGTCCCACCCATTCCGACTTCGAGCACGGCAACATCAACGGGCGCATCGGCGAACGCCGCAAAGGCGAGAACAGTCAGCGCCTCGAAATACGTCAGTGGCTCTTCACTGCGTTCCGAGAGGTCGGTGTCAACCATCTCGAGGTAGTACTCGATGTCTCGCCAGTTCTCAACGAACTTTTCGTCGCTGATCGGTTCACCATCGATAAGAATGCGTTCGTTCACGCGCTCTAGATGAGGGCTCGTCAATAGCCCAACGCGAATTCCGTGTGC
>CAXNHY010000065.1:0-5197 GCA_964202425.1 Microbacteriaceae bacterium MWH-Ta3 | reverse complement strand
TCAACCGGGTCACCGCCGGGTACATCGTCCAGATCGACGTGAACCATCCCGTCAACTTTGACCACTGTTCCCATTGAGCCATTCACCCAACGGCTTCCATCCATCCCCGAGTCATTCCGCAAAAACATGACTCGAGCCCCGGGCTTGAGTTCAAGCTGTTCTTCAGCTGGCATTTGCATCCCAAAGTCGCCATCGATATTGGCCTTGGCGATCTTCGCCTTGCCGGGGAGAGCCGCGAGAGCTCGGGCGTTGATTTCGTTGGCGGTCTGGTTGGTGGCCGACAGGGTGATGATTTCTTCTGGAAGCGGCCTTCTGGCACCAATTTCATTAAGGAGGGCGCCGTCCTCAGACGTCATGTTTCCTCCGCGCATGCGATCGAGTACGTCACGGAAAACCGCTTCGTCTTGGCGCTTCACATCGGTGAGTTCAACGACGCGGGGGCCGGCCTCCGCCCACACCTTCGAGTCAAAGAACCACGGCGATGGATAGTTGTCAACGAGCCACTGTTTTTCTACTCCCTCTTTGAGAACGGGAGGAAGTTGATAAGGGTCACCGAACATGACAACCTGCACACCACCGAACGGGTCCGTTCGACGCCCCCGAACAGCACGGAGACGGCGATCGATCGCATCGAGTAAATCGCATCGCACCATCGACACCTCATCGATGACGAGCGTGTCGATCTTTCGCATGAGCGTTCGAGCTTCGTCCGTGAGCGGATACATCTTGGTCTGAGGCGTGACGAGCCCGACAGGGATCCGAAAGAGCGAGTGAATGGTTTGGCCACCAACCGCGAGCGCCGCAACCCCGGTGGGGGCCGCAATCACAAGTGACTTGCGCGTGCCCTTGACGAACTCTTGCAAAAGTGTCGACTTGCCTGTGCCAGCCCGCCCTGTGACGAAAACGTGCTCCCGAGTGCTGTCAATGATGTCCATCACTCGCCCCTGTTCGGATGTGAGCGTGATGGACATGCAACTACTTTCGGGTCGGGTTTTCCAGAGTACCTCTCTGCGCGAACGGCAACCGTAGGCTGGGGGTATGTGGCGGGAGTTTCGTGACCTGCGCCTTCTCGGCGTCGCTTTGCTTGCGGGTTTTTACGGACTCGTCATCGTGCTCAATGTCACGGTGTTTTCCCCTCAGGCGACTGTTGAGCGTTATCTTGACGCTCTACACGACGGTCGAACGGCTGATGCTGTTGGACTCGTGTGGCCAGGCGGTAACGAGGGTGGCCTCGTCTCGCTGTCGAATGATTCAGCGCTTCGGCCGACGCTCGCAGGAATTACTCAAACGGAAACGGTCGACGGAATCACCTCCGTTACCGCCGACGTCCTCATCCTCGGCGACACAGTCTCGGTTGAGTTCCTGTTACGGCGTGGTCAGTCGTGGTCACCGCTCAATTCGTGGGAGTTTGCGGTTGCACCGACCGCAGTGGTTACCGTCGAAGCATCGCCTGCGGGTGAAGGTTCGCTCAACGGCACACCGCAGTCTGATTCCCGGCGGGTGCTGATTCCCAGTGTCGTGATTGTCGAATCTGCTTCGCCGTGGTTCGCCGTTGACGCTGTTCCCGTCCCCGTCACCATTCGCGGTGTGGAGTTTGTTGTCCCGGCTGATTTCACGCCCACCGAGCTTTTGAAAACTGAAATGGACTCGGTCGTTCGTGATTTTCTTGACGAGTGCGCTCTGGCGACAACCCTCGCGCCCCCCGAGTGCCCTTTTGCGGCGTTGACATACGACCGTGTTGCGGCTGGTCCTACGTGGGAGATTGCCGCCTACCCAGAGCTGTCAATCTCCGCTGACGGTCAAAACTGGTTGGTTTCGGGCGAAGGCACGGCGCGTCTCACGGTTTCCCTCATCGACTACGCGACGGAAGCAACGGTTGACTACGACGAACAAGTCCCCTTCACCGTGAAGGCGACAATCGAAGGTTTGGGCACGGCCAAGCCGACGCTGCGCTTCACAAACACCCAGTTGGACTAGTTCTTGTCTCGGCTGGAGACTCTGCCGAGCATCGCGTTGTAGGCGTTGAGTTCGGCGTCGCCGTCCCTGTTCGCTTGTCGGTCGCGTCGTTTTGCTTCGCGTTCATCTGACCTAATCCACGACAGGATCACGAGTCCAGAAAGCACGAGCGTAGGTAGTTCACCGATTCCCCACGCGATTGCCCCTCCGATTTGCTGGTCAACGATCGGGGTGTCGCCCCACTCGCGCCCCATGGCCCCAAACCATTCAGGGAGCAGGAGGCCAGTTCCTGTCATGAGCGACAGTCCAAAGAATGCGTGGAAACCCATCGTGCCCATGAGCAAGAGGAGTCGCATGGGATACGGGGTTCGGTGTGGACTCGGGTCAACACTGATGAGCGCTTGCACGAACAGGTAACCCGTAAGCAGGAAGTGAACAACCATCCACTGATGTCCCAAGTGTGTTGTCGTTGCCCATCCCAACAGCGGTGAGTAGTAGAACACGATGAGGGACATGGCAAAAACGACAGTGGAAATGAGCGGGTGGCCGACAAATCCAACCCACCTGGACTGGACGATTCCGAGGATCCATTCCCTCATTCCCCTCGAACCGTCGGGCCGAGATTCAACAGCGCGCGCAACGAGCGTGACCGGTGCCGCCATCACGATGGTGACGGGGATGAGCATCGTCAAAACCATGTGTGCAATCATGTGCGCGCTAAACAGGAATTCGCCGTAGACGGCAACGCCGCCACTCGTTGTGTAAGCCAGAACGCACATGCCGATAACCCACGAAACTGAGCGGTGGATGGGCCATGAGTCCCCGCGGCGCGCGAGGCGGATGACTCCCCAGAGGTAGAACACGGTCGTGAAGAGTGCGAAGAGAATCCAGATGAGGTCAATCCGCCACTCCGTGAACGCCGTCTCCCAACTCCACGGTGCCGGGAGCGGGCGGCCCAAGAGTATCTCTGCAGGTGTCGGACCTGCTGGGAACGTGTCGTCGGCTGGCGTCGCCGTGCGGCCGAGTCCTGTTGCCAGCCCTAGCGCAACGGCGAGCAGAGCCGTTTCAACGATGGCGAAAGAAGCAACACCTTGACGTTGAGAAATCGTGGGAATGAGTGACGTTCGCCACTTCGCCCCCAGTAGTCCAGCAATCACCGTGATTGATGCCTTGAGCGCGACGATGATTCCGTACCCTGAGTTGATGTTGTCCCAGCTTTCGATTCTCACAACGCTGCTCGCAATTCCCGTAATGGCCACAATCGAAATTGACAACAGTGCGATCGACGAATAGCGACGCATTGTGGCTTCGCGGTCAGCACCGCTCGCCATCGCGACCACCGTCGCCAATAACCCGCCGGACCAGAGTGAGACGAAGATGATGTGCAGCACGAGAGCGCTGACTGCAATTCCGTGATTGTCGGTGCCGCCCGAGTGGCTCATTTCGCCAAACGGCCAGACCATGGCGATGGACAGTGCGAAGGCAATCGCGGACCACCAGAAGGATCGAGCCAGAGCAAGAATCACCGTGACGGCAATTGACAGCCCCGTCACGATCACGAGCAATCGGCCGAGATCGGTATCAACAAGGAAGTATCGAAGGCTCGCCTCAAATCCGGGGTCCAACGAAACGGGGGATGCGTATACCGTGAGAAAAGTTAGCGAGGTATAGGCCACCATCGCGAATGAAAGCGTGATTGACGACGCGAGTGCGAAGGAGTGAACTCGATCGGCGGCTTTCCCTGCGGGAAGTGCGAACAACTTGACCGCGAGTCCCCCGAGAAGGAGCGCCATGGACGCGCTGACCGCAAGTTTGCTGGCGGGGGTTCCGAAACGCACAAGAACGCCAGGATCTGCAAGAAGAGATTCGGTCGCCGCGCCACCAACCACCAGTGACACAACGAGCCCCACGAGCGCTGCGATTGACACTCCACCAATCGTCAGAATTCGCGGGCTCATCACAGCACGAGCCTACCCACCCTCACCGGGCAACAGAAAAGGGGCGGAGTTTCCTCCGCCCCTTCCCAAAAAGCTGAAACTACTTGACAGCAGCCTTGAGCTTCGAACCAGCCGAGATCTTGACGCCCTTCGACGCAGCGATCTGGATGGTTGCACCGGTCTGGGGGTTACGTCCCTGACGAGCGGCACGGCTGGTGCGGTCGAAAGCGACCCAGCCTGGGATGGAAACCTTGTTACCCTTGGCAACTTCGCCAGAGACGACGGTAAAAAGGGCGTCCAGAACGGCGTTGACGCCTGTCTGGGTCTGACCGGTGTGAGCAGCGATTGCTGCCACAAGCTCGGATCGGTTCATGCGAGTCCTCCTGTAGTGATTGGGGGTGTGGCTTCAGTAGTTTCCTACGTCAACCGCACTTCACACTACCAAGAAGACTTCTTAACTCCCGGCAATTCGCCCCGGTGTGCCATTTCGCGAAAACGGACACGCGAAATGCCGAATTTCGAGAGGAATCCTCGGGGACGACCGTCAATTGCGTCGCGGCCACGAACTCGAACTGGTGAAGCGTTACGAGGAAGCTTCTGAAGTCCAAGGCGGGCTGCTTCGCGATCCTCGGCTGAAGCCTTCGGGTCGACGAGTGTCTTCTTGAGCTCGGCACGCTGTGCTGCGTAACGGGCGACAATTACTTTGCGCTGCTCATTGCGCGCGATCTTGCTTTTCTTCGCCATGGTTAGCGCTCCTCACGGAATTCGACGTGCTTGCGGACAACCGGGTCGTACTTCTTGAGAACGAGACGGTCTGGGTCGTTACGACGGTTCTTGCGGGTGACATAGGTGTACCCGGTTCCTGCCGTCGAACGGAGTTTGATGATCGGACGGACGTCCTGCGACTTCTTTGCCATTAGAGCTTGACACCTCGCTTGATCATGTCGCGGACAACCGCGTCAATGCCACGGGCGTCGATTACCTTGATTCCCTTGGCTGACAGGGTGAGGGTCACCTTGCGACCGAGCGAAGGGACGAAGTACGCCTTCTTCTGGATGTTGGGGTCGAACCGACGCTTGTTGCGACGGTGCGAGTGTGAAATGCTGTGTCCGAAGCCGGGGATGGCTCCAGTCACCTGGCACACTGCTGCCATGGTTTTCTCCTTGTAGTTACCGTGAGAGACGAACTCTCACCCAAGATCACTTGTCTGCGACCAGCTCGGTGAACCGGCCACGGTGTGCACCCGCGAGGGCGCAACCTCTCAAGAGTACGCGATTAAGGACGGCTACACAAACTCAGGCGTC
>CAXNHY010000064.1:0-5264 GCA_964202425.1 Microbacteriaceae bacterium MWH-Ta3 | reverse complement strand
GTGTGGAATTCTGTTGCACTCAAGCCCGGTACTCAATCATTACTGCTTTCCGGCGCAACCCTTGCGATGTTGGCGACGTGGGCTCCACTTGCGCTTGCGCCCGCCTTCCTCACCGCGTTTCATCTTTTCCGTCAACGCCGAGCAGTTATTGCTCACCGCAACGAAACCGTTAAGGCGCTCACAGGGTTTGGCGTTCTCGCCGCTTACATTCTGGGCGTCGCCATTCCAGATCTAATCAAAACCGGCTCTGCGCTCGGCGCCGACGGCGGGATGATTGACATCAAGCCACTTCACGTATTGATTGTGGGATCACTGACCCTAGTTGCAATCGCCGCACTCGCGAAGATCGAGAATTCGTACGATTCCCTATTGGTCGTCGGCTACCAAGTTCTCCTTATCGCATTCGCACTAGGAATTGGCTACCTCATGCTCCAACGATTGGACGTGCAAACGCAGTGGGGGTATTACGCGGCAAAGTTTGCGTGGCTAGCGACGTCACTAGTGCTCGTAATCGGACTTCAGGCGTTCGGCCGCCTTCTCGGTCAACTCCGCAGCAAGTCTGTCCGGGCAATGACAATCGTCGGCGGCGCATCGGCATTGCTCCTCGCAATGCTCCTTCCGGGATTTCCCAACCCCAATGTTGTGTTTGCTCCGCTTACCAACATTGTTTACGACGAACAAGCCGATCGAAACTCGAAGGTCAACGTTGTGTCGAAACTTGCGTCATACGGGCAGAAGAACATCGCTATCAGCTATTCGGCAAATCCGAAGGCGGACCTAGCCCTCAACAACTGGCTTCTCCAACTGAACTCAGTCAACTCAGATGAACCAATTCGTTTGTATTCGTATCATGTCGACGGCACTGACGACCAACTCACGTGTCAGGCAATCGAAGTATGGGGCGAATCTGTGGTCATCCATTCCCGCAGCAAGCAGGCAATTGACAGGCTGCGTGAGAACTGCCCGAAAGAGCGTTTTGAGATAGAGATACATGAGTAATCAGGTGAGCAATGCCGGGCCACAGCCCCGAATTGTGCTCTACGCTACGGTGGTTGCAGGCCTCGGTGGCTTTGGAATTACCATCTCAATGGCCAACATCTTGGGAAATGACTACGCAAACTTCGCGGCTTTTTGGGCGGTCTATTTCGTAGTTTTAGGCGCATTGGGTGGGATTCAACAAGAGACGGCTCGGGCAACGTCTTCGTCAACTTTGTCGCCTTCCTCAAGGCCCTTTAAGCACGTTTACTTGATGGGCTTACTGATTGCATTTGTCACGCTGGCAACCATGTCTTTCACATATTTTTTTGCAAACCAGATTCTCCAGGTCAGCCCACTCGAGCAAAGTCTTGCGTTGATTTTCGGAACGGCGTTGAGCGTGCCATCGCTTATCGCGGGAGGCGCCCTTTTTGGGCTGAAGTTGTGGAAGCCCCTCTCCGTATTCATCATCTTGGACGTAGTTGTTCGCTGGGTGCTCCTACTCGTCGTTTCCGTTTTCACTCACGATCTTGCGTGGCTTTCGTGGATGGTCGCGGTTCCAAGCATCATTACATTTGCTTTACTACTCCCCATTATTCGATCGACTGTCGGTTTCGACATCGCACTAGATTCGACTTTCCAACAGGCAGCAAAGAATATGTTCTACACGACAGTCGCTGCGCTCGGCGCGTCAGTCCTCATCAATGGAGTTCCGGCGGTTCTCGTTGCGAAAGCGGATAAAGAGGATCTTGCACTCACAGCTGGCCTTGTGTTTGCTCTGATAATGAGCCGAGCGCCTTTGGTTGTTGGATCAATGGCCCTTCAAAGCCTCTACGTAGTCCGGTTTCGCGATTGCCCTGAGGCACGCGGGCGACGAGCAATTGTGCTTGGGCTTGCAGGTCTCGGTGTGAGCTTAGTTCTTGCGCTGGCATCCTGGATTTTTGGCCTGCCGTTACTGGAGGCGATTTCTGGCCTCGAGATGAGGTTTTCGGCCGAGTATTTGGCTGGGCTGACCCTGACGTCAGTTTTCACAATGTGGGTGGTCATAAGTGGCTCGATTTGTCTGGCGGCCTCAAACCACGCCTTCTACGCGTTGGGTTGGTTTGTCGCTGCGGCGGTGACAATTTCAATACTCCTGATTCCAGCGGCGTCAGAGATAAAGCTCCTTGTTGCACTCACCGCCGGCCCACTTGCCGGGGTGTCAACTCACCTGGTTGGGCATATCCGGCGGGCGAAAGAGAATTCGTGAAAGATTGCGTGCATTGGCGAAGTGCCCTTGACGCAGTTCCCCCGCAACCGCGATGGCAAGGTTAATTCGAGACGTAAGATGCAAACTCGCTGAGCGGGCCGCTACGTGCCATCCAAGATTCTCGAAGCGCCGAGCCGACTCCGCAAACAGTTTTGCCTCCTCAATGAAACGGCTGCCTTCCTTGGCTGACATCATTGAAGCACTCTGCCTGTGACGTCGATAGGCAAACGCAGGCAGGTTATCGACCAGGATTGTTCCGCCCTCAGCCAAAAGATCAAACTGAAGTGCCAAATCCAGGACGATTCGATAATCCTGACGGAAGCGAAAGTTCTGGACGGTGTTGGTTCGCCACGCAATAGATGGAAAGTAAGTCCAGCAGCCAAATGCCAGGCTGGCAGCAGCGTCTTCACCGCCGATGTGGGATCCGTTCGGAAACCTGTTCCGAATCATTGCCTTTATACGATCGCCGAGAGGATTGTACTTTCGCCCCAACTCGTCAATCACAACAACCCCAGGTTGAATCAAAGTAGTTTCCGGATGGGCAACAATCAGTTCCAACATGTGATCGACATAGTTCGGTAAAAGGATGTCGTCACAACCCATTACAGAAAAGAATTCTGCTTTCGCTAACTGCACACACTGTTGAAAGTTGGCGCTTATTCCTAGGTTTTTCGTATTTCGCAAATAGTGAATTCGTGGGTCGTTCAGTGACGCAACGTACTTCATCCCATCTTCTGACGGATCACAATCGTCGACGATTGTAAGTTGCCAATCACTATTTATTTGAGTTCGCACACTGTCGACGGCTTGCCTGAACAAAACTTGCTCCCCATAAAAGGGCATAAAAATCTCGAAGCGTGCTCTATCCATTGGACTCGTTATTCATTGACCTGGTTTAACATGGAAATCCGCCAATCCTCCGGGTCAAAGCCGGCAGCGCGAAGCTTACCAAGGTCGAGCGCCGAGTTGCATGGGCGGGGTGCAATCGGGCGGTCGTCTGAGGAATTTCGGTCCGCAAACTGTGCGGCCGTAATGGGTTTGACGCGATTCGGGTCGTGGCCAGCAAGTGAGAAGACCTCGCGCGCGATGTCGAACCAGGTCACAACGTCTCCCGAATTCGTGACGTTGTAGGTTCCGAATGGGACGTTGTGGTCGACAAAGTGCGCAATCGCGCGCGCAATCTCGCTCGTGAACGTCAATCGACCGTGCTGATCATTGACAACGTCGGGGTTCACGCCGTCGGCCGCAAGCCGTTGCATGGTTCGAACGAAGTTGTTGCCATCACCAATCACCCACGAGGTGCGCACTATAAAGTGGCGTGACACAAGGCTCACGAGTGCGTCGCCCGCCGCCTTTGTTTGACCGTAAACACCGAGGGGTCCGAACTCCGTTTCTTCGGTGGCCTCACCTTCAAACTCGCCGTCGAACACGTAATCGCTTGACACGTGAACAAGCGTGATGCGGTGGTCTTCGCAAATTCGTGCCAGCTTGCCGACACCAACAACATTCGCTTGCCACGATTCGTGACGGCCGTTCTCTGTTTCAGCGAGATCAACTTTCGTGTAGGCGGAAGCATTGATGACCGTCCCAACAGTTGCCCAGTTCATCGACGCGTAGGCGGCATCGTCTGCCAGATCGAATTCGTTTCGGTTCAGTGCAATTGCGTCGGGGAAGGCTTCGACTAGTGCCCGCCCCAATTGGCCACCAGCCCCGAGAATCACGGTTGACAGTGCTGACATCGGTGTTACCTCGCTCAATCGTGGATGCTCTGCATCCTTAACGCTAACTTCAACGTCCGACAAAGGAATGGGCCACTCAATGTTGGCTGTTTCGTCGGCAAGGTTCAGGAAAGTGTATTCAGTATCCGGGCGCCAGTGGTCGTTGACCAAATAGGTGTACGCGGTGTTCGGTTCGAGGGTTTGAAACGCGTTTCCCACACCTCGCGGAACAAACACGGCAACGGTGGGGTCCACCTCGAGCGTGAATGTCTGGCCGAATGATTTGCCCTCGCGCAAGTCAACCCACGCACCGAAGATTCGGCCGGTTGCGACGGAAACATACTTATCCCAGGGCTCAGCGTGAATTCCTCTGGTTGTCCCGGTCTTCTCGTTGAACGAAATGTTGTTTTGCACAGGACCGAAGTCAGGAAGCCCCAGTTCGATCAGTTTCGTTCGCTGCCAGTTTTCTTTAAACCATCCGCGGTTGTCGCCGTGAACAGGAAGAGTGACGACCACCATTCCGGGGATCGGCGTTGGCGAAACGGAGAGCTGCTGACCGTAGTCCATGGACGCTATTGGCCCTGCTTGCGGTAGAACTCCTCAACCGCGTTCTTGTGGCCTTGCCACCAGTCGCGATTTTCTCGATACCAGTCGATGGTTGCTGCGATTCCCTCGTCGAAACTGTTGTAGGCGGGCTTCCACCCGAGCTCAGCTCGGAGTTTCGATGAATCAATTGCGTAACGCAAGTCATGGCCGGGTCGATCCGAGACGAGATCGAACGCGTTCTCTGGTTCGCCCATCGCGACGAGGATGGTCTTCACGACGTCGAGGTTGCTCTTCTCGCCGTCTGCGCCAACCAGATAGGTCTCGCCGATGACTCCGCGTTCGATGATTCGAAGGACAGCCGCGCTGTGATCGTCTGCGTGAATCCAGTCACGAACGTTCTGACCCGATCCGTAAAGCTTTGGCCGAATTCCCGACAGGATGTTCGTGATTTGGCGTGGAATGAACTTTTCGATGTGCTGGAAAGGTCCGTAGTTGTTCGAACAGTTTGAAATAGTTGCTTGGAGTCCAAAGGATCGAATCCACGCTCGCACGAGGAGATCGCTGCCCGCCTTGGTCGATGAGTATGGGCTGGACGGGTTGTACGGAGTTCGCTCGGTGAAGCGCTCCGGGTCGTCGAGCTCGAGGTCCCCGTAAACCTCATCGGTTGAGATGTGGTGAAAACGCGTATCGTGGCGCCGGGCTGCCTCAATCAGGGTGAAGGTTCCCATGATGTTGGTGTCAACAAACGGCCGAGGGTCGTTGAGTGAATTGTCATT
>CAXNHY010000063.1:0-5348 GCA_964202425.1 Microbacteriaceae bacterium MWH-Ta3 | reverse complement strand
CCGCTGGCTGTTCGGCTCCGCCGCCGATTCCAACACCGAGTCCGACCGCATCTGCAACCGCCGCCCCAGAAACCGAACCGGTCATTGCTCCGCTGACCGGTCTCGAGGTCGTCGATGATTTGCCGCCGCACCCCGTGTTCATGGCAAAGATTGATAACCACCCTGATGCACGACCCCAGTACGGCCTCAATCAGACAGACATTGTTTTCGAGGAACTCGTCGAAGGCGGGATGACCCGTTACGTTGCGATTTGGCATTCGACCGTTCCGGAGCAAATCGGTCCAGTCCGTTCGATCCGCCCCATGGACCCCGACATCGCCAGTCCTTTCAAGGGAATCATCGCCTATTCGGGTGGGCAGACTCCGTTCGTCAACATGATGCGCTCGACCCAGGTCGTCAACTTCATTCACGGCATCAACGAGGGTGATGCCTACATGTCGCGCACGAAGGAAAAAGCTGGGCCGCATGACGTGGTCGTGCGCGCTCGTCAGGCCGTTATCGATCGTTCCGATCTTGAAGCTCCCGGGGTGGCGTTCCTCTACGCGGCGCCCGGTGCGATGCCGACCGCGGTTCAGTTTGGGCAATCGGTTTCAACCATCACCCTGCAGTTTTCCAAGGACACGATTCCGTCATGGGAATGGGACGCTGAGTCGGGGCTTTACAAGCGCAAACAGGACAACGGCGAATGGGACGTTGACGAGGCCGGAAATGTCCTCACCGCAGTCAACATCATTGTTCAGATCACCCCTGAGACAACACTCTTCGGGAACGTCAAGTTCGTCCCCAAAGCGGAGACCGTCGGCACCGGGGTTGGATACGTGTCGACGGGCGGAAAGACATTCCCGATGGTCTGGTCAAAAACCGACCGCAACGCGTTCACGACCTATTCGTTCCAAGACGAAAACCCGATCCGGCTCGCTCCCGGTAACACCTGGATTGAACTGGTTCCCACGAAGGGGAAGTTCTCCACCGAACCCGCTCTCCAGTAACTGTTGATTGGATTTGCACTCTCGTCCGTGGAGTGCCAGAATTGTATTAGCACTCTGTAGTTGTGAGTGCCAACTAATCCAGTGACGTCCGGGAGGGACGAAAACAATGGCAAAAATCATTGCATTCAACGAAGACGCCCGTCGCGGTCTCGAGCGCGGCCTCAACATTCTGGCTGACGCCGTCAAGGTGACGCTTGGGCCCCGCGGTCGCAACGTCGTTCTCGAAAAGAAGTGGGGAGCACCCACGATCACCAACGATGGCGTGTCCATCGCGAAAGAAATCGAACTCGAAGACCCGTTTGAGAAAATTGGCGCCGAGCTCGTCAAGGAAGTTGCCAAGAAGACTGACGACGTTGCCGGTGACGGAACGACCACCTCGGTTGTCCTCGCGCAGGCCATCGTTCGCGAAGGACTCCGCAACGTCGCTGCTGGCGCAGACCCCATCGGGCTCCGTCGCGGAATCGATAAAGCTGTCAACGCAATTTGCGACCAGCTCATCAAGAACGCCAAAGAAGTTGAAACCAAGGAAGAAATCGCGGCAACGGCATCCATCTCGGCTGCTGACCCTGAAATCGGCGCGTTGATTGCAGAAGCAATCGATCGCGTTGGCAAAGAGGGCGTTGTCACCGTCGAAGAATCGAACGCTTTCGGAACCACTCTTGAGGTCACCGAGGGTATGCGCTTCGACAAGGGATTCCTCTCGGCCTACTTCATTACTGACCCTGAGCGCATGGAAGCGGTTTTCGAGAACCCCTACGTTCTCATCGTCAACTCGAAGATTTCGACAATCAAAGACCTTCTTCCCGTCATCGAGCAGGTTGCGCAAAGCGGCAAGCAGCTCTTGATCGTTGCTGAAGATGTCGACGGAGACGCACTCGCGACTCTCGTTGTCAACAAGATCCGCGGAATCTTCAAGTCGGTTGCCGTCAAGGCACCCGGCTTCGGAGACCGACGCAAGGCAATGCTTCAGGACATCGCCATCCTCACCGGCGGACAGGTCATCAGCGAAGAAATCGGTCTCAAGCTCGACGGTGTGACACTCGACATGCTCGGAACCGCGCGCAAGATTGTCATCTCTAAAGACGAAACCACCATCATTGAAGGTGGTGGAACGTCCGAGGCCGTTGCAGGTCGAGTGAAGCAGATCCGTCAGGAAATTGAGAACACCGACTCCGACTACGACCGCGAGAAGCTCATGGAGCGCCTTGCCAAGCTCGCCGGTGGAGTTGCCGTCATCAAGGCTGGCGCAGCTACCGAAGTTGAACTCAAGGAGCGCAAGCACCGCATCGAAGACGCCATCCGTAACGCGAAGGCTGCTGTCGAAGAGGGAATCGTCCCAGGTGGTGGCGTGGCGCTTATCCAGGCTGCACACGTTCTCGAGACTCTCAAGCTCACGGGTGACGAATTGACAGCTGCGAACATCATTCGCATCGCGATCGAGGCACCCCTCAAGCAGATTGCCCTCAATGCAGGACACGAGCCAGGCGTTGTCGTCAACGCTGTCCGTGGCTTGCCGACGGGTCAGGGTCTCAACGCTGCAACCGGTGAGTATGTTGACATGCTCGCTGCTGGCATCAGCGACCCGGTTAAGGTGACGCGCTCAGCGTTGCTCAATGCTGCTTCCATCGCGGGACTCTTCCTCACCACCGAGGTTGTTATCGCCGAGAAGCCAGAACCAGCTGCGCCAGCACCCGCCGGCGACCCAACGGGTGGAATGGGCTTCTAAGACTCAGTCAACAATGGCGGGGGTGGCGAAAGCTGCCCCCGCTGTTGTGTCTGGGCTAACGCCCCAGCATCGTCGTGTTCGCCAACTCGGTGTCGACGTAGTGGGCGTGTATTTGTCGAAGCGCATTTCCGATTCCATTGAGCGCATCGGTGAGTCGTGCACTTGTCGCGGCCCATTCGGCAATGACATCGGCGAAAGCCACTGCCGCCGGACCCGACCACGAGCCGTCGAGACCGCGAAGCTGGGCCGACAGTGTGGTGACTTCAGTGTGAAGCCTGTCGATGGTCGCTCCGATATGCACGGACGCACTCTCTAAAGCGACGGTGTCTACGCGAAAACTAGTCATGGCGACAGTGTTGGCTATGCACCGCCGGCATCGCTACCCGACGGCAATTTCTGTGAAGTTCTCGGTGCGCCGACGCAGTGTGGAAAACTACCGCGAAGTGACGACGGTGAAACTACACAACCGATTCGTCAACGATTTCGTAGGCGTATCCCTGTTCTGTCAAGAAGCGCTGGCGGTTCTGAGCGAAGTCCTGCTCGACGGTGTCGCGGGCAACGACGGTGTAGAACACGGCGGTTCGCCCGTCCGCCTTGGGTCGCAGAATCCGGCCGAGTCGTTGCGCTTCCTCCTGGCGAGAGCAGAACGAACCGGAAATCTGAATCGCAACCGAGGCGTCGGGGAGGTCGACAGAGAAGTTGGCGACCTTCGACACAACCAAAACGCGAATCTCACCCGTGCGGAACTTCGCGTACAAGACCTCTCGTTCATCAACGGGAGTCGCTCCGGTGATGGTTGGCAAACCGAAATGCTCCCTCACTTCATCGATTTGGTCAAGGTATTGAGCGATCACAAGAATCTGGTCATCGGGGTGTTGGTCGATGAGTCGCTTGATGATCCGCTGCTTGGACGGGCTGGTTGCGGCGATGCGGAATCGCTGACGCTCTCCGGCAATCGCGTATTCCATCCGCTCGTCTGAATCGAGCAGAACGCGAACCTCAACACAGCGGGCCGGGGCGATGAAGCCCTGTGCTTCGATGTCTTTCCAGGGTGCGTCAAATCTCTTGGGTCCGATGAGAGAGAACACGTCGCCCTCTTTGCCGTCTTCGCGAACGAGCGTTGCCGTGAGCCCGAGTCGGCGTCGAGCCTGCAGGTCGGCTGTCAGTTTAAACACGGGAGCCGGAAGGAGGTGAACTTCGTCATAAATGATGAGTCCCCAGTCATTCGCGTTAAGCAACGGCAGGTGCGTGAACTCGCCTTTTCGGCGAGCTGTGAGGATGTGGTACGTCGCAATCGTGACCGGCTTAATCTCTTTGCGCTCGCCGGAGTATTCTCCGATGTCGTCCTCGGTCAACGTTGTTCGAGTGAGAATCTCGTCGCGCCACTGCCTCGCAGACACTGCGTTTGTCACAAGGATGAGCGTTGAGGCGTGGGCTTCAACCATCGACCCGATTCCCACAACCGTCTTTCCAGCTCCACAGGGCAAGACGACGACACCGGCACCGCTCTGCGAAAACAAGTCAATCGCGTGCTGTTGATAGCCGCGCATGTGCCAACCGTTGGTAACCAATTCGACATCGAGTGGCTGACCTTCAGTGAATCCTGCCCGATCTTCAGCTGGCCAGCCAAGCCCAAGGAGTTCCTGCTTGACAATCCCGCGTGCCCAGTCGTGTAAACGAATCCCGGTTTCCCCGATGGGCTCGCCAAGCAAAGGCTCGAGTTTTGAGGAGCGGGTGACTTCGACCAGGATCGCGGGCGTTTCAGCGGTGAGAAAGAGACCATCTGAATCGCGGTCGATGGTGACGCGGCCATATCGATTAACGGTGTCCGCGATGTCGGTAGCCACCACTGCTGGGACAGGAAACTTCGAATAGGTGTTGAGCGTTCCCAGCATTTCTTCCGCCGTGTGGCCAGCGGCGCGAGCGTTCCACAACCCGAGCTTCGTGATTCGGTAGGTGTGAATGTGCTCTGGTGCCCGCTCTAGTTCAGCAAAAACGGCGAGCGCGTGACGTGCCTCGGTCGCTAGTTCGTGACCGACCTCAAGGAGCACCGTGCGGTCGCGTTGAACAATGAGTGGACCGTTCACGGGGCGTCTCCTGCTGTCGTGAGAGTGATGATGGCTGAAATGGGAAGGGTGCGTTCAACGTCGGCAACGGTGTCAAGTCCTCGGACTCGCCCGTTCGCGACGTTGCGTGGTTCAAGCGTCATTGTCCGCGTGCCGTTTCCGGTCTCGACCGTCAACGTCACTCGGGTTCTCGTTTTGCCTGCAACAATGAGCGCTCGCTCCATGTGAGACGTTCCCAATCCGACGTCATGGATCTGTTCAGCCATTATTCGAAGTGCCGACGGCGTCGTTGGTGACGAAACGGTTGACTTTGATAGGGCGGTGACGACCGTGTATCCACCGTCGAGGAGTGCCGTCTCCACTCGGTCGGGAGCCGCGCCAAAAAGTAACGACGAGTTGTCAATCGTGACAGGCGCGAGTCGCTGGAGGCGAGGGTCGGCCACGAGCATCGCACCGAGTTCGGAGTGAGACACGCGCGCCGCTGTGTCTGTCCCCGTCCCGTTGAGGGTGATGTAGCGAGTGTTGTTGGCAATATCGAGAATCGTCGAGCTCACCGCAGCAGAGACA
>CAXNHY010000062.1:0-5403 GCA_964202425.1 Microbacteriaceae bacterium MWH-Ta3 | reverse complement strand
ATCGAGCCATTCGAAGACATCGTCCGAACTGTTCGCGGAATCGGGTACCGATTCGATCGGCACGCTGACGTCACCATCCACTACGGAACGGGCCGCTCGCCCGACGTGTTCTAACCATGTCCGTTTCACTCGTGTGGCTGCGCGACGACTTGCGCATCGCCGACAACCCAGCACTCACGGCAGCTCTTGCGAGCGCCGACAGTGTCGCCGTCGTTTACGTGCTCGACGAGGTTTCGTCAGAAGCGCGTCCGCTCGGCCGTGCGAGCAAATGGTGGCTTCACCAATCGCTCACTTCCCTTGCGGCCGACATTTCCAAACTGGGTGGACACCTCATTTTGCGCTCGGGGTCTGCCCGTGACGTGATTCCTTCGCTCGTCAGTGAACTCGGGGCAACGAGCGTCCACTGGGCGAAGCGGTTCGGTGCGACCCGAAACATTGATGCCGACCTCAAATCGAGCCTTCCCAGCGCACAAAGCCACCACGGAAGCTTGCTTCACGAGCCGTGGTCGTTGGTGTCCGGGGCTGGCACTCCGTTCAAAGTGTTCACTCCGTTCTGGAAGACCTATCTGGCGAACAACGTGCCCCGCTCGCCATTTCCTGCACCAAAGTCGATACCAGGGGTGGCTGCAGCGAGCGAGAGTCTCGAGAGCTGGAATCTTGAGCCCGAGATCCCGTGGGATGCGGGTCTCAGTGAATCATGGACTCCCGGTGAGACCGGAGCCCACGCACGGCTCAATGACTTTCTCAAGCGCGGGCTCGCCCTGTACCATCGGCGCGATGAACCCGCCGTTCCCGCAACGAGCCGCCTGAGTCCGCACCTTCGCTTCGGGGAAATCAGCCCCTACCAAATTTGGCACGCGGTGGAAGCTGTCACCGATGCCGCTGCCCGCAAAAACGCAGCGAAGTTTCTGAGCGAAGTCGGGTGGCGCGAGTTCTCGTTCCACCAGCTCTTTCACAACCCCGACATTTCAACGCGCAATCTTCGCTCCGATTTCGATTCGTTTCCGTGGCAAGCGCCTGATCCCGCGCTCCTTCGAGCGTGGCGTCGGGGCGAGACGGGAGTCTCACTGGTCGATGCTGGGATGCGCGAACTGTGGGCAACGGGAACTATGCACAACCGCGTGCGAATGGTAACGGCGAGCTTCTTGATCAAGAACCTCGGCATCGATTGGCGAATCGGCGAGCAATGGTTCTGGGACACACTCGTTGACGCTGACGAAGCAAGCAACCCGGCTTCATGGCAATGGGTTGCTGGAAGCGGTTATGACGCTGCACCGTATTTTCGCGTTTTCAACCCCGAACTGCAGGCGGCCAAGTTTGATACCGACGCGGAATACCGGTTGGAATGGGTTCCCGAGTTTGGAACTCCGGACTACCCAGACCCGATCGTTGACCTAGCGGAGAGCCGCAATCGAGCACTCGCGGCGTATTCAGCTATGAAGGACGAGCTCCAACCGTAAGCAGCCCGCTCGCGGCTATCCGTGCTCCGTTTCGAGCAGCTTCTAACGGCGAAGCACCATTCGCTAGTGCGGCGAGAACGCCCGCGTTGAACGAATCGCCTGCCCCAGTCGGATCGACAACATCGACCGGCTCAACGGCAATGTGCACGATCTGCTTTCCGCGTTCCCCGACGAGCACACCGTTGCGCCCCGACGTGGTGATGACGAGCGGGAAGAATTCGGTGAGCCTCTCCGTTGCGACGGCAACGTCGGTGGCGCCAGCGAGCACACACGCTTCGTCGTCGTTGGGTCGAAGGATGTCGACCCCCGTGCAAAGGTTCATAAACTCTGCAACACCGAAGTCAGTAATGAAGCCGGCTGACGCTGGGTCGACCGACACCGTCGCGCCGTGGGCCTTGGCGCGGCCGATGAGTCGAACAACCGCTTCTCGTTTGGGTTCATCAATAATTGTGTGGCCGGTGAAGTGAAGGAAGTCGGCGATGGCAACGAGGTCGTCCGGGACAGTGTCGAGGTCGAAAACAACGTTGGCGCCGCGATCGGTGAGCATCGTGCGGTTCTCGCCCTCCACGATGATGACGATGGTTCCGGTTGTGTGTTCGGTGTCCCCATCGAGGTGAGCCGTCACTCCGAACCGTTCCAGTTCAGCGGTGTGGCGGGCAACATCTGTAGCGCCGAGTCGTCCGAAGAAGTGAACATCTGCACCAATCGACCCGAGCCACGCTGCGGTGTTCGCCGCAGACCCCCCTGCGCTGCGTTCGATGAGAGCAGGCGTGTCGGTGTCGACTCTGATTTCGCGTTGAGGGCGAACAATGATGTCGTCAATGACATCACCAACGACAACAATCGTGCCCTTGGTTGTCATGACTGAAGATGGCTCCAGGCCGTGGCGATATCAGCCGCGACGCGAATGTTGTTTCGGGCAAGGTCAAGATTGACCTCGAGACTGCGACCACCGGACGCCTCAACGATGAACCCCAACAGGAAGGGCGTCACGGCCTTGCCTCTCACGCCCGCTCGCTCAGCTGCGACGAATGCATCGGCGAGAACACGGTCATGCTCTTCCGGATCCCACTGCTTGTCGCGCGGAATCGGGTTGGCGACAACGATTCCCTGACCGGTGCTCGTGTCGTCATGGGCGCGCATGATGCTCGCAACCTCGGCCGCGTCTTTCGCTGACCAGTCGAGCGTGAAGCCAGAATCCGTGAGCCAGAACGCGGGAAACGCGGTCGTGCCGTACCCGATAACAGGAACAGACAGAGTCTCAAGGCGTTCTAGAGTTCCGGCAATGTCGAGCACCGATTTCACGCCGGCGGAAACCACGGTGATGTTGGTGTTCGCGAGCGTCGTGAGATCGGCAGACTCATCGAACGTCTCACTCGCTTCGCGATGAACCCCGCCCAACCCTCCCGTTGCAAACACGCGAATCCCCGCGCGCGCAGCGATGTGGGCGGTGGCGGCAACCGTTGTTGCTCCGCTCAGCCCCTTCGACAGCAGGATTGGCAAGTCTCGAACGCTCGCCTTCGCAATGTCGTCATCCGCGATCGTTGCGAGGCCCGATTCATCGAGTCCAACCGTCGGGATTCCGTCAATCACCGCAACGGTAGCTGGCACGACACCCTTGTCGCGCAAAATCTGCTCAAACTCCAACGCAGCCTCACGATTTCGAGGGCGTGGAAGGCCGTGAGAAATGATGGTCGATTCGAGCGCAACAACGGGCCGTTTTTCATCGAGGGCAGCGGCAACTTCAGGAGAGACGTTCAACGTAGACACAGTGCGACGATACCGCACCGACTACTATCGGGAGGGTGGCTTCCGATTCCGCACGAAACCTTCCCCTTCGGGTTCGCCCCGACGGAAAACCCGCGCGAGTGCTCGTCACCGGATCGACGGGGTACATCGGAGGCCGTCTCGTCCCGGTTCTTCTCGGCCACGGCTACACGGTTCGAGTGATTGTCCGAAACTCGAGTCGTTTGAGATTCCACCCGTGGGGTTCGCAAGTCGAAATCGTTGACGGCGACGCGGGTAACCCCGCCGATGTCGAACGCGCGATGAAGGACGTCGACGTTGCGTTTTATCTGTTGCACGCCCTCAACGCCCCGCGCGATTTTGAAGAGGAAGAACGACGACTCGCCACGACCTTTGCGAAGGCTGCTAAGGCAACCGGTGTCTCTCGGGTTATCTACCTCGGTGGAATGGTCGACGACGAAACTGAGCTCTCCGCGCACCTCTCCTCGCGCATGGAGTCGGGTGAGATCCTCCGCGCGAGCGGTGTCAGCACCATCGAACTTCGCGCCGGGATTGTGATTGGCTCTGGAAGCGCGTCCTTTGAAATGCTTCGCTACCTCACCGAACGATTGCCCATCATGACAACACCGCGATGGGTGAACACGCTCACTCAACCCATCGCCGTTCGAGACGTTCTGCGGTACCTCGTCGGAGCGGTCTCTCTTCCCGACTCGGTCGAGGGCGTGTTCGATATCGGTGGGCCCGATGTGTTGAGCTACCGGGCGATGATGGACACCTACGCGAAAGTGGCGGGTCTCCGACCACGAATCATCATCCCCATCCCCGTACTCACACCTCGATTGTCTTCTGGCTGGGTCGGTCTCGTCACTCCCGTCCCCTATCAACTCGCGCGTCGACTAGTAGCAAGCCTCAAAAACGAAGTGATCGCACATGACTCTCGTATTCGCGACCTGATCCCGGACCCCGAAGGCGGTTTGACTTCGTGTGCTGGCGCGATCACCCTCGCACTCGCCCGCATCAAGGATGCACACGTCGACACGCGATGGTCGGATGCCTCAATTCCCGGTGCCCCATCCGACCCGCTCCCGACCGACCCCGATTGGGCGGGTGGCTCGATTTACACCGACGTGCGAAAAGCCGTGACTGACGACTCGATCGAGACCGTGTGGGCCCGAGTCGAAGCAATCGGTGGCGACAACGGATATTCACGCGGCTCCTGGGCATGGGAGATTCGCGGGCTGATTGATCGCGTGTTCGGCGGTGTTGGTCTGCGGCGCGGGCGACGTGACGCCCTGCACCTCGTCGAGGGTGAAGCTCTCGATTTCTGGCGAGTGGAAACTCTCCAACCGCCCCGTGTTCTCCGACTTCGCGCAGAGATGAAAATGCCAGGACTCGCGTGGCTCGAGTTCGTCATTGACGAACATGAAGGCCAAACCCGACTGACGCAACGCGCCATTTTCGCACCGCGCGGGCTCGCTGGGCACTTCTACTGGTGGGCGGTCTGGCCGATGCACGGGTTCGTCTTTCCCTCGATGGTTCACTCTCTCGCGACTGGCGCAAAATAGTTCGAAGGCCAAACTAGGCTGGAGAAATGTCCGTTCTTCGCCGCCAAGAAGTCATCACGGTCGTCGCTCTTTTGGCGGTTACGGCTTCATGGGGGGCTGCCTTTGTTCTCATGAAGGACGCCATCGTTCGGCAACCGATTCCCGATTTCCTCTTCGCCCGCTTCGCGATTGCCGCTGTGATCATGATCCTGGCGAGGCCCCACGTCGTGACTCACATCACCCCTCGGGTTCTGTGGACGGGGGCCGTCGCGGGACTCATCCTCGCCCTCGGGTTCATCACTCAAACGATCGGTCTCGAACTCTCCACCGCAGCGATCACGGGATTCCTCACGGGCCTTTATGTCGTGTTTACGCCGCTCTTTGCATGGCTTCTGCTCCGCCAAAAACTCAGTGCACGAGTTGCGATCGGTGCTCCGCTTGCGTTCATAGCACTGGGCGTGCTTTCCATCACGGACTTCGGCTTCGGCCCCGGTTCAATTTGGGTCGTCGCGGGCGCCGTTTTCCTCGCCCTGCACATTCTGGCGCTCGGAGCGTGGAGCCCCGGTGCCAACCCTTACGCGCTCACCGTTGTTCAGGTCGTCGTTATGGCGGTGATAACCGGTGCGTGGACATTCAGTGACGGGAACGGCTTT
>CAXNHY010000061.1:0-5405 GCA_964202425.1 Microbacteriaceae bacterium MWH-Ta3 | reverse complement strand
GTCAAGGCCGCCGCTCTGCTGTCGGTGCTTTCAGCCTCGCCCAATTTGTTCCTCGCCACGGAATAAACTGGGAAATAGTGCGGTGCGCACTGGGGAAAGGTTGTCGTGGACGAGAACGAGTACGACTTTCGTCGACTAGAGGCGAAGTGGGCTCCCGTGTGGGAGTCGGAACGCCCGTTCGACGTGTCTGACGAACCAGACGACCGACCCCACAAATACATTCTCGACATGTTCCCTTACCCCTCCGGTGACCTCCACATGGGTCACGCCGAGGTCTACGCCCTCGGTGATGTGCTTGCTAGATATTGGCGACTTCGCGGTCATCGCGTGTTACACCCGATCGGTTGGGACTCGTTCGGTTTGCCTGCTGAGAATGCGGCAATCAAGCGCGGCGTGAACCCTCGCGATTGGACGTACGACAACATCGCTCAGCAGCGTGCGTCGATGAAGCGGTACGCCGCATCGTTTGACTGGAGCCGAGTTCTGCACACGTCCGACCCCGAGTATTACCGATGGAATCAGTGGCTTTTCCTTGAGTTGTACAACAAGGGCCTCGCCTACCGCAAGGACTCGTGGGTCAACTGGGACCCGGTCGACCAAACTGTCCTCGCGAACGAACAAGTTCTCCCCGATGGAACAAGCGACCGCAGCGGCGCGATGGTCGTCAAGAAGAAGCTCACGCAGTGGTATTTCCGCATCACTGAATACGCTGATCGCCTGCTCGACGACCTCGATCGCCTCGAAGCGACGTGGCCAGCCAAAGTCTTGACGATGCAGCGCAACTGGATCGGACGCTCGCAGGGTGCGGAGGTCATTTTCACGGTTGACGGCACTGACCGCACGATTCCTGTCTTCACGACCCGCCCGGACACACTCTTCGGTGCAACGTTCATGGTCGTTGCTCCCGATTCTGATTTGGCGAGTGAACTCGTCTCGACCGCGGACCCGATGGTGAGGCAAGAGTTCGCTGCCTACTTGGAAGAAGTCCAGAAGAAGACCGAGATCGAACGTCAAGACGCAACGCGCCCGAAGACGGGGGTGTTTCTCGGCCATTCTGCGACCAATCCCATCAACGGGGAGTCGGTGCCAATCTGGACCTCGGATTACGTTCTCGCCGACTACGGCTCCGGGGCGATCATGGCGGTGCCAGCCCACGACCAGCGCGACCTCGATTTCGCCCTCAAGTTTGGCCTCCCGGTTCGGGTGGTTGTTGACGTCCCGTCTGACGAACCGCTAGACCCAGCATCCAGCGGAGTTGCGGCGACGGGAGACGGACCACACATCAACTCGGGAGAATTGAACGGCCTGCTGAAATCCGACGCAATTGCGACGGCGATCGAGATGGTCGAGGCGTCCGGTCACGGCTCAATCAAGACGACGTACCGATTGCGCGACTGGCTCATCTCTCGCCAGCGATACTGGGGCACTCCAATTCCGATCATCCACGGAAGTGACGGCGAACTCATCCCCGTGTCACTCGACGATTTGCCGGTTGAACTTCCTGCCACGGAGGGTCTCGATCTTCGTCCCAAGGGGTCGTCCCCGCTCGGCGGTGCTGAGGAGTGGGTCACGGTTGCCGACCCGCGGGACGGTTCGCCGGCTCGCCGAGACCCCGACACGATGGATACGTTCGTCGATTCGTCGTGGTATTTCCTTCGCTTCCTTTCGGCACACGACGACACGCAAGCGTTCGACCCAGAGAAGGTCAGGGCGTGGGCTCCCGTCGACCAGTACGTCGGTGGGGTAGAGCACGCGATTCTTCACTTGCTTTATGCGCGATTCATCACGAAGGTCTTGTTCGACCTCGGCCACCTCGACTTCGATGAACCGTTCAACGCACTCCTGAACCAGGGCATGGTGATTCTCGACGGCGCGAAGATGTCTAAGTCGAAGGGAAACATCGTCTTCTTCGGAGAGGAACTGGACAAGTTCGGTGTCGATGCCGTCCGTCTAACGATGGCGTTCGCTGGCCCGCCGGAGGATGACATCGACTGGGCCGACGTGTCCGTCACTGGTTCGCACAAGTTCCTCGCTCGGGCGTGGCGCGTCGCGTGCGATGTGTCGAGCGATGTCGGTGTCGAGCCCGCGTCGGGTTCAGCAGCTCTTCGTCGTGTCACCCACAAACTCCTCGCCGATGTCAGCGGACTCGTCGAGGCCTACAAGTTCAACGTCGTGGTTGCTCGCTTGATGGATCTCGTCAACAACGTGCGTAAAGAAATCGACTCAGGAGCGGGAGGCGCCGATCCCGCCGTCCGCGAAGCGTCGGAGGTTGTCGCGCTCACACTGTCGATGTTCGCCCCTCACGTCGCAGAGGACATGTGGGAGATCCTCGGACACGAGCGATTTGTCGGCTTGCAAACGTTCCCGCCTGCAGACCAATCACTTCTTGTCGAGGACACGATCGTGGCGATTGTTCAAATCAACGGGAAAGTGAAGGAGCGCCTCGAGGTCGAGCCTGGCATCTCGGAGGCCGACCTCACCGCATTGGCGATGG
The DNA here is from genome assembly GCA_964202425.1 of Microbacteriaceae bacterium MWH-Ta3. Taxonomy (GTDB): domain Bacteria; phylum Actinomycetota; class Actinomycetes; order Actinomycetales; family Microbacteriaceae; genus MWH-TA3. The sequence goes on along the minus strand of CAXNHY010000061.1, from coordinate 2,911 downwards.
ACGCTGTCGCCCGTTCACTTGAGGGGAAAACGGTGCGTACGACGATTGTTCGCGCACCCAAGCTTGTCAACATCGTCACAGCGGGGTAGTTCTCCACACGTTGACCGCTTCCAGAGTGAGCGCGCTGCCGCACACCTAACCTGTCAGCGTGACTGACTGGTACACCGCAATCGTCCCCGAGGACCCAGCTAAACGCACGAAACTGATCATCGCAGCGAGCGTGGGTGTCGGGATTGTTGCCATTGCAGGCGCGCTTCTCTCATCGGGCGCTGGAGCAACCCCGGAAATCACCGCCCAGGCCGGTGCCGCGATTGTGTCTGAGCCGACAGATCAAACGGTGTTTGTTCACGTCGCGGGCGAGGTTGTGAAACCGGGGGTTTATGAACTCCCATACAGTTCTCGCGTATTCGACGCGGTGGCTGCCGCAGGCGGACTTTCAGACAACGCGAACACGGCTTCCGTTAACCTCGCGCGAATCGTCGAAGACGGAGAGCAAATTGTCGTGACAGACACCGCTGGGGCAGTGCCAGCCGGCACAATCGCCACCATCAACATCAACCGCGCAACCGCCGCAGAGTTCGATTCACTCCCGCGGATTGGCCCGACAATCGCCGAGCGGATCATTGCATTTCGAGACGAAAACGGGCCTTTCGGATCAATCGATGAGTTGGGGAATGTGCCTGGGATCGGAGACACAACACTCGCCGGGATTCGCGACCAACTAACACTGTGAGAATGCCCGTCCTCGCGGTGCCAGCTGCCGTGGTGTGGCTCGTCGCGTGGTTGAGTTCGCCCGCGACTCGCTTTGAACCGCCAACCACTCCAGACTGGGTTTGGGGAATCAGAGACAGCTTTGCCGCCGTTGTGCAGAACTGGGGTGGCGACGGCGCAGCCCTCGCGCCGGGGCTGGTTCTCGGAGACACGCGGGCGCTCTCCGAGTCCCTCGACAGTGCGATGCGCGTTGCCTCACTTTCACACTTGACCGCCGTCAGTGGCGCGAACTGTGCAATCGTCGTGGCCGCCCTTTATGGAACCGTCGCACTTTTCGGAGGTGCCCTGTGGCTGCGGCTGGTGGTCTCGGCATCGGGCCTTGCGGTGTTCGTTGTCATTGTCGGTTTTGAGCCTTCCGTCATTCGCGCGTCGATCATGGCCGTCATCGCTCTCGTCGCCATCGCGTCTGGGCGAACCGTGGCAGGTGCGGTTGCATTGAGTGGCACGGTGATTGTGGCCCTCATCGCGGTTCCTGCTCTCTCGAGGAGCATGGGGTTCGCTCTCTCGGTAGCGGCCACCTCGGGAATTCTCGTCCTGTCGAAACCAATCTCAGCGCTACTTCAGCGTGCGATGCATCCACTGCTAGCGACAGCGATTGCTGTGCCTCTCGCAGCAAGTGTGGCTGTTCAGCCACTCCTGCTGGTTTTCGCACCCGTTCTCTCTGCTTACGGGATCGTCGCAAACATTCTCGTCTCGCCACTCGTTCCGATCGCAACCGTGACGGGACTCATCGCACTCACCATGGCATGGGTGCCCATCCTGGGGCTTCCCTTCGCGTGGGTCTCCTGGCTGTGCGCAAGTGCGATTGCAGCAGCGGCGCGAACAATCGACGCGCTTCCCGGAGCAAGCATCCCGTGGCCAGCGGGCCCTTGGGGAATTGCGCTATCGGTCGCAGTCACCGCTTTGGTTGCCGTTGCCATTCTGCGCCGACGAGCGGTGCTTGCGTTCGCGGCAGCATCTCTCGTCATCGTCGCCGTTTCCTCAACAGTTGGCGGAACGTTCATTCGTTGGTTGAACGCTCCCGCAGATTGGTCGTGGGCACAGTGCGACGTTGGGCAGGGAGATGCAGTGCTGGTGCGAGATAGCGGAGTCACTGCCCTCATCGACACAGGCAGAAACGTCGCCCCGCTTCGAGAGTGTCTCGAGGCACTGGGTGTTTCGCACATCGATCTCGTTATTCTCAGCCACTTCGACATCGACCACGTCGGTGCTTTCACTCAGGTTGTGGGGAGGACGCCGATTGTCGTCCACGGTCCGCTCGACGGCGAAAAATCGACGACGATTCGTGACGAATTCAGGAGAAACGGCGCGACGGTGACCGAGGTGTGTCGCGGAGCGCGCGGGGAGCTGGGACGGCTCGACTGGCGAGTCGTCTGGCCAACATGCTCTGGCGGCATCGAGCCGGGGAATCCAGCGTCCGTGGTTGTCGCCTTTGATCGCGGTTCAGGCTGTAACTCGACGTGTGTCACGGGAGTTGCGCTGGGAGACATCCCCGCCGTGCAACAGCGTGCACTGCTTGCTTTGGGCCGGCTCGGCACGTTTGACGTCGTCAAGGTCAGTCACCATGGATCTCGCGATCAAGAAGCGATGACCTACAGTTCCGTTCGAGCGCCCATCGCTCTCATTGGGGTCGGGGCTGGCAACGAATACGGCCATCCGACTGCAGAAACTCTCGCAATTCTTGGCTCATCCGGGTCGGCGGTTGTTCGAAGTGACACGAGTGGAACAACTCTCGTGAGTCGGGACATCGACGGGGTTCTGAGCGTGTGGAGAGAACGCGCGGGGTAGTGCGATTTACACTGAGTGCAGGAGGGCACATGGCGTCGAAATCAGCAGTTCCGTGGCACGGAGTGCGGGAAGCCCCCGTCGTGCTCGTCACCGGCCCAGAGGATTACCTTGCTGACCGCGTTTTTCGAGAATTGCGCGACCGTGTGCGGAGTGCTTCGCCCGGCCTCGAGGTCACCGATCTCGACGCAGCAACCTACGCTAGCGGCACGCTGTTTGATTACGCAAGCCCTTCGCTGTTCGAGGAACCTCGCATGATTCGAGTGTCCAACGGAGAAACGACAAACGACGAGTTCCTCGCAGACATTGTCGATTACGTCACGCGACCGGCGAGCGACGTCATTGTTCTCATCCG
>CAXNHY010000060.1:0-5505 GCA_964202425.1 Microbacteriaceae bacterium MWH-Ta3 | reverse complement strand
AGTCCGACACATTTGTTGTAGTTCTTGCTTGGGCGCAGGTTGTCCTTGTTGCGAATGTAAGTAATGCGGGAGTCGCTCAGCCCGGCCACCCATTCTCCTGGCGCGAGGTCTGGGTAGACATCATCAACCACCGTGAGCCGCCAGTCGGGATCCGACTGGGCAAGAACACTCTCAACGGCAATTTTGAGGTGGTCGGGACGCCCGTAAAACGGCATCATGATTTCCAGAGTCACGTTCTTGAGCCTAGCAACTCCGTGTTTTTACACAGTTTCGCTCGGGAGCCACGCAGAGAGTCCTAGCTGCCGACCGCGTAGGTGGCGCGCACATAGCGCCGGTACAACCATTCGTAGACTGAAGGCACAAACTTCATGAGGGCAGCAGCGGTTCCAGTTTTTGGATTGACGATGAGCCCGCCGACAATGTCCCTTAGCCTGATGTGTGCCCGACATTCAGTGACAACGGTGGATACGAGTTCGCGGCGCTCGCGGGGTACATCAGCGCCATCCCGAAGCATCGCGGTTTGAGCAATCGTGAGCGCCATGCTTGCGCGCGCGTTGTTCAGTGCGTGCGCAAATTTACCCTTCTTCAGCGCTGCGGGGATGTTCGTGTACATGTAGTCCCATGCAATTCGGGTGTCGTCAAGGCTATAGACCCTTCCCCAGGTGATGGAACCACCGCTCACGTAGTAGCGAATGCCCGGATCGGGTATTGAGGTAACTTTTCGAGCTCGTGAACACAGAACAACGTTCGTCATGCTGTCCTCGCACCGAACCGCTCCTTTCGGGAACCCCGATCCGTCAAAAAGTGTTCTGCGAATTAGACGATCCCAGGGAAACGGGGTCAGCAGGTCAGACAGGGTTAGCCGTGCAGCGGCGGTGCCATCGAATGTCCCAAGTGCGCTTGAATGCTGGAGGGATTCGGTCCCGTTAGCCAACACCACGGTCCGACCACACAGCACCATGTCAATGTCCGATTCGCGTGAAGCGTGTTTGAACACGGTCGAGAGGTGGTTGGGCTCCATTTCGTCATCGGCATCAAAGAACGCAATCCACGTGCTCTCAGACTTCGCGATACCGACGTTTCGCGCTTCAGCAACTCCCACGTTGTTTGCCAGCGTTTCAAGGTGGATCTTTGTGGCGGAGTGTTGAGCGACGTAGCGGGCTACGGTTTCCGTAGTCGAATCGGTGGAACCATCGTCGACAATGGTCAATGTCCAATCGGTCATTGTTTGGCGTCGAACACTCTCAATTGCTCGGACAATGGAGTCTTCCGAGTTGTAAGCCGGCATGATCACTGCGACGAGGGGCACCTGACCACCCGTTTTGTTACCGCGCGTTGATGTCATTGAGAACTCTGCTTTCTGGCCTGAATTGGAAGACTATTGCGAAGCGAGGGTCGAGCGGAAGTAGTCAATGGTCGCGTCTAGACCTTCGCTCAGTTCGACTCGAGGGGACCACCCGAGGGCCTGTTGTGCGCGATGAATGTCAGGCTGCCGTTGCTTGGGGTCGTCAGCGGGCAGAGGCAAGTAGTCGATACGGGACGTTGATCCGGTTTTTTCAACCACCAATTCAGCGAGTTGCTTGATGGTGAATTCGTTGGGGTTGCCGATGTTGATTGGGCCGGTGACGTCGTGAGGGGTGTCCATTATCGCCATGAACCCGCGAATGAGATCGTCGACGAAACAGAAACTGCGGGTTTGTGAGCCATCCCCATAAATTGTGATCGTTTCACCGTTCAACGCCTGGACGATGAAATTGGACACTACACGGCCGTCGATTGGATCCATCCGAGGGCCGTAGGTGTTGAAGATGCGAACAACCTTGATTGCCAAGTCGTGTTGTCGGCGATAGTCGAAGAACAACGTTTCTGCGACTCGTTTGCCTTCGTCGTAACAACTCCGAATTCCAATGGGGTTAACGTTTCCCCAGTATTCCTCAGGCTGCGGGTGCACCGACGGATCACCGTAAACCTCGGAGGTGGAGGCTTGCATGATGGGAATGTTGAGGCGTTTCGCCAGACCGAGGAGATTCATGGCGCCTAGAACGCTCGTCTTGGTTGTTTGGATCGCGTCTCGTTGATAGTGCACCGGGGAGGCTGGACACGCCAAGTTGTAGATGGCGTCGACCTCGACGTTCAACGGAAAACAAACGTCGTGCTCCATTAGTTCGAAGCGGGGGTTATCCATGAGGTGTTGGATGTTCTCGCGACGCCCGGTGTAAAAGTTGTCAACGCACAGGACGTCATTTCCCGCCTCCAGGAGACGGTCGCAGAGGTGCGAACCGAGAAAGCCAGCTCCGCCGGCAACGAGAATGCGGCTAGCCAATTGTGTGCCTTCCGATTGAATGGTACGTGACGCCGGCAGAGGCCATGTCGTCGAGTGAGTAAATGTTTCGTCCGTCGAACACCATTTTCTTCGCGAGCTTCGTGGCAAAGATGCTTGTGTCGAAGGTTGCGAACTCAGCCCATTCCGTCAGAATGACGAGCACGTCCGCTCCGTCTAGAGCCTCAGCCGCGCTGGACGCGTATTCGATTCCGGAAATGCCGTGAGATTTTTTGAACGTGTCCGTCGCGACGGGGTCGTACGCGCGTACTCGAGCGGACTGCTGAACAAGCCGGGCAATGAGCGCCGCACTTGTTGCCTCACGGACGTCGTCGGTGTTGGGTTTGAATGCCAGACCCCATACGGCAATCGTGAGTTGTGAGAGGTCCGGGAATTCGGCGGTCAGTTTGTCAACAAGCAGAACCTTCTGCTCATCATTGACACGCTCTACAGCTTCGAGAACCCTCAGCCCAGGAAGCCCGCTTGAGCGCGCGGTGTGAATCAATGCCTGCACATCTTTGGGGAAACAGGATCCGCCGTAACCGACGCCGGCGTTGAGGAACATTGGGCCGATTCGTGGGTCGCTTCCCATCCCGCGCCGTACGTCATCAATGTTGGACCCCAACACTTCGGCAAGTCGAGATAGTTCATTCATAAAGCTGATGCGCGTGGCGAGCATCGCGTTAGCCGCATATTTGATGAGCTCGGCACTGCGAACGTCGGTGACCAACATGCGCTCTGGAGTGTCGAGGAGGGGTGCGTAAAGCGAAACCATGTTGTCGACGCCCTCGTCACCTCGAGCACCAACGATGATCCTGTCAGGGTGCATGAAGTCTTCAATTGCGGCACCCTCTTTGAGGAACTCGGGGTTGGACACAACGGAGAAGTCGAGGCCTACACCTCTGCTCAGTAACTCGGCGGCGATTGTTTCGCGCACGAGGTCACCCGTGCCCACCGGGACTGTGCTCTTGTCGATAACGGTGACGGGTCGATCGATATACGCACCAATGTTTCGTGCAGCGGCGAAAACACTCGACGTGTCTGCCTCTCCGCTTGACGATTGAGGAGTGCCAACCGCGATCATGTGGAAGTCACCGTGAAGGGTTGCCTGTTCAACATCGGTGGTGAATTCGAGTCGCCCAGCAGCAATGTTTCGCGACACGATGTCGTCAAGGCCGGGCTCATAAATGGGAATTTCGCCTGCCTCGAGCCGGGCAATCCGAGCCTCGTCAACATCAAGGCACACAACGTGATGGCCCAAATCTGCAAGGCACGACCCGGTGACAAGTCCGACGTAGCCTGTCCCAATGACAGTAACGTTGTGACCCATTCAATTCCTCTTTACGGTGCGGTGCCCAGACTTCGGGCACTCTTTAGCGTATCTCAAGGGCGCCTTCGGATGTTGGCGAGAACGTCGGGTAGTTCGCAACACTGCACCAGGCGCGGCGAGATTCGTTGGCCTAAGGGCCCGACTCGGCGGCTGTTGACAACTTTCACGCAGACCATTTCTCGTTGGTTAGCCTTTGGCGTCCAGTGCTGAAAGGTTCTCGCTATGCGCAACAAAATCGTCTCTTCCATCGCGGCCGTCCTGGCGTTCACCCTCTCGGTCTTCGCGGCTTCTCCCGCGCTCGCAGTCAGTCGCACTGTCGGCCGGATCAACCAAGACTTTGGCGACGCCTATCTCCTTGGAATCGACTACAACGAAGTCCATCTCACTGCAGATGAAGCGGTTTGGCAGGACTCAGTCGCCAGCGGTTCGACCGTTTACGTGGCGGGAATGGAATACGGCACCGTCAATAGCGTGATTGTTGCCAAGTATGTCAACGGAGTGCGGAGCACGTCGTTCGGAACATCGGGAACCGCACGATTTTCCCTCGACCCAACCCTCGCTGGGTTCAATGATGCGAATGACATCGAGATTGCCGACAACGGCGACCTCGTGATTTTCGGAGCGCTTTTCGATAACAGCACCTATGAGTCGTGGCAAGAGGCTGGATATGCGCTTCGAATCACCAACACCGGATCGGCAACCCTCGGGGTTGACTGGGGAAACAACGCGGGTGAAGCCGTTGAAGGATCGGCAAACCTCGCTTTGGCAGCTTTCTATCCGACCCTCGGCCGTGATCTCAACGGGGTGAACATTGAATCGTCGATTGATGACGCAGTGAACTACATGGCTGAAGGTGTTGAGCGATGGATCCTCACGGGAGAGTCCTACGTCGACAATGACGGCGACGAAGAGGGGTGGGTGCTCGCGCTCGATCACACAGGAGCAATCGACACCGCATCGGGTGGTTCCGGGAATGGTTACCAGTTCTTCGATGACAGCCTTAACACCAACGAATCCGGCGCGAACTGTTTCAACTATTCGTGGACACGCTCCATCGCATACGATTCGGTGACCGGTCGAGTGTTTGCCCTCGGCGAGTGTGACGAGTCGGACGTTCTTTTCGCTTACGATGCGAACGATCTTTCGCCCGATGAGACTTTCTCCAACATGAACTCGGAGCCCGGTGTGTTGTACATTTCGCCTTACACCAACGTAGTCAACAGTGTGTGGGATATGACAATGCGAGGTGGCGATCTCGTCTTCGCTGGACGCGGGTACTACGCGATTGCAGACGAGGATGTTCCTGCGATCGCAACTCTCTACGCACGCGAATCATATGTGTATGACGGGGAGGGAGCGCCCGTGTTTACTGAAGTCCTCGCCACGGGCTTCGCCGAATACGACGGCTGGTGGGATCTTGAATATGTGGAAGCGGACTCCGGCGGAAACATCTACATCGGTGGAACGTCGAACGATGACCTCTTCTCCGCTCGATTCCTCGCAAATAACTCCTACGACACGGCCTATGCTGCTGGCGGGGTTGGGTACGGCATCCAGAGAAACGGGTCGTGTGGTAACGAATACGGTTACACCGCATCGTTCGACGGAACAAACATGATGCAATTCGGTTCCGCCAACATCCCTCCTGCGAGTGGTACTGACTCTCTCTGGTCAGATTCATCCACGCTGACCGCGAAGGTTTTCGCCTCGAGCGGCACGCAAACAGCTGCTCTCGTGGCAGCGCCCGTTTGGAGTGACGAAGAGCTCGCGTTCTACGAGTCGGGCACCGCTTACTCAGACGGAGCGTCGGCTACGGGGACAGGCGTCACGTATTACCTTGATTCCAATCTCCCCG
>CAXNHY010000059.1:0-5602 GCA_964202425.1 Microbacteriaceae bacterium MWH-Ta3 | reverse complement strand
GAAGTCGGCGAGCGCCGTGCCGAGGTCGGATTCGGTCTGGTGGGTCATGAGCGACGCATCAAAAACGGTTCGATCAACACCGGCGGTGGCAGCGTTGCGGGCAACCGCCTGGGTTCGTGCGTGGGCGTATTGAACGTAGAACACAGGGTTGTCGTTGGTGTGCTTCTGGAGTAGTTCAGGGTCGAGCGTGAGGGGTGAATCTGCTGGGTACCGTGCGAGCGAATACCGCAGTGCGTCGGTGCCAAGCCATTCGCGCAAGTCGTTGAGCTCGATGATGTTGCCCGCGCGCTTCGAGAGCTTTGCACCATTGATCGACACGAGTTGCCCGATAAGAATCTCGATGTCCTTCTCAGGGTCGTCACCAGCAGAGCCGGCGAGCGCCTTGAGCCTGTGGACGTAGCCGTGGTGGTCAGCGCCGAGCAGATAGATCTTGTGCAGGAACCCACGGTCACCCTTTGACAGGTAATACGCAGCGTCGGAAGCAAAGTATGTGTAGATGCCGTTACCGCGTCTAATCACGCGGTCTTTGTCGTCACCAAAGTCGGTCGTGCGCACCCACACGGCATCGTCTTCGTCGTAAACGTGCCCCTGGGCTCGAAGTCGCGTGATGGCGTTTTCAACCAGCGAATCATCACCACCGGCGTGCAGAGTGCGCTCGCTAAACCACACGTCAAACTCAACATTGAATCGCGCCAGTGAATCCTTGATTTCCTGCAATTGGATGTCGTACCCAATGTCGCGGGAAATCGCAATCGCTTCGTCGCGAGGAAGCGTTGCCAAATCCGGTCGACGCTCGAGCGCGATTCGACCGAGTTCAATGACGTACTCACCGGGATAGCCGTTGTCTGGGGTTGGCTCCCCCAGCGCAGCGGCCAAAACAGATTCACCGAAAACGTCCATCTGGGCACCAGCGTCGTTGACGTAAAACTCGTTCGCAACCTGCGCACCGGAGGCTCGAAGCACACGGCCGATTGAATCGCCCAGGGCCGCCCAGCGGGTGTGACCAATGTGAAGCGGGCCGGTCGGGTTGGCGGAGACGAACTCGAGATTAATGTGTTGCCCGTCGAGCGACGAGTTGTGACCGAAGCGGTCACCCTCGGTCAGCACAGTCCGCGCGATTTCCCCTGCCGCGGCAGCATCGAGCGTGATGTTGAGGAAACCTGGACCGGCAATCTCGACCGACGAAATGCCGTCAATGGCCGACAGCTCTGAAACTAGATCAGACGCCAAATCGCGCGGATTGACACCGATCTTCTTTGCCAATTTCATGGCAATCGATGTCGCCCAGTCGCCGTGATCGCGATTCTTTGGGCGCTCAAGAGCGACAACTGAATCGTCGATTTCGATCTCTACATCAGCGCCACTCGACCCCACAATTCGGCTCGCAATCTCAGCGATTGCACGGCTCAACGAATCGGGGTTCACCCCTTAATCGTAGTCGCACCCCGCAACCGTGTCGTTGATAGGCTGACGTTCAAGCCCCTTTAGCTCAGTGGATAGAGCGTCTACCTCCGGCGTAGAAGGTCGCAGGTTCGAATCCTGTAGGGGGTACCAGACTTCCTCTCGGGTACAAGGCATACTGTAGGCATGACCTTCAGCGCTGAAGTCACACCGACCACGCGACGCACGGATGTTCTCGAATGGGTGGCGGAAATCGCCCGTTTGACGAAACCCTCGTCGATTCACTGGGTGACTGGGTCAGAAAGCGAACAGCGACACCTCGTCGACGTGATGGTAGCGGCTGGAACAATTGCTCCCCTCAATCCAGAGAAGCGTCCCAATTCGTTTATCGCCAGATCACACGAAAGTGATGTCGCCAGAGTTGAATCACGAACTTTTATCTGTTCAACACGCCAGAAAGACGCCGGCCCAAACAACAACTGGGCTGAGCCAGACGAAATGCGATCGACTCTCGGCGGCGTGTTCACGGAATCGATGCGCGGCCGAACCATGTACGTCATCCCATTCCTCATGGGGCCAGTTGGGTCGCCCGTCACGCGAGCAGGAATTGAGATCACCGATTCGCCATACGTCGTCATGTCGATGGGCGTCATGACGAGGGCGGGAAACATCGCAATGGAGGTCATCGACAGCGGTGTCGACTGGGTCAAAGCCGTTCACTCCGTTGGTGCCCCGCTTGAGAAGGGCGAAGCGGATGTGCCGTGGCCGTGCAACACGTCCAAATACATCACCCACTTCCCCGAGTCGCGCGAGATCTGGTCATTTGGGTCTGCCTATGGTGGAAACGCACTCCTGGGAAAGAAGGCGTTCGCTCTTCGAATTGCGTCGGCGATGGCCCGCGACGAGGGCTGGCTCGCCGAGCACATGATGCTGATTCGCGCCACATCGCCCGCTGGGCAGGTCAAGCACATAGCTGCCGCATTCCCGAGCGCCTGCGGCAAGACCAACTTCGCGATGCTGCAACCGACACTCCCCGGCTGGACAATCGAAACGCTCGGGGATGACATCGTGTGGATGTGGGTCGACGACGGCGGAAAGCTTCGCGCAATCAATCCGGAAACGGGATTCTTCGGAGTGGCTCCCGGCACGAGCGTTGAATCAAACCCCGTTGCAATGGAAACCATGTGGGGAAACACGATTTTCACGAATGTCGCCGTCACAGACGACAACGACGTGTGGTGGGAGGGCATGACACGCGAGACCCCCGATCACCTCATCGATTGGCGCGGAGAAGACTGGACTCCGGCGAGCGAGCAACCAGCTTCGCACCCGAACGCTCGATTCACCGTCGCGATTAGCCAGTGCCCGTCGACCGCGGCTGACTGGGAAGACCCGCACGGCGTTGTCATTGACGCGCTCGTTTTTGGAGGCCGTCGCCGCACGACAATGCCACTCGTTGTCGAAGCACGTTCGTGGCAGCACGGGGTATACCTCGGGGCAACAATGGCCTCTGAACGCACCGCAGCAGGGGAAGGGACCGTGGGTGAGTTAACCCGCGACCCTTTTGCCATGGCGCCGTTCACGGGGTACCACGTTGGCGACCACTGGGCGCACTGGTTGAGAATCGGCGAGCGCCTTGCGAAATCTGGACACGCACCCCGAATCTTCCAGGTGAACTGGTTCCGCCGTGGAGACGACGGTCGGTTCCTGTGGCCCGGGTTTGGCGAAAACATTCGCGTTGTCGACTGGATCATCAAGCGACTATCCGGCGAGATTGGCGGGGTTGACTCGCCTATTGGAGTTTTGCCCCAACGCACTGACGTCAACACCCAGGGCTTGAACGTGAGCGATTCCGACCTCACCGAACTCCTCACCGTCGATCTCGCGGTCATCAAGGAAGACGCGATCTCGGCGCAGTCCGTGTTGGAATTCGCAGGCGACCGCGCTCCTCAATCGATGTGGGACGAAAACACCGAGACACTCCGCCTCTCAAGTTAGTCGTGTCATTGCGCTAAACCCACGGAAATCGGCCTTAGATTTGTAATAACAGGAGGCCACCATGCAGTTTGTTCGCCCATTAATCGGAGCGGCAACCGCTTCGGTGCTTCTACTCTCAGGTTGTTCGTTGTTCCCCTCGGGGGAGGCAACACCGCAACCAACAAACTCAGAGGCGGCACCCACTCCGACGGAGTCGACCGCAGAAGGCGAGGGAACGTTCGCTGTCCCAAGCGACTGCCTGACAATTCTGCCCAAGACTCAGGTTGATTCATACGCGAGCGAAAACATCATTCTTCTTGCGGGTCCCGGTGGGGTCTATGGCGGCGAACTCGTCCCTGATCCGACGCCGGAAATGCTTGAAGGCGGAATTTCCTGCTACTTCGGTTACGACAACGACGACCCGAACCAGATTCAGATTTACTCCGTTGTTTCCGCTGCGCCAGTTTCTGCGTCAAACCGGGACTCCATCGCCGAGACACTTCTCGGCCAAGGGCTCAACGAAGGCACCAACGCTGCCGGGTACTCCACCTTCTCAATCCTCGGCGACACCGACGCAAACGTCCCAGCAATGTTCAACGTCATCTCCGACGAATCGTGGATCTCGGTCATCAGCGTGTTCGGTGGAGAAGCGTTCTTTGAAGAAAATGTGGCGATCGCCGAACTCGTTCGCGACCAGGTCTACAACTAGCGGTGGGCGCGCTTCGCGCCGACACCATTCACCCCTCGTGGAATGCAGTCTTCGACGCGTGCCGGGAAGAACTCGACGCCGTTGCGCGTTTTCTTGAAGCTGAGCAGGCGGCAGGGAATCGCGTCCTACCAATCGCAGAATCGGTGTTTCGCGCATTTGCCCAACCACTTGACTCTGCACGCGTTGTCATCGTCGGTCAGGACCCATACCCAACCATCGGCCACGCGATGGGGCTGGCGTTTAGTGCGGCGCGGGATGTTCGGCCGATCCCGCGAAGTTTGAGCAACATCTACCGCGAGCTGGAATCCGATCTCGAAATCGAACAGGCAGAGCACGGCGACCTCACGAACTGGGCCGATCAGGGAGTTCTGTTGTTGAACCGCTTGCTCACGGTGAGAGCTGGCTCAGCCGGTTCACATCGCGGAATTGGCTGGGAGGCCGTCACCGCGACTGCACTGTCCGCTCTTGCCGGCCGAGGAGGTCCGCTCGTCGCGATCCTGTGGGGAAACGATGCGAAGAAAGCGACCCTGCTTCTTGGGAGCGTCCCAATCATCGAATCAGCTCACCCATCACCGCTTTCGGCACGGAACGGCTTCTTTGGCTCGAGCCCGTTCTCTCGTGCAAACGATTTGCTCGTCCAGCAGGGTGGTCAGCCAATCGACTGGCGCGTTTAGACTCGTCGCGTGACCGACGTGACTTTCCGAGTAGCGACCGCCTCAGACGCGGTATCGCTGTCGACGATGTACAACTTCTACGTCGAGACCTCGACAGTCACCTTTGACCTTGACCCTTGGTCGGTCGACGACATGATCCACAAGATTGAATCAGTCGCCACACTCGGGATGCCGTTCATCGTTGCCGAACTCCACGGTGACATCGTCGGTTACGGCTACCTGTCGACGTGGCGTGAGAAGTGCGCCTACGAGACGACGATGGAGAACACGCTCTATCTGCGCGAGGATTCGCGCGGTTTAGGAATCGGCGGGCGTCTGCTCGACGAACTGCTCGAACGAGGTCAACGGGCTGGGGTCCGTGAAGTCATCGCGGTTATCGCCAACACAACCGATGCGACCCCCTCGATTAGCCTGCACGAACGCAACGGTTTCGTGCGCGTTGGAGAAATGCCCAACGTGGGAAACAAGTTCGACACGTGGCTCGGGATTGTCATGCTCCAGAAATCTCTCGCGTAACAAAGCGTCACTTCGTTACGGTGTGTTTCACTCGCGGTGGCGATTGAGGTTCGCGGTTTCTACTGTGAAGTATCCGCCGAACCCAAGGAGACACAATGACGTGGAAATTTGAGACCCAGCAGATTCACGCTGGTGCAGCCCCGGACCCAACAACCAACGCTCGTGCCGTGCCGCTTTACCGCACCACCGCGTACACGTTCAACAGCGCCGACCATGCGAAGAACCTCTTCGCCTTGGCCGAGTTCGGGAACATCTACACCCGAATCATGAACCCGACCCAAGACGTCGCCGAGAAGCGCATCGCAGCACTCGAAGGCGGGACCGC
>CAXNHY010000058.1:0-5628 GCA_964202425.1 Microbacteriaceae bacterium MWH-Ta3 | reverse complement strand
TTTGGTATAGTCATAACCGTATTCCTCGATAGCTCAATTGGCAGAGCAATCGGCTGTTAACCGATAGGTTCTTGGTTCGAGTCCAAGTCGGGGAGCCACTATGTGAGCGTTTTCGTTCGCCAAACCGGGGTCAAGGAGAGTTCAATGTCCACTTGGTCCACTCTCGACACGGTGCTCGCAGCCGTCGCCGCGGGAAGTTTGTTATTCGGGTTGTGGGCTTTTTTCGTGCGCGGCCGTCGCCGCGGTTCATCGGGATCGCGCGCAGCTGACATCTCGGCCGAGCACAGTCGTGCCGAACTTATCCTCAAGGCAGCAGAACTCGGCGATCGACTTCGAATCGTTTACGATCAACAGGCTGTTGTCTCCCACGAGCTCGTTGGACTGGTGGCGAAAGCTGAGAGCACTGCGTTTGTCGCGGCCGGCGACAAGGCTGCACTCAAGCGCCACACTGAACTTCTCGTGAAGAGTGCACGCCAAGCGCTTACCGACATGCGTCGAGCCATGACCATCGCCCAGCAGGGCGCTGACATGGTCGAGGTCTGGCCGACGCTGTCGACGATTGCGACGCTGTTTTCGGAAATCGAAGAACGCGGGCTTGTAATTGATTTCACTGAGCGTGGAAAGCGATTTGAGATTTCTGCGTCAGCCGAACTGACCGTGTATCGGATCCTCACCGAATCTCTCCAGAACACCCTCACACACGCGGGGCCGGGAACTGAAGTCGACATCACCCTTGAATGGTCAGAACACGGCATCACCATAACCGTTGCTGACGACGGCGAACGCTCCGTCGCGCGCCGAGCTGCTGCCGCGGGGGAGCCACTCCCAGAAGGCGTCACAATCGAATCAGACCAGGCAGCCCTCGTCTCAACCACAATGGGTCGTGGCCTGACGGAGATGCGCGCTCGTGCTGAAGCGTTCGACGGGGTCGTGATGACTCAGCGGGTCCCAGGAATTGGTTTCACGTTGTCAGCGTCGTTCCCGATGATTCGCTACGCAACCGACCCCAAAGCAGCCGAGTAACGCCCATGCCGGCCGATCGTCGCGCTGCGATCAGCATGTCGCTCGGGGTCGCCGCAGCGGTGGCCCTCTACGGGATTTCGTTTGGTGCACTTGCTGTGGCATCCGGGCTTGATGTGTGGCAGGCGCAGGTCTTGTCGCTCTTCATGTTCTCCGGCGGTTCGCAGTTCGCTCTCATCGGGCTTATCGCGGCAGGAGCTCCCGGAATCACGTCGGTGCTTGTCGCCGGCCTGCTTGGGGTTCGAAATGGTCTGTACTCGCTTCGCACGGCCCCGCTTGTGGGCAAAGGATTTTTTCGGCGACTGATTGCCGGACAGTTGACCATTGACGAATCGACCGCAGTAGCCCTAGCCCAACCAACGCAGGCCTCGTCGAGGGTCGGTTTTTGGGTGACGGGAATTGGAATTTACATTGGCTGGAACGTCATGACGTTCCTGGGCGCAATTCTGGGTGACGCACTCGGAGACGTTAGCGCCTTCGGCCTCGACGCTGCTGCGGCAGCTGCTTTCGTTGGCCTTTTGTGGCCGCGGCTGACTGCGAGAGAACCTGTTGTGGTTGCTGTGATTGCAGCCGTTGTTACGGCGGTGGCAATTCCATTCGCGCCAACAGGCGTGCCTGTACTCCTTGCAGCGCTAGCCGCGTTCGCCTTCGCTGTGGTCAAAGAGCGGACAGCAAAATGACTATGTGGGAGACAATCCTCATTGGCTCAGCGGTGGTAGCCGCTCTCAAGTTTGTTGGTTTCGTGCTCCCTGCGTCGGTGTCGGGCAGCCCTCGCGTGCAACGCATCAGCGATGTCGTGACAATCGGCCTGCTTGCCTCTCTCGTCGTTATTCAAACCCTCGCCGTCGGAAACGCGCTCGTGTTTGATTCGCGCAGCGTGGCTGTCATCGTCGCGGGAGTTCTGTTGTGGAAGCGAGTGCCGTTCATTATCGTCATTCTCGTTGCTGCTGGTGTTGCCGCTGGTCTTCGAGCCACGGGTCTTCTCAGCTAATCGCTTCAGCCCTCGAGGTGGTCACGCCCGGGGAGCCACGAACTGCCAGGGGCACCCCAGCCGGCGTCGGAAATCGCATCACGAGACTCTGAGAAGTACGGTTCGACCAACCGATCGGTGTACACAATTCCCAGCAGGTGATCGTATTCGTGCTGGAAGATTCGAGCCAGCCAGCCGTGGGCCGTTGTGGTGTAGTCGTTGCCGTTGAGGTCAGTTGCCGTGAGTGTGACGCGGTCAGATCGCCTGAGAGGGAAACGTTCACCGGGGACCGAGAGGCACCCTTCAATTTCTTCGTCCTCGTCTAGTGGTGTCACTGCGAGCGGGTCGAGCATCAGCGTCGGGTTGATGGCAACGCCTCGGTGCTGAACGTCATCGTCGTCGACCCAGTCGTAAACAAAAAGGGAGAGCGAAACACCAATCTGTGGTGCAGCGAGGCCTACGCCGGGCGCAAGCTCCATCGTGGCGAACATGTCGTCCACGAGCGCCCGAATGTCATCACCGATGTGGTCGACGAGTGCTGCGGGGCGGTGCAGGACGGGTTCTCCCGTGATGACGATGTCGCGAATTTGCACGCATTAAGCCTAATGTCAGTACCCTAGAGAGGTGGACGAACAAATTACTGACTTTGTGTCGCAAGTGTCGCTCACTCCCTATCAGGCAATCGGAATCCCGATCGCACTTCTCGGCGCAGTTTTCCTCTCGATCGGTGCACAATTGCAGCACCGCGGGGTGTCAAAGGTTGAGGGCACGCACGGGGACGGCTCGAAGCGGGGATTGTCCCTCCGCCAAATGGGTCAACTTCTTCGACGCCCATCATGGGCTTTTGGAACGGTTCTCCTCGCCCTCGCGATCGTTATCCAGCTCATTTCCCTCGGTTTCGCACCGCTCATCGTCGTTCAGCCACTGGGTGTCGTCGCGATGGTGATGACCAACGTCATCAACTCCCGCGTCAATGGAATCCAACCCGACCGGCGCGTGAAGGCGACGATTTTGATGGCGGTTCTCGGTATTGGCGTTTTCGTCGCATTCTCAGCGATCTACGCTGTCGAGAACGAATTCACCGACACCCAGCTTCTCGTGATTCTCGCGATGCTCATCACCGTCATCGTTGTCACCGGTGCGGCGTTCCTCATCTTCAGGGAGAGGCTTCGCGCAATGTTTTACATTGTGGCCGCGGGGACACTCTACGGATTCGTCGTCACAATCGCGAAGGTTCTCATCAACCGTTGGCGAACAGACAATGTTGACGCTCTGATGATTGTGTGCTTCGTCGGCCTTGTCGTGGCAGCTCTCCTCGGCGGATATTTCGTTCAAACCGCCTATTCGGTTGGCTCACCCGACCTCGTCATTGCTGGGCTCACCGTTATTGACCCTCTCGTTGCCATCGCCATCGCGATTTCCGTTCTCGGAGAGGCTGACCGATTCCCTCCCTTCGCCATTGCAGGGCTCGGATTTGGTGGCGCCCTCGCGGTTGTTGGTGTGATTCTCTTGGCCAGGCTGCACCCTCAGACCATCCGATAGTCCATGGCTAAACAACCCTTGACGATTGTCATCGGTGCGGAAACTTTCCCACCCGATGTCAACGGCGCAGCCAAGTTCGCGGTTCGCCTGGCCGCTGGTCTCGTTGGACGCGGTCATCGGGTGGTCATCATTGCACCCTCTCCCGACAAAGAGTTTGGCCTTCGTAGAGAAACTCACGAGGGAGTCGAGTTCGAGGTGTATCGCCTTCGTTCGTGGAAATGGTTCAACCACCCGTGGCTTCGGTTCGCACTTCCCTGGGAGGTTCACCCAGACACGGGTGCAATCCTCGACGAGGTAAAACCTGACGTCGCGCACATCCAATCCCACATGAACGTGGGGTGGGGAGTCGCTGGTCAAGCGCACAAGCGGGGAATCAGGCTCGTTGCAACAAACCACTTCATGCCGGAAAATGCGGCGCAGTTTGTTCCCATTCCCCAATTCATGATCGACATTCTCGTTCGCATGCTGTGGGCGCTGGCAGCCAAGACATATTCCCGATGTGACGCCGTCACGACCCCGACGCAAAAGGCAGCCGATTATCTCGAGGAGGCTGTGAAGATTTCTGGAGTCGCGGCGATTTCCTGTGGCCTTAATGTCGGCAACTACAAGCCCGTCATGGGCAAGCGCAAAGATCCCTACGCGCTTTTTCTCGGCCGCGTCGAACAAGAGAAACACATCGAAGAACTTCTGTTTGCCACGAGCCGATTCGCACCGACGGAGATGCGTGTCGTGATTGCCGGTGCAGGGGATGACAAAGAACGCTTAGAAAAGATCGTGCGTGATCGCGGACTCACCGACCGAGTCCATTTCACGGGGCACGTTGACGAGGAACAGCTTGTCACCTTGCTCAGCGAAGCAGCTGTTTTTGTCATGCCGTCGACGGCGGAACTTCAATCAATCGCAACGATGGAAGCGATGGCAAGCGCCCTGCCGGTTGTTGCGGCGAACGCGATGGCACTGCCGCACCTTGTCCACGACGGCGACAACGGCTACCTCTACGAACCACGAGACATCGACGGGCTTGTTCGCGGTATTCGGAACGTGCTTGAGGCCACGGATGAGCGGTATTTGGAGATGCAGCGCGAGTCACTCGCGATCGTTGCCAGTCACGATATCGCGACAACACTCGATCGATTCGAAGAGATTTATCGAGGCGATTAAACTACGGGCTGTGGTGGCGGATCGTGTAAGTTTTGCGCATCAACTCGTGCACAACCCACGTGCCAGCCCAGCCCTCCGGAGTCGCAAACACAGTTCCGGGCCGCAGCTCTGTGACAACACCGTGGGAGTCGGTCACTGTGGCGGTCCCGGAGACGATGTGGGCAATCTCGTCGTATCCGTCGCGCGTCGCTGCGAAGGTGCCGGCCGTGCACTCCCAGACACCCATCTCGACGCGTGAGTCAGGTGAAACCCACAAATCGGTGAACGATTCACTCTGGCCCGTTAAACTCGTCGGTTTAGGTGTTCCAGATGGCAGTTCGAGGCCATCAATGCTGTGCACGGAAAAAGACTTGGTCATACGAACGAGCGTAGCCTTTAGTACAAGTCGATTCGACGATCTGTAACCACATTGTTGAGCGGACTGATGAGTTTGTTTTGAGACTGTGCTGTATCGATGTCAGCGTAGGCAATCCCGACACCATCGAACAGCTCGGTGATGGGGTAGCCGTCAGGGTCGATGACACACGAGTTGTCTACCCAGTCAACACCTCGCTCTTCACCAGTGCGGCATGCCACCGCAACATAGATCCGATTGGTGCTCGCACCGGCCATTGCACGGAGCAGTTCGCCGTTGAACGGCCCACGGTGTGAGGGGGCCTCAAACCCGGAAGGCCAGTTGGTTGGCGCGGCGATAATGTCGGCCCCGTTGATGGCGCAGTGTCGCATCAACTCGGGAAACTCGAGGTCATAACACACGGCGAGCGCGACCCTGCCGATTGATGTCTCGACCACGGACGGAAGTTCCGAGCCTGCGTCAAATAGATGCTTTTCGGTGTTCCAGAGGTGTGTCTTGACGTAATCGGCGAGCAACTCGCCGTTGTCGAACAGGGCTGCCTTGTTGAGGGCGACGCCGTCAAGGATCTCGGCGTAACCGG
>CAXNHY010000057.1:0-5738 GCA_964202425.1 Microbacteriaceae bacterium MWH-Ta3 | reverse complement strand
GGCACGCTGTTTGATTACGCAAGCCCTTCGCTGTTCGAGGAACCTCGCATGATTCGAGTGTCCAACGGAGAAACGACAAACGACGAGTTCCTCGCAGACATTGTCGATTACGTCACGCGACCGGCGAGCGACGTCATTGTTCTCATCCGTCACGCGGGCGGGAATCGAGGCAAACGGATGCTCGACGCAATTCGAGCACAGGATTACATGCTCGAAGTTGATTGTGCTGAAATCAAAAAGGGCGAACGAGTGGCATTCGCTGCAGCAGAATTCAAACGACTCGGTGTTGAGATTGACAACGCCGCGGTTGTTGCACTGACCAACGCTTTCGCCGACGACCTCGCCGAGCTAGCGGCAGCGTGTTCACAGATCGCATCTGACTCCCTCGGAAAACCCATCACGAAAGCATTCGTCGACAGTTACTACGAGGGCCGATCAGAGGTGACGGCGTTCGCCGTCGCGGATTCGGCGATTGTTGGCGACAGGGCAGAGGCGCTCCGCCTGCTTCGTCACGCGATTCACTCTGGAGCTGACCCGGTTCCGATCATTGCAACCTTTGCCATGAAACTTCGGTCGATGGCCAAAGTTGGCGGTTTTTCTGGAAAGCAGGGAGACGCAGCTAAAGAGCTGGGGATGGCGCCGTGGATGGTCGACAAGGCACGACGCGATTTGCGAGGCTGGACGGGAGCAACCCTCGGCGCTGCGATTATCGAAGTTGCGAAGGCCGATTCACTCGTCAAGGGTGACGGCAGAGACCCGGAGTTCGCCGTCGAGCGAATGGTTGATCGAATCGCATCCCGCGGGGAGTCGGCATAAAACAACGGCCCCCGATTTCTCGGAGGCCGTTATCGGTGAAACCTATTTGGCTGCTGGCTTCTTGGCCGGAGCCTTGGCGGCGGTCTTAGCTGGAGCCTTTGTGGCGGCCTTGGCCGGAGCCTTGGTTGCCTTCGCTGGCGCCTTCTTCTCGACCTTTGCTTCGCCTGAGAGAGCTGCGGCCTGAGCGGCGATGGCCGACTTGCGGTTCGCACCCTGGTTCTTGTGGATTACGCCCTTCGACACAGCCTTGTCGATTCGACGGCCAGCGGTCGCAACTGCGGTGACCGCTGCGGTCTTGTCGCCCGACGCAATGGCGGTGCGTGCTGCACGAATGACGGTCTTGAGTTCGCTCTTGACGGCCCGGTTGCGCTCTTGCGCCTTGAGGTTTGTCTTGATTCGCTTGATCTGCGACTTAATATTTGCCACGAAATTGTTCCTTTGTGATGGTGGTGTCGAAACGGGAGGGGCCTTGCGAATCCCGATGTCGTTCCGCGACGACGAGAGAGGGCGTCGGCGCGCAAGCCAGTCTCAAGAATAGCAGAGCCATCGGTCGCCGCCTAACCGTTGTCGTGAAACAATAGAGAGACATGTCTCGTTCCACGCACCCGCCGGTTCCCGCGCACACCGACCCGTCCGTCATTCGCAATTTTTGCATCATTGCGCACATTGACCACGGTAAGTCGACGCTTGCTGACCGCATGCTGCAGGTGACGGGAATTGTTGAGGGTCGCGAAATGCGCGCCCAGTATCTCGACCGCATGGACATTGAGCGCGAGCGCGGCATCACGATCAAGAGTCAGGCTGTTCGGCTCCCCTGGGAGGTCGAGGGCACTGATTACGCGCTCAACATGATCGACACCCCAGGGCACGTTGACTTCACGTACGAGGTGTCCCGATCCCTCGCTGCCTGCGAGGGAGCAATTTTGCTTGTTGACGCTGCGCAGGGAATCGAGGCGCAAACGCTAGCCAACCTTTACCTCGCGCTTGAAAATGACCTCGAAGTCATCCCCGTTTTGAACAAGATCGACCTACCGGCAGCTGACCCAGATAAGTATGCGAAAGAACTGGCCTCGCTCATTGGAGGCGACCCCGACGATGTCATGCGCGTATCAGGCAAGACCGGTGTCGGCGTCGAAGCGCTGCTCGATCGCGTCGTCGAGAGAATTCCCGCGCCACAGGGTTCAGTCGACGCACCGGCGCGCGCGATGATTTTTGACTCCGTCTACGACTCTTACCGAGGCGTTGTGACCTATGTCCGCGTCATCGACGGCACTCTCAACCCTCGTGAACGCATTCAAATGATGTCGACGAAGGCCGCGCACGAACTGTTGGAGATTGGCGTCTCTTCGCCAGAGCCCGTTCCGTCGAAGGGCTTGTCAGTTGGAGAAGTGGGTTACTTGATAACCGGCGTCAAGGACGTTCGTCTTTCCAAGGTCGGCGACACGGTGACAAACCTGTCGAAACCAGCGAAGACGGCACTTCCCGGGTACACCGATCCCAAACCGATGGTTTTCTCGGGGCTCTACCCGCTAGACGGGTCAGACTTTCCCGATCTTCGCGAGGCGCTCGACAAACTCAAGCTGTCAGACGCGTCGCTGACGTACGAACCCGAAACGTCTGTCGCACTCGGCTTCGGATTCCGCTGCGGGTTCCTCGGTTTGCTTCACCTTGAAATCATCAGTGAACGCCTTGAACGCGAGTTCGGTCTCGATCTCATTTCGACAGCCCCCAGCGTCATTTACAACGTCACGATGGACGACGGCAAGACGGCGGTCGTCACCAACCCGTCGGAGTTTCCAACGGGGAAGGTTTCCGAGGTTCGCGAACCGATGGTGAGGGCGGCAATCCTCGCACCCAAGGATTACGTCGGCACCATCATGGAACTTTGTCAACAGCGTCGTGGGGCGCTCATTGGAATGGATTATCTCGGAGAGGATCGCGTCGAAATCAAGTACACGATTCCCCTCGGTGAAATTGTTTTTGATTTCTTCGACCAGCTGAAGTCACGGACCGCGGGGTATGCCTCGCTCGACTACGAACCGTCGGGGGAGCACGCGTCCGATTTGGTCAAGGTCGACATTCTGTTGCAGGGCGAACAGGTCGACGCGTTCAGCGCGATCGTTCATCGCGACAAGGCCTACGCTTACGGAACCATGATGGCGACCCGCTTGCGCGAGCTGATTCCTCGCCAACAGTTCGAGGTCCCAATTCAAGCGGCCATCGGTGCTCGAATCATTGCGCGCGAAAACATTCGAGCGATGCGAAAAGACGTTTTGGCAAAGTGCTACGGCGGCGACATCAGCCGCAAGCGCAAGCTGCTGGAGAAGCAAAAAGAGGGCAAGAAGCGCATGAAGATGGTCGGTCGTGTAGAGGTTCCGCAGGACGCCTTTATCGCCGCGCTGTCAGGGGACGTGGAGAAGAAGGACAAGAAGTGACTCAACTCGGCAACGCTCGAGCACTCGTCATTCTTTACGCAGTGCTTGCGATTGCCGCAACTGGTCGAAGTCTTTACCAGGTCGCGACGAAGTTCGGAACTGCTCCGTTCGCATATTCGCTGTCAGTTGTCGCGGCAGCCGTGTATGTCCTCGCAACGATCGCGATTGCCCGCGGCAACAGGCGACTCGCAATCGGTGCAATGGTTTTTGAACTCGCCGGTGTCCTCGCCATTGGGTCACTCACGATCGTCGCGCCCGGGCTATTCCCCAGCGACACCGTCTGGAGTGGCTTCGGAGCGGGGTATCTTTACGTTCCATTAGCTTTGCCAGTTCTTGGTTTGTGGTGGCTTCGGAAAGAGGCGACCCGATGAACGTGCTGGTGCCTCGAGACGGTGTGCCATCGGCGGTCACCATCGGAAAGTTCGATGGCGTGCATCGTGGACACCGCGCCGTGATTGACCAACTTCGCGCCCGATCGCACGGCGCCCGCGTTGTCGTCGTGACTTTCGACAGGAATCCGTTGAGCGTTGTTGACCCGAGCCGGGTCCCCGACCAGGTCGTTTCGACGTCTCAAAAGGTCGAAGCGCTCAAGGCTCTCGGGGTCGATCTCGTCGTCGTGCTTCCGTTCACCGATGACTTCAGGGACCTCGGCGCGGAAGAGTTCGTTCGAACGATCCTGGTCGAAGGGCTATCCGCCACAACGGTCATGGTCGGTCGTGACTTTCGCTACGGAAAGGACGGCGCAGGCACCGTCGACACGCTTATCGCCGATTCCCACAATTCGGGGTTTGAGGTCGTTGTCGTTGGAGACGTGTGTGTTGACGCTGGCTCAGAGAGAATTTCGTCCTCGCTCATTCGTGACGCGCTAAGCGTCGGCGATGTTGAACGCGCCGCTCACTTGTTGGGTCGGCCCCACTCCGTGCGCGGAGAAGTCGTTCGAGGACATCAGCGTGGCCGCGAGCTGGGGTACCCCACGGCAAACCTCGAGGAACACTGCGAAGGCTTTGTTCCAGCACCGGGCGTCTATGCCGGCACTCTTGAGGTTGGGGGAGAAACGTACTTCGCCGGCATATCTGTCGGAACAAACCCGACGTTCACTGATGTTGAACGGCTCCAGGTAGAGGCTCACGCGTTGGACGCCGACTTCGATGCTTACGGTCTGACGGGGACGATTACGTTTACTCACCGCTTGCGGGACACTCTGAAGTTTGACGGAGTTGAGAGCCTCATCGCTGCGATGGACCAGGACATTCTTGATATCCGTGAGTTGATGGCCGCTGGCGAGCTCACGCTCAACTAGATTTACTCATTTGTTGCGCTGATGCGCATCTGCGCATATGCTGTACTCGTGACGACCACCGAGTATGACCTTGCGCGCACTGTCGCGCGACTCTATTACGACGACAACAAGACCCAGGACGAAATCGGTGAGGCACTGGGGCTCACTCGATGGAAAGCTGGTCGACTCCTCGCTCTTGCGCGTGAGATCGGGATTGTCAGTATCTCCATTGCGGAATCGGCCACGTTGACGGAGCAGGCCACGGGCGGGATCATCTCGACCGAGCGTTCCCGTGTCCAGGGGGTAACGGACAGCTCTTCGCTTCGTGGATTCCTTTCCAGGCTTTCCACGGTCGACGCCGTCGGGCTCGAGGGAAGAGCTGGCTGGATCGCCTCGAGGTCAATCAAGAATGATTCCAAGCGTGACGCTCTCGACACCATCATCCGACTCATCGACCTCACAACGCTCGAGGGTGCAGACACCCCAGGCAAGGTTCGCTCACTTGTTGCCAAGGCGCTCATTCCCGACCCCCACGACTCGACGACCCCGAGGGTCGCCGCCGTGTGCGTCTACCCCGACATGGTCGGCCACGCCGTCCGCGCGCTCGGCGCCAAAATCGGTGACGGCGTGACGGGCGTGTCTGTCGCATCGGTTGCAACGGCATTCCCCAGCGGACGCAGCACCATTGACATCAAAATCGCCGACACTCGTTACGCAGTCTCTGAAGGCGCCGGAGAGATCGACATGGTGATTGATCGTGGCGCGTTCCTCGCTGGAGATTTCGACACAGTGTTCAACCAGATTGTGCAGGTTCGTGAAGCGTGTAACCGCGCAGACGGAACTCACGCCCACCTCAAGGTGATTCTCGAGACTGGCGAACTCCGCACATACGACAACATCAAGCGCGCGTCGTGGCTTGCAATTCTTGCTGGCGCAGATTTCATAAAGACATCGACGGGAAAGGTTCAGCCGGCTGCGACCCTGCCAACCACAGTTCTCATGCTCGAGGTTGTGCGCGACTGGTTCGCTCTCACGGGCGAGCGGATCGGGGTCAAACCAGCAGGCGGTATCCGCCAGTCCAAGGACGCGATTCGTTACCTCGTCGCCGTGGCGGAAGTCGCGGGGCAAGAGTGGCTACACCCTCACTTGTTCCGATTTGGGGCGTCAAGTTTGCTCAACGACGTGCTGATTCAGCGTCAGAAGATGAC
>CAXNHY010000056.1:0-5748 GCA_964202425.1 Microbacteriaceae bacterium MWH-Ta3 | reverse complement strand
CCCTGGGACGAGGAACTAGAACCGTATCGAGCTGGACGATATGCGGAAGTCGTTCCGCTGATTCGCCCTTCTCACGCCATTTAGAGCGATTTGACAACGACGACGGCGTTGTGACCGCCGAAACCGAACGAATTGCTAATCGCAACGACGTTCTCGGGGAGTTCGCGAGGTGACGTCACAACGTCGAGCGGAATATCTGGATCCTGATTGTCGAGATTGAGTGTTGGTGGAGCGAGTCGGTGCTTGGCTGCGAGGACGGTGAATATCGCTTCGAGCGCTCCGGTTCCACCCAACAAGTGACCTGTTGCAGACTTTGTGGCAGATACGGGTATCTCCTTGATTCGATCGCCGAATACTTTGTGAAGCGCCGTGTACTCGGCGATGTCACCGACGGGAGTTGAAGTTGCGTGGGCGTTGATGTGGTTGACATCAGCTGGTGAAACACCTGCGTGAGCAAGTGCATCGAGAACTGCGCGCGAAGCGCCGTGACCCTCTGGATCAGGTGCGGTGATGTGATGAGCGTCACTCGTGACAGCTCCTCCTGCGATTTCCGCGTACATCGTTGCCCCGCGAGCGACGGCGTGTTCGTAGGTCTCCAGCACAAGCACGGCCGCACCTTCACCGAGGACGAAACCGTCGCGGTCAATGTCGTAAGGGCGTGACGCTCGAGCAGGGTCGTCGTTTCGGGTCGACAGCGCGTGCATCGCGGCGAACGCGGCGATGGGGAGAGGGTGGAATACGGATTCTGTTCCGCCACAAATCACAACGTCGGCAACCCCCTGTCGGAGGTGGTCGACCGCGTTAGCAATCGACTCTGTCCCGGAGGCGCAGGCGGAAACGCAGGTGCGAGCACCGCCTCGAGTCGCAAGGTCCATGGAGATCGCTGCCGCTGCCGCATTGGGCATCAGCATCGGAATGGTCATTGGGAGAACGCGCCGTGGCCCTTTTTCTTTGAGGACATCCCACGCGTCAAGAAGCGTTCCCAGCCCGCCAATGCCCGTTGCGAAGTCAACGAGGATACGTTCCTTCGCGTCGGTGGGTTCGCCAGCATCGAGCCACGCTTCACGGGCAGCGATGACAGCTAATTGGGCAGACGGGTCGAGGCGCTTGATTTCAATACGCTCAAGAATTTCAACGGCAGGGACCTTGACACGCCCACCAAATGTCACGGGAAGTTCGTACTGTTCAACCCACTCTTCCGTGAGCGAACGAATACCGCTCTCGCCGCGAAGCAGCGCATCCCACGTGTCGGTCGCGTTCCCGCCGAGGGGAGACGTAGTACCGATGCCGGTGACAACAATCCTGGTCATGTGCTTCTTCCGTGGGTCATGCAAAAGAGGTGGCGGGGCCGAAACCCCGCCAACCGAAATTGTTAAGCCTGAGCGCCGACGATGAAGTCAACAGCGTCGTCGACGGTCTTGAGCTCCTGAACCTTGTCGTCGGGAATCTTGACACCGAATTCCTCTTCCGCATTGACAACAATCGTCATCATTGAAATCGAGTCGATGTCGAGGTCCTCCGCGAAGGACTTTCCGAATACAACGCTTTCAACGGGAACGCCCGTCTCGTCGTTCACGAGGGCTGCGAGGCCCGCGAGAACCTCATCCTTGGACTGAGCCATTATTTCTCCTTTGTGTGGATGTGCTTCCCCATTTTACGGGGATTGTGAATGTTATCTAGGGAAGTCGAACGATTTGAGCTGCGTAGACGAGCCCTGCGCCGAATCCAATGATGAGGGCGTAACCGCCGCTCAACTCCGGGTGCTCCTCGAGAACACGGTGCATAGCGAGGGGTATCGACGCGGCTGATGAATTGCCCATGTCCTCAATGTCACGAGCAATGACTACATGGTCTGGGACATCGAGTTGTTTTGCGAACTCGGTGATGATGCGCATGTTCGCTTGGTGTGGGATGAACGCAGCAAGGTCAGCACTGGTGATTCCTGCGCGATCGAGCGCTTCCTGTGCGACTTTCGCCATTTCCCAGACAGCCCAGCGGAAAACGGTTTGCCCGTCCTGGCGGAGCGTCGGTAGTTGGGTGTCTGCGTCGGTGAAAGCTTGCTTCGTAGTCTTGGTCATGCCGATGGACTCCCACTTGGATCCGTCAGACCCCCACACGGTCGGTGAGATTCCCGCTTCGTCGGCCGGACCAACGACGACGGCACCGGCACCGTCGGCGAGAAGGAATGAGATCGTGCGGTCGGTTGGCTCTGCAACGTCACTGAGTTTCTCGGCGCCGATCACCACCACGAAACGAGCAACCCCTGCTCGGATGAGCGCATCAGCTTGCGCGATTCCGTAGCAGAAGCCGGCGCACGCGGCAGAGATGTCGTAAGCCGCCGCCGGGGTGGCCCCAATGGCGTCGGCTACGAGTGCGGCCATCGACGGAGTTGGGACCTCGTTGGAAATTGTGGCGACAATGACTGCACCAATCTCCGATGGATCAATTCCTGATTTGGTCACAGCCTCGCGTGCAGCTGAAATGGCCATTGCGGAAGCTGTGAGGTTCTCTGAGGCGCGTCGGCGCGTAATCACGCCGGTTCGCTGTTGAATCCACTCGTCACTTGAGTCGATCGGACCGACGATGTCATCGTTGGGGACAACAACGTCGCCGCGGGCTGCCCCCACCGCGTAGATTCGGGTGAATTCGGAACCGGTTGTGTGTTTGAGCGGTGGCCTGGTCATGATGCCTCCAGCATCTCAATAGCGGCGGTCATGTCGTCGGGAGTCTTTACGGTGACTGTTGGTAATCCCTTGATGCTACGCCTCACGAGGCCAACGAGCGCGCCCGCGGGTGCGAGTTCAATAATGCCTGTCACGCCATCGCGAGCGAACGACTCCATGCACAGGTCCCAACGAACCGGGTTGGACACCTGACCAACAAGGAGATCGAGGTAGCGAGATCCGGAGGAAACGCGGGAACCGTCGCTGTTTGTGTAGATGGGGGTCGAGGGATCGTTAGCAACAACTGCGTTGGCTGCGACACGGAGCTTTTCAACCGCACCGTGCATGAACGTCGTGTGGAATGCGCCGGCAACACTCAGGGGAATCACTCGAACGCCCTCAGGAGGATTTGCTGCGAGCGCGGCAAGAGCGTCGGTTGCACCTGCGACGACGACCTGTCCGCCACCGTTCATGTTCGCCGCGAACAGTCCGAGTTCACTGAGTTTGGCAGAAATGTCGTCGGTGTCACCACCGAGAAGCGCGCTCATTCCCGTGGCGACGAGCCCGGCCTCCTCTGCCATTGCGCGCCCGCGCACACCGACGAGCGACATCGCGTCTGACTGGGAGAGAACTCCGGCGAGGGCGGCTGCCGCAAACTCGCCGACGGAATGCCCGGCGAATGCGGAGACACTGGACTCACGACCCTGGAGTAGAACACTTCCGGTGACAATGGAGGCAGCAACGATCAGCGGTTGCGCAATCTTGGTGTCACGAATCAGCTCGTCGTTGGAAAGCGTTCCGTGTTCGATGAGGTCAACCTTGGCGGCGTCACTCAAGGTGCCGAGTTGTTCGCGAACCCCATCTACCTCAAGCCACGGCGCAAGGAAACCTGCTGTTTGGGAACCTTGGCCCGGTGCGACGACGATGATCATGCTGCCCTTTACGCGTCCCCGCCGACACTGCCGGTCGTACCAGCGTTGACGTCGTTGAGGCGATATTTCGCGACGGCATCGATGACCTTTGAGCGGTCGATCTCGCCGCGCTTCGCTAGTTGTTCAAGCACTCGTACGACAATCGACTCGGTGTCAATCGCGAAATGACGGCGAGCCGCTGCGCGGGTGTCGCTGAACCCGAACCCGTCAGCGCCGAGAGTTGCGAAATCTGTTGGAACGTATGGGCGGATTTGGTCGACCACGGAGTGCATAAAGTCGCTCACTGCGACAACAGGGCCGGACTCATTGCGCAAGCGCTCTGTCACGTACGGCACGCGGGGGAGTTCCTCCGGGTGCAAGAAATTGTGGCGCTCGGCGTCGCGACCGTCGCGTCGAAGTTCGTTCCACGACGTCACGGACCACACTTCAGCTGCGACGCCCCAGTCATCAGCGAGCAATTGCTGAGCGTTGAGCGCCCAGGGAACAGCGACACCCGATGCCATGATCTGTGCAGGGATTCCAGTGGTTGCCGCTGGACGGTACTTGTACATTCCGCGGAGAAGTCCGTCGACATCAACGTTCTCTGGCTCTGCTGGCTGCACGATCGGCTCGTTGTACACGGTGAGGTAATAGAAGACGTTGGGATCGGCATGCGTTCCGCCGTACATTCGGTTGAGGCCGGCCTGCACGATGTAGCCGATCTCGAAGGCGAACGCCGGGTCGTAGGCAACTACTGCTTCGTTGGCGGAAGCAATCAAATGCGAGTGACCGTCTGCGTGCTGCAGACCTTCACCGGCGAGGGTTGTCTTGCCGGCCGTTGCTCCGATGATGAACCCGCGTGCCATTTGGTCACCAGCAAGCCACATCTGATCGCCGGTTCGCTGGAATCCGAACATTGAGTACAAGACGTAAACCGGAATCATCGGTTCGCCCTGCGTTGCGTAAGAGGTTCCAGCTGCGACAAAGGCCGCCATAGCACCAGCTTCGTTGATGCCGGTGTGGATTATCTGTCCGGCGACGCTCTCCTTGTATGCCAAGAGAAGTTCGCGGTCAACCGACGTGTAGTTCTGTCCTGCAGGGTTGTAAATCTTCGACGTCGGGAAGTACGAGTCCATTCCGAACGTTCTGGCTTCGTCGGGGATGATGGGGACAAATCGCGCACCCCAGTTTTCATCGCGCAACAGATCCTTGAACAATCGCGCGAAAGCCATCGTCGTTGCTGCCTCTTGCTTGCCGCTGCCTTTCCTCCCTTGTTCGAGGAGCTTGTCCTCGATAGCGGGAAGGGGAGTGAACGCGGTGCGACGCTGAGGGAGAGCGCCGCCGAGTTCAGCGCGACGCTTCATCAGATACTGAATTGCTGGGTCGTTCGCGCCGGGGTGATAGTAGGAGGGACGGTACGGGTTCGCCTCGAGCTGCTCATCAGTGATGGGGATACGCAAGTCGTCGCGGAACGATTTGAGAACCTCGAGCGTCAGTTTCTTCATCTGGTGAACGGCGTTACGACCCTCGAAAGTCTTTCCCAGCCCGTAACCCTTCACCGTCTTCGCAAGAATGACCGTCGGTTGACCCTTGTGCGCCATCGCTTCCGCATAAGCTGCATACAGCTTTCGGTAGTCGTGACCGCCGCGCTTGAGCGACCAAATCTTCTCGTCCGACCAGTCGGCAACCATCGCAGCGGTGCGCGGGTCGCGTCCGAAAAAGTTTTCACGGATGTAAGCGCCCGATTCAGCCTTATACGTCTGGAAGTCACCGTCGGGGGTGTCGTTCATCAGATCGCGGAGCGCCCCGTCGTGATCCTGGTTGAGCAGTTCGTCCCATTCGCGGCCCCACACAACTTTGATGACGTGCCAACCGGCACCGCGGAAAAACGACTCCAGCTCCTGGATGATTTTTCCGTTACCGCGAACAGGCCCATCGAGTCGTTGCAAATTGCAGTTGATAACAAACGTGAGGTTGTCGAGCCGATCGTTTGCTGCGAGCTGCAGAGCGCCGCGCGACTCAACCTCATCCATCTCGCCATCGCCAAGGAACGCCCAGACATGCTGGTCTGAAGCGTCTTTGATTCCGCGGTTCGTGACGTACTTGTTGAACTGCGCTTGATAGATCGCATTGATTGGACCGAGACCCATCGACACTGTTGGGAACTGCCAGAA
>CAXNHY010000055.1:0-5901 GCA_964202425.1 Microbacteriaceae bacterium MWH-Ta3 | reverse complement strand
ACCTCGATGCGTCGATCGAGGTTGCGGTGCATGAGGTCACTTGACCCGATGTACACCGTCGGCTTTCCGAGATTGTGGAACGAATAGATTCGTGAGTGTTCGAGGTACCTGCCGAGGACACTCCGAACGCGAATGTTGTCGCTCAGGCCGGGAACCCCGGGGATGAGGGAACAGATTCCGCGAACCGAAATGTCAACGGGGACCCCGGCCCTGCTTGCTCGATACAGTGCGTCGATGACCGTTTCGTCAACGAGCGAGTTGACCTTGAAGCGAATCCCCGACGTCTCGCCAGCGAGTGCAGCATCCGTTTCTTTCGCGATGTGCTTCAGGAGCCCGTTACGCAAGTACCTCGGTGCAACGAGCAGGCGTTTGAACTTCTTCTCGACCGCGTATCCGCTGAGTTCGTTGAACAACCGAGTGAGCTCAGCACCCACTTCGCTTGAGTGAGTGAACAGTCCAAGGTCTTCGTAGATGCGGCTCGTTTTCGGGTTGTAGTTTCCCGTGCCGATGTGGGAGTAGTAGGCGAGTTCGCCGTTCTTCTCCCTTCGAACAACTTGCGTGAGTTTGCAGTGCGTCTTCAATCCGACGAGCCCGTACACGACGTGTACGCCGGCCTTCTCCAACTGTCGAGCCCACGCGATGTTGTTCTGCTCGTCAAAACGTGCCTTCACTTCGACGAGTGCGAGCACTGCTTTGCCCGACTCAGCAGCCGAAATGAGCGATCGAACAATTGGGGAGTCACCCGATGTGCGATACAGCGTCTGCTTGATTGCCAGAACGCTCGGGTCGGTCGCAGCCTGCTCCACGAAGGCCTGAACGCTGGTCGCAAACGATTCGTAGGGGTGGTGTACGAGCACCTCGCCCTCGCGCATCGCGGCGAAGAGGTCTGCGTGAGTGTTCGGTTCTGGGGGCTGGAACGCGGCAACCGTGGTTGGAATGTGCTTGGAATATTTGAGTTCAGCCCTCGGGAGGCTTGAAATTTCGAACATTTCATTGAGTCCGAGAATTCCGGGAAGTCGATAAATCTCGCCGTCGTCCATACCCAGTTCTCGAGACAGGAAACTGAGGGTGACGTCGTCCATGTCGTCTGAGATTTCAAGTCGAATCGGTGCACCGAATCGTCGACGCGAGAGCCCAGCCTCGAGTGCTGTGATGAGGTTTTCACTTTCGTCCTCATCAAGCTCGAGGTCTTCGTTTCGCGTGACGCGGAAAATGTGGTGGTCGAGAATCTCCATTCCAGGGAACATCGACGAGAGGTGATGGGCGATGAGGTCTTCGAGTGGGACGAAACGCACAGCACCGTCAGTCGTGTCTGGCAGTTTCACGAATCGAGGAAGGACAGCCGGAACCTTGATTCGAGCGAAGTTCTCATCGTTCGACTTCGGGTTGCGCACACGGACGGCAAGGTTGAGCGACAAACCGGAAATGTAGGGGAACGGGTGTGCCGGGTCCACGGCGAGCGGCGTCAGTACGGGGAAAATCGTCGAATAGAACAGTTCGTCTGTCTCGGTGCGGTCGGCGGCGCTGAGCGAATCCATCTCAACAATCGTGATACCAGCTTGTGACAGGAGA
Organism: Microbacteriaceae bacterium MWH-Ta3; assembly: GCA_964202425.1. GTDB lineage: Bacteria > Actinomycetota > Actinomycetes > Actinomycetales > Microbacteriaceae > MWH-TA3. The sequence goes on along the minus strand of CAXNHY010000055.1, from coordinate 4,329 downwards.
GGAAGCAGCACGTTTCGCGCCAGATCCGCATGCCGCATTTGAATGTCGTGGGCTTTCGAGTGAATGTTTGCGAGAACATCCGTCGGTGCCATTCCGGTGTTCGCGAGGACGGCGATTCCGGTCTCAATTCGACGCTTCAGCCCGGCAACGCGCACCATGAAAAACTCATCGAGATTGTTTGCGAAGATTGCGAGGAAGTTGAGTCGTTCGAGAAGCGGAACTGTTTCGTCTTCGGCTAGTTCGAGAACGCGGCGGTTAAAGGACAGCCACGATATCTCGCGATCGAGGAAACGGCCCAACGGCAATTCCGCATCGGTGGACGGCCCGTTCGCGTCCCAGTCGTTGTCCAGTTGGTCGTCAAGAGCGTCATCGTGATTGCTCATGCTTCCCCTCCGCCACTCGGTGCAAATCGGTATCCAACATTTCGAACAGTGCCGACGACCGATTCGTGATCCCCGAGCTTGGCGCGAAGCCGACGCACGTGAACGTCGACGGTTCGCGTGCCGCCAAAATAATCGTATCCCCAGACTTCAGACAGTAATTGTTCCCTGCTGAAAACGCGACCGGGGTTTGCGACGAGAAAACGGAGGAGTTCGAATTCTTTGAAGGTGAGGTCCAGCGCGCGACTGCCCGCGTGCGCCTGAAAACTCGCTTCATCCACCCGCACCCCAGAGTGCGAAATTGTTGTCGCGGTGTCGGCCTGACGGGCTGTGACGGCGAGCCTGATTCGCGCGTCCACTTCGGCAAGGCCCATTGTCGGAGTGAGGAAATCCGCGACGCCCCATGTTCCGTCAATCGCCGCGAGGGACGTCTCGGAGACGGCCAACACAATCGGAGTGTGATGGTGCGCGTTGTTCATGAGATTCGCCATCGATCGCGCTTCCTTGAGGCTGTCCACACCGTTGAGGATGATGACGTCCGTTTCGCCGTGGGATGCGACTGATTGAGGTGAGATTTCGGCGACAACTGTTGAGTGCGGCAACAGTGAAATCGCGGGAATGGGCGATTCGAGTGAATTCGACAGGATGAGCAACCTAGCCATAGGCACGTTCCTTCCCGTCGAATTTAAGTTTATGGCGTTTAGAGTAGGCGTATGCCCCGTCGTTTTGCCACCGCTCTCCCGTCGTGGGTCGTCGCCGCGGGAATTGTCGGATACGCGTTAGTAGCAGGAAATCCCGTCTGGCCCGGTGCGATTTCTGTTGCGATGGGTGCTGCAATTGTGTTGTCATTCATTGTTCAGCTATCACTTCAGCGAAAAGAAGGGCTCGTCAATCGCTTGGCCTTCACGGCTAGTGGGTCACTGATGATTGGTGCTGTCGGAATCGTCGCTGCGCTGGTGCTTCACGGAATAGGCTAGAACCATGATTCTGGCTCTCGAAATCTTCTTCCTCGTCCTTCTCGGACTTGCGACGATTGCCATCGGTATCGTCTCGCTCACCGTGTTGATTCGTCTGTTTCGCGGCCAGCGCTAACGATGCCTGATCCCTTCGCCGAGCAGCGCGCGTTGGCGAGCGGCGACGCAGCAGTCCTTGTCTCTGCCGGTGTGGCAACGGTCACGGGGAGCGACCGTGTTTCCGTTCTCAACAACGTGCTCACCCAGAAAATCGATGTACCGTCCGGGTCGTCTGTTGATTCGCTCGAGCTCGACGGGAACGGGCGCATCCTCAAAGTGGTTCACGTCATTGTCACCGATGTCTCCTTCGTCCTTATTGTCCCTGGGTTGAGCGGCGCCGAGATTGCCGCGTGGGTCGAGTCGCGAGTGTTCCTCGAAGACGTTGCCGCGACCGATTCCGATTCGCAGTTTGTTGTGCTTGGAGCGGTCAAGGGCTTCGGGGACGCCGTCTGGCGCGATCCGTGGCCAGAGCCCCAGGCCGGCGGATTCGTGTACGACATGGATCGGGTTGAAGGGTGGAGTTACGTCGAGTCACTGTGGCCGGCGACTGAGCAGCCGCCCGTCCCCGTCGTGGCTGAGTCAACGTTGGACGCAGCGCGAATCATTGCCGGTAGGCCGGCGCTCGCGGAGGTAGACGAAAGGGCGTTACCGCACGAGCTCGGGTGGTTGCGCACTGCCGTGCATCTTTCGAAAGGCTGCTTCCCCGGACAAGAAACCATTGCGAAGATTCACAACGTCGGCCACCCACCGAGACGACTCGTGAGGCTTCACTTGGACGGTTCTGACTCAGAATTCGCTGAACCAGGTGACGCGGTCGTGCTGGGCGATGTCGAAATCGGGGTTGTCACGACCGCCGCCAACCATCGCGAGGATGGCCCGATTGCCCTCGCCCTCATCAAGCGAACCACCGATCCCGACGCTGCGTTGACTGTGATGCGAAACGGTCACCCAATCTCGGCAACGCAAGAAGTTGTTGTTTCTCCAACGACGGGTGCTACCGCTGCGGAGCGACTGCGTCCCAATCGACCGTAAGTTCACCGAGCCGCCACCGAGCCTGAGTGCCGTGCACCGGCCAGCCGCGGTCCTTCATCCCGCGAACACTCGCCACCCAGCGCTGAACAGGCGAGAACGCACCGAGTCCAGCGTTCGTCGCCCACAGGCGGTCGAGGTCGGTGAAGAAGCGGTGAATGTTTTCGCCCTCGACGTTGTGGTGGATGAGTGCCTTGACGAGCCGTTCCGCCGCGATACTCGGTGCATCGAGCTGCGTGAGGCGAAGAGACACGGTGAACGATTCTGGGCCTTCTGGAGATAGCGCAACCCAGGTCGAGACGCGACCGATTTCGTCACACGTCCCGTCAATGAAGAGGCCACCGGGCGAAAGTCGGGATAGAACGGTTGACCAAATTCCCTCAACCTCTGGTTCGTCGTACTGGCGGAGCACGTTGAACGCTCGGACAACGTCGACACGTTCGTCGTTCGGGATTTCGAACCCTCCGTGGCGAAAACTCACCGTGTCTGTCTCGAACGGCTTAGCTTTCTCAACCCGCACTGGATCAATCTCAATACCGACAACGCGAGTGTTGGGTCGGGTTGACTGCAACCTCTCGGCGAGCTCGAGAGTCGTGTTCGGTGCTGCACCAAACCCGAGATCGACAACGACGGGGTTCTCCATCGAAAGAAACCGGGGGTGGCGTGCAAGCCAGCGATCCGCGCGCCGCAACCGGTTTGTTCCCGTTGTTCCTCGGGTGATTCGTCCAACTACCACGTCACCATTCTTGCTGGTTAGGCTGGAACACATGACTCACACACTCATTTTGCTGAGACACGGCAACTCAACCTGGAACCAGAAGAACCTCTTCACCGGCTGGGTCGATGTGCGCCTCTCGGAGCAGGGTGTCGCGGAGGCAACTCGAGCGGGTGAGCTACTTGCCGAGAGCGGTCTCAAGCCCGACGTGCTCTATACGAGTGTTCTCACGCGAGCTATCCAGACCGCAAACATCGCCCTCGACCGCGCTGACCGCGCGTGGATTCCCGTCAAGCGATCATGGCGACTCAACGAACGCCACTACGGAGCGCTCCAGGGAAAAGACAAGGCGCAAACGCTAGACGAATTCGGTGCTGAGCAGTTCCAACTGTGGCGTCGTTCGTTTGATGTCCCGCCACCGCCACTCGATGATTCGTCCGAGTTCAGCCAAGCGCACGACGAGCGATACGCCGGTCTTGGCGACGACCTCCCTCGTACCGAATCCCTCAAACTCGTCATTGATCGAATGTTGCCCTATTGGCACAGTGACATCGTTCCCGATGTTCGGTCCGGCAAGACCGTCCTCATCACCGCTCACGGAAACTCACTTCGTGCGCTCGTGAAGCACCTCGATGGAATCTCAGACGACGACATTGCGGAACTGAATATTCCTACGGGAATCCCGCTCGTTTACCGCCTCGACGACGACCTGAAGCCGATTGGAAAGGCCGAGTATCTTGACCCAGCTGCCGCGGCGGCAGGGGCTGCGGCTGTTGCCAACCAGGGAAAAACTAGCGCCTAGTTTGATTCGCGTTCGTTGGGCGCATACGGAGCGTAGATTACTTCCGTGCCATCTAAGACGGGAACTGTCGCGAGCGCTCCTTCGAAGTTTCCGTACTGGAAGTACACCTCCGCATACGTTCCGGCGAAGACTTCTGCGTTGGTGAAAACGAGTGGGTTGTCGTCGGCGATTCCCACTTTGGTAATGCCGGGGTAAGCAGCGACAGAAGCTGACAGGTTTCGAGCCCCGCGAAGTTCAACGGTGACGAAAACAAGTGCGTCTCCGCTGTTCACGAACGTCATGACAAGGGCGCCGTCCCCGCTGCTGTTGGCAACGAGCAGAGCGTTGCGAACGCTGACATCGCCGACTTCGGCGTTAACGCCATCGCTCGGGGAGTACGACTGAAGAGTT
>CAXNHY010000054.1:0-6002 GCA_964202425.1 Microbacteriaceae bacterium MWH-Ta3 | reverse complement strand
ACAGTCCGTGACGGAGTACTGACTCTCGAGATTCCGGCAGGAGCGAGCGCGACGTTTGCCGAACCGGTGCTGGAGAACGGATTGTCGGTAACCTACGGAGATCTAGGTGCGGTTGTTGTTCGCGACGACCGATCGGTTTCCCGACCTGGATGGATTCTCACGGCCTCAGCCTCGATGTTGACGTTGTCGGGGGACAGCGCCGTGACGATGAGTTCAGCTCAACTGGGAATCGACCCACGAATCACTGCTGGTGGCTCAGGCGTCAACCCTGGTCAGGCGACCGTCGCAGGTACAGCCATCTACCCGTTCATCTTTGCGGAGGCGCCAGCCGGAGTCCACGCCGCAACAAGCTCACTCGACGCAGACCTCACGCTCCTCGCACCACCTCAACTCCCCGTTGGAACGTACACGGGCACAATTACCCTCACGTTGATATCGCGTTGAGTCATGTTTCATTCACCCCCCGTTTACCGTCCCGACGAAGAATGGCAACTTAGAAATGAGTAAATTGAGCGTGCAACACAAACTCAAGTCTGGACGCAGTATTGCCGCCACATTCATTGCGGTGTGCCTGGCGTTTGCGTTTGTTTCTGGGAGCTCCGTTGCCTTCGCCGAAGAAGCACTGTCAATTTCCTCGGCACCTGCTTCCGACGGCACAATCAACAAGGAACGGTCGCGATTCAGTTACCAAATTGACCCGGGGCAGACGATTTCTGACGAATACTTTGTGCAAAACACGGGGACCGTGGAGCAACGAGTGACGATTTATGCGACTGACGCGTTCAACTCGGAGAACGGGGATTTCGCGCTTCTCGACACTGCGGAGACACCAACAGATGTTGGCTCGTGGGTCATTTTTGACGGGGGAGTCTCCAGGGTCGACCTCACTCTCGCTCCCGGTCAAAGCCGGGTCATCGGTTTCACCATGACCGTGCCTGCAGAGGCAACCCCCGGCGATCACGCTGGCGGAATTGTTGTATCCGCCCAAAGTGATGCAGGTCAAGTGGTCTTGGATCGTCGGATCGCGACGCGTCTATACGCACGGGTCAAGGGAGACCTGTTCCCGTTGATGGCCATCAGCTCGGTCGATGCGCAATACACCGGGGACTTCTTCAATCCGTTCGGTGGTACCGCGACCATCACGACAACTCTATCCAACACGGGAAACGTCTCCCTCGGAGCAAATGTCGTTGCTGGCGTCAATGGGCTTTTTGGAATACCTCTCGTGCAGTTTGCTCGTTTAGAGGTTCCTGAACTACTCCCCGGAACAACCCGAACCTATAGTTTTGAAGTAACGGGGGTCGGAGCGTGGGTCTACCTCAACCCCTACGTGAAGCTCGTTGGCACGATTGACGCTGATGCAATCAATCCTGGTCCCATGCCGACGATGGAACGAAGTGTTGCCTTGTTTGTTGTTCCGTGGCATTTCCTGATTGCTCTGCTTATCGCACTCGGTGTCATTTACTCGCTGCGGGCCCGTTCACGCTCCAACGAGCAGCGTGCCCAAGAGTGGATTGCCTACGCAGCAGCACAATCAACCCAAAAGAAGGGCGACTCGAAATGAATCTCGCAAGTGTGCAAGGAAAGTTTTCGCGCCTAGGGCTGGCACTTGCTGCCGGAGTTTCGGTAGCCGCCTTACTGGTGGCGGCGGGTCAGAACTCTGCGTCCTTGGCCAACACCGGTGGTGTGGGTCTCTCTGTCAGGGTGGTCGTTCCAGCGAACACGACCCCACCTGTCGTTGATGTCCCCATTGAAATTCCGAATGACGTTCCCATCAGTCAAGTCACTTTTGTCATTGATCTGTCAGGTTTCGAACCGTTCTCGTATGTGGAGATTTACGTTCGCTCCGAGCCAGTGCTCCTTGCGAGTGGCTTCGCTGATGCGTCGGGTCAATTCACGGCAACCGTTGACGTTCCAGACAACCTCCCACCGGGCGACCACTCCATCACGGTAGCCAACACCCTTGCAGATGGCTCGTTCCAAGAAGTGAGGCTCACACAATTCAACGTCAGCGAAGCCGGAACCGTGGGAGAGGCTCAGAATCCAACGGTCGATGGTGTTCTCTCTCTTGAGGTTCCTGCCAACGCCGCCGCTCAGTTCTCGTCGCCGAGCCTCGTCAACAACCGGTCCGTCACACAAGGAACCCTTGGGGTGTTCACTGTGGTCGATGAGCGGGTCGTATCGATGCCCGGCTGGACGCTTGCAGTGAATGTTGCACCGTTCGTTTTGACCGGCGACCAATCGACAACCTTCCAAGCTTCCAATCTTGGGTTGACTCCACTTCTCGTGCAGGCTTCGACAACGTCGACGGGCGCACAATTAGGCACCGCGCTGACCGCCGGAACTGCCAGCTACCCAGCAGTATTTGCTGAAGCGGCTGCGGGCGTTGGAACCGGTCGGACTTCACTCAACGCGGACCTCACCCTGAAGCCGCCGGTACAGAACACTGCTGGAACCTACACATCCACTATGACACTCACCCTCACATCCAAATAGGAAAACCCGTCCACATGATCCATCGCCGCCAAAACAAAGACCGCACACTGCGTGCGGTGGCGGTGGTGTTCGGGGTGCTGACCCTTGGTATCGGTGCGTCGACGGTTGCGGCAGTTTCGACCGCAGTAGCAGAGGGGGTTGTGATTGAGGTTCCCGTCACTACTCCGCGGGCCACTCCGTCTCCAACAACTGAGACCCCCGTTACAGTTCCTGTTGGGACGACGGTGGCTGACGCCACTTTTGAAATCGCGCTCGTCGGCCTTGAGCCTTTCGCGTTCGTCGAGGTCTATTCCAATTCTGAGCCAGTTCTCATTGCCAGTGGGTTCGCCGACGCGAATGGAGACTTCTCCGCGGTCGTCGCGCTTCCGCCGAACCTTGCACCAGGAGACCACACCATTACCGCGGTCAGCGTCCTCGCCGACGGGAGCAAGACAACAATCACTGTCGTCGAGTTTGCCGTGACCGCAAGTGGGCGAATCGCGAAGCCCGGTTCCGCAACAAGCGGAAGCGGTGTGGTTACGGGGGACGTGACCGAGGATGTCGTGACCGACGAACAAGAAGTAGATTTTCTTGCATCAAATCCATTGAACTTGAGCGGAATTTTCTACGTCGGGGGGTTTAGGGCTGCACCAAGCTACGACACCGGCGGATTGTTGAGCCCTGGAGCTTCCATTTCGCTTTACGTCAACAATGTGCATTCAGAGGCCGCATCGGGAACTGTTGCCTTTTGGGTAACCAACCCACTGGGGATGGTCGTTGCCGAAAGCAAGCCATACTCAATCCGTCCGATTGCCCCGGGTGAGACTCGAATTGTCAGCTCGCGCTTCGCTGACATCGGGCAGTGGGGCGGCTATACAACTCACCTTCGATTCACGCCAGACGAAGCGGTGAGTGCTGGGATAGACACTCCGTACTTGAGATCCGATACCCTCATAGTTTTTTCGTGGGTTCTCACAACTGTAGGAGCCTTGGTAACTGCTGGGTTTGTTGCGACACGATTCCCACCCATCGAACAACTTCGCCGGAGGATCGCTGACAGGTTCCGTGAGGTGATGGCGCGATGAACAAGTTCGATTGGCGATTGTTGTTCGATGACGCCCTCTCGGCAGTGAAGGGCAACGCCTGGATATCTGCCGCGCGTGAACGACTTGGACTCACCGCGCGTGCGTCAACTGCGGAGGAGCCACCGAGTGACCCATCAATGCCCAAGAGGCCGCCGGGTCGACCTCCCAAATTCATGACCGCCCAAACTGTTGTAGAACGAGAGTTGACTCCGCGCGAACTCCTTCAGCGCAACGTTCTCATGTTTGTCGCTGTCACAATCGCGATGTTTCTCACGAACCTGTTTGTGTTCAGTCATATTCAGCACGCGGCGAGCCAAGAGCAACTGCGCGTCGCTTTCACCGATGAGCTCGCTTTAGCCACTGCACCGACGAGTGAAGGCGACGAGAATCTCGTTCTGCTCGCCGACGGTGATCCGGTTGCCTTCCTCGAGATTCCTGAGATCGGTGTTAGCGAGGTCGTCGTTGAAGGTACTGATTCAACGGCGCTTCGAAGCGGGCCAGGTCACCGCCGTGACACCGTGTTGCCAGGACAGGCTGGAACCAGTGTGATCATGGGACGGGCGTCCGCATTCGGCGGTCCGTTTGGGTCGATTCACACTCTCAAACCCGGAACACTGTTCAGCGTGGTGACCGGCCAAGGCCAGCACACATACAAGGTCATCGGTATGCGATACGCGGGTGAGCCCGAGCCGGCACCGCCAGGAGAGGGTGTCTCGCGGATCGTGTTGGAAACCGGTCGAGGGCTTCCTTATTCTCCAAACGGTGTCACTCGAGTTGATGCACAAATGGTGGCGACGTCACTGACCTACTCGTCACCCGGTTCACTCACCGGTCTTCCTGTTCCGTGTGTTTCGGTTTCACCGAGTACGACTGCGACACCCACACCTGAGACATTGGCATCGGCTTCACCTGACCCAGGTTCAACGCCCTCGGCGCAACCTTCGTCAAGTTCATCGCCCGCAACAACTGCGTCGAAGCCAGGTGATTGTGTACCAGCCTCTACGGTAGCGCCGACACCGTCTGGAAGCCCATCCGAGACACCACAGCCGGCTGCAACGACCGCTCCAGATATTGCGACGGGCTCGTCGACATTCGACAACACCGTTGTGGCCTACGCGGCCGGCGCGCGACTCACCTCAGTGCAGACGCTTCCTCTCGAACATCGGGTCATGGCGAGTGATGTGTCGACAGTGTGGGCCCTCGTGTTTGCTCTTCAATTCCTCGTTCTCGTGGAAATTGGAATCGTCTGGAGCGTTCGTCGCTTCGGAATGAGGAAAGCGTGGGTTGCGGGAATCCCACTCGTTCTTCTTGCGTCAATTCTCGCGTCAGATCAATTTGTCCGCATGCTCCCCAACCTCACCTAGGAACGAAGATGACCAAAGATAAGAACGCAACTCCCGTCGAGTCGGAAAAACCGAACACACCGCTCGTCAACGCGCTTGTTGGTGTGGGTTCGCTCGTCGACAAGACGCGCGGGGCTCTCACTAGAGGGTTTAGCCGTTCGGCCTCGGGTGGCTTGAGTAATGGAAGCAAGTCAAGCGACGTCTACGACGACGTCTCGACGCGCCCGCTCTCAACCCTCGAAGCACGCGACATTTCAGCTTGGTTCGGAACACACAAGGTGCTTGACCGCGTGTCTCTCGAGATGCCAGCCGGACAGATTACGTCCCTGATTGGACCATCGGGTTGCGGAAAGTCGACGTTCCTCCGGATTCTCAACCGAATGCACGAACTGGTTCCATCGGCGTCGCTCGCTGGTGAGGTCCTTCTCGATGGTGTCGATGTTTACGACCCACAATTGAGGCTCACAGAAGCTCGACGCAACATCGGGATGGTTTTTCAAAAGCCGAACCCTTTCCCCGCAATGTCCATCTACGACAATGTTCTCGCCGGTTTGAAGCTCACCGGGACCGATGTGAGTTCAGAGCGCAAGGATTACCTCGTCGAAAGCTGCCTGAAGAAGGCAGGGTTGTGGAACGAGGTGAAAGACAGGCTCCGGGCGCCAGGTGGCGGACTCTCAGGTGGTCAACAGCAGCGTTTGTGTATCGCTCGTTCACTCGCTGTTATGCCGAAAGTGCTCCTCATGGATGAGCCGTGTTCGGCACTCGACCCGACCTCGACGCGCGTGATTGAAGAGACGATGTTGGAGTTGAAGGAAGAAGTGACGATTGTGATCGTCACACACAACATGCAGCAGGCGCAACGTGTCTCTCAGCAGTGCGCGTTCTTCCTTGCATCAGCAGGAACTCCCGGGCAAATCGTCGAGCACGGCCCGACCGACGCGATGTTCTCATTCCCGCAAGACCCGCGTACAAGTGACTACGTGAACGGCCGATTTGGCTGAAACCACGCGGTGTATTCCTGCATCGGACGTGGCCCTAAAGACCAGTCCTACGCCGAGGGCCTTCCAGCTGCGGCGTAGGACTGCTTTGCCATTGTATG
>CAXNHY010000053.1:0-6046 GCA_964202425.1 Microbacteriaceae bacterium MWH-Ta3 | reverse complement strand
GAGGGTCAACGGCAGGTGGGTCGGACGCCTTCACGCGGACTTCTTGAACCTCACCGACACTTCGGCGAAGCAGAAACGTGCGCTCGGCGTCTCGCTCGTAGTCGTGTGCAAGAAGGTGCCAGAGACCGTCGTAGTTGACGAGCGCGAGGGGTGAAACCACACGTCTCTCCGGCTTGAACTGCCCCGGCTTGAGGTAATTGAACGAAATACGGCTGTGTGATTCGAGAGCGTTGGCGATTGACGGATACGCAGCGTCTCGAGTTTCGATACGCGGAGCATGCGCCTCCAGATGGGCCACCGTCGCAACGTCGTTGGCGAGCAGACGAATCTTCAACTCGCGGGCATCGGACGACAACGCGCTTTCGCTCCACACGGCGCTCGCCGCGGTGAGCAGCGATATCTCCGCGTCGGTAAAACTCAATTGTTCGTAATCGGACTCCGAAATCGAATAGACCTGATCTGCAGGATTCTCATGATTGCTCGTCATCAACGGGATTCCCATTGAGCGCAGTTCGTGCTTGTCGCGTTCGAACTTTTTCTCCAGTGCCTCTGTCGCGCCACTGCTCAAGAAGTCTTCGCGGTAACCCCTAACCGACTTGTAAATCATCGCCTTACTGAGCCCGTAAGGCTCCGAGATCAACGCAAGCAGAAGACAGTATGTGCGCTCTTCAGCCGGCACAGCTTTGTCAATCCGAATCTTCACACTCTCACCCTAAACGGCAAACGCGAACAGACCTCAGAATTCGATATCGAGTCGCGCACCTATTTGACGCCGAGGATGTCGACAACGAACACAATCGTTGCCCCGAGCGGGATTGACGACGGCCACTGGTCGACCGGGTAGCCCTCAGACGCTGGGATTGACACGACAACCCTCGAACCGACGGTTTGACCGATAAGGGCTTTCGCGAAGCCGGGGATCACGCCGACACCATCGTTCTCGATGAAACTCTGAGCGACAAGATTGACCGGAAGGTTCTGGGGCCACGAGCTGTCGAACACGACACCGTCCCAGAGGAGACCCATGTAGTGAGCGACGACGGTCTGTCCTTCGGTGACGACGAGCCCGTCTCCTCGAGACAACGTTGAGATAGTCAAATCTGCTGGTGCTGCACTGGAGGGCATCGCGACACCCGGGCGCCCGTCTGGAGCGGATGTGACCGCCGGCAGCCCGTCCTTTGCGAGCTGTGGCGTTCCCCACGCTGAACCTCGATAGACGCCGATGACATCGACGACAACGACAACGGTCGCGTTGGGAGTAACTCCCTCTGCTGACACTTCACCGAATACCTCGGTGAGCGTTCCCGTGAGGGCAAAACGTGAGCCGGCCTGCTGGCAGAGAAGTGCATCGTTGAGAAGACTCGACTCAGGCGCCAGTTGAACGCGTTGTTCGTTGCCAACTTCGTAAGCGGTGGCAGTCAACTGCGTGATGTCTTTCCCGGTGACGACAACGGCCTCAAAATCGACAAAATCACCGTGTTGAGCTTCACGACCAACGCCATCAGACATCGTCGCGACAGAGGGGGTCTCCGCAACGAGAGGCGTCGGGAAATCCACCTTTGGCTGCTTACCGAACTGTCCGTCAGCGTTGACGAGAGACGCACTTCCCGAGGCGATCACGGGTGAACACTCTGGCGTGATGGCACAGCCCGTCAGTGTTGCTGCTGCGATGAGGGTGGCGCTCGCCGAAGCAAGCAAACGGATTACGGGACGCACGACAACCTCTTTCGACAGTTGAATTCTATTCGCTGAACGAACTGCCCGCGTCGCGGACAGCTGACGCATCGCGGACAGCGCGCCGAAGGCGTTTCGCTGAAACCTCACGTTGCCCGACAGCACCCGGTGTCCACGCTTCGACGTCAGCGTCGTCGAACTCCGGTTTGTTCCGACGCGTCGTGGGTGGGACAACCCCTGGAGACAATCGGCGAGCGGTGATGAGGAATCCCGTGTGGGCAACCATGCGGTGGTCTGGACGCACGGCGAGGCCGTCGACGTGCCAGCCGCGAACAATCGTCTCAAAGTGTTCGACGTTGGTGTACCCACCGTGCGACTTAAGTGCCTCGGCTGTGCGGGACATCTGAGTGACCGTTGCGACGTAACAGACGAGCACACCCCCCGCGACGAGAACGTCACCGACTGCGCCAACGCACTCCCACGGCGCGAGCATGTCGAGGACTACGCGATCGACGGAATCGGCCCCGAACTGACCGGGAAGCTCCGTCACCAGATCGCCAACAACAATTGTGTGGTTAGTTGGTTTCTCTCCAAAGAACGATTCAATATTGGCACCGGCGATCTCTGCGAACTCGTCTCGACGTTCAAAGCTCGTCACCGAACCGGACGTGCCCACTGCGCGCAGCAGGGACAGCGTGAGCGCGCCGGACCCAATACCGGCTTCGACAACGACTGCTCCAGGAAAAATGTCGCCGAACGTCACGATGTGCGCAGCGTCTTTCGGATACACGATCGCCGCACCGCGAGGCATCGACATCGCGAAATCGTCGAGGAGCGGGCGGAACACGAGGTAGTCAATCCCGTGCGAGTTGGTTACAACGGTCCCCTCCGCGACGCCAATGAGGGATTCGTGAGTCAACACCCCGTGGTGGGTGTGAACCTCACCACCAGCGACGAGTGAAACGGTGGTGTGGCGACCCTTCGCGTCGGTCAGCTGAACGCGATCTCCCCACTGAAACGGTCCTCGGTGGGGTCGGCTCAACGCTGGGCCTTAGCGAAAACCTCCGCGATGTGACTTGCGTCTCGACCAACAAGGGTGTGCCAGAGCGTGTAGTTCTCGTTCTCCGGCATGGGAATGTGCATGGGCACCGCAATGGTGACACAACCGGCAGCGATTGCCGACTGTGAGCCCGGACCTGAGTCCTCTAGCGCGACACAATCGCGTGCGTCCACTCCAGCGAGGCCAGCGCCCAGCTGATACGGCTCCGGGTGCGGTTTGGGGTTGTCGACCGCGTCGCCCGTGATGAGACCGACGAACACGCCCAGCTCTTCTGCGATTGGTACAGCGGTCGACCGATACGACATTGTCACCATAACCTGGGGAATGCCAGCTTCGTGAATGCTCGCGATGAGTTCACGGGCACCTGGTCGCCACGGAATTCGGTGCGCCGTCATTTCGTTCACCTCGGTGACCATTCGGTCAACGATTTCGTCGATGGGGAGGTCAACACCGCGCTTTTGGAGGAAAGCTGCTGCGTTGGGTAATCCGCTTCCGACAAGTGCGAAGCCGTCAGCTTCCGACCACTCCCCTCCGAAGGATTGAACGAGATTCTGTTCAGAAATCAGCCAGTAGGGTTCGGAATCGACGATTGTGCCGTCAAGATCCCACAACACGGCTTTCGGGTATTCGGTGCTCACTCCTGTGAGTCTACGTGCGGTTATTCTTGGACGTGAACAGGAAGGAACTGGATGTCCCCGTTCTCAAGCCGCACCGGTCGACCACTGATCCTCGCTTTCGAAGGATGGAACGACGCAGGTGAGGCAGCCAGTGGTGCTGTCAAGGCGATTATTGAGCACTACATCCTTGAGCCCGGTCCTAACGTTGAATCGGAACAGTTTTACGACTACCAACTCAACCGGCCCACCGTTGAACTCACCGAAGCCGGCGGCAGGCGAATCAACTGGCCAACAACAACGCTCTACATCCCCTCGACAAAAGACGTCGGCGTTCATGCACTGCTCGGGACGGAACCCTCGCGCGCGTGGCCGACATTCGTGGCCAACTTCCTCGACGAGGCGCTCGCTGCGGATGTGACGGGAATTATTGTGCTTGGATCGATGCTCGCCGATGTTCCGCACACTCGCCCCGTAGAGGTGTCTCGATCAAGCGAGAGCGCCAGCGTTCGCGGTTTGCTCGGATGTGACAGTTCTCGGTACGAGGGACCCGTCGGTATCCCGACAGTCTTCGCCAACTTCAGTGAACAGGTCGGTATACCGTCGGTCTCGCTGTGGGCATCGGTGCCGCACTACGTCCACCACTCCCCTGCGCCGAAGGTGACCCTCGCGCTACTCGAGAACCTCATCGAGATTGCCGAATTCGACATCGACCTCACCGACATTCGTGCAGAGGCAGCGACGTGGGAGGTCGGGATCAACGACATGGCCGAGGGCGATGAGGACATGACCGAATACATCCGTCGCCTTGAGGAAGACCGTGACATCGACATCGCCGACGACAGCGATGACGTCAGCGGTGAGGAAATCGCAGAAGAGTTTGAGCGATTCCTGCGGTCGACCGACGACGGCGACAAGCCGTAACAGTTAGGGCTGGATGGTGTTCGTTGCGAGCAGAACGAGCAAGGTGGCGCCGAGAGCAATTCGGTAGATGACGAACGGCAGGAACGAGCGCTTTCGCAAATACCTCATGAGGAACGCGATCACGGCAAGTCCGACGACGAAAGCAACACCCGTTGCGGCGGCGATTTCGAGCCATGAGAAAGGTTGGGCGCCGTAGCCGTCGCTGCCGCCCATCGCCGTCCACTCTGCCGATGCTGTGATGGCGTTGTACAACTCGTAGAAGCCACTTGCCAAAACGGCGGGGATTGCGAGAAGAAATGCGAACCGTGCTGCGGATTCGCGGTTGTAGCCGAGGGCACGAGCCATCGAAATGGTTGCGCCAGACCGCGAAACGCCGGGGATTAGTGCAAGGGTCTGGGCGATACCGATAGTTACGCCGTGACCGGCCGTCATGGAGCGCATGACACGTTCGTTCTTCCCTAATCGGTCAGCAATCCAGAGAAGCACACCGAACACAATGAGAACCGCCGCGATGAGCCACAGCGAACGGAACGTGTCACGAATCGTGTCTTGAAGGAGAACGCCGACAACCGCAATCGGAATCGTTCCACCAATCACAATCCACCCCAGACGTGCTTCAGCACGCTGTTCTGATGTCAGGTACTTTCCGGCACCGCGACCTCGCGAGAAGACCGACAGCCACCACGACCGAATGATGTTTCCGATGTCCCTTGCAAAATAGAGGATTACTGCAACCTCAGTGCCAATTTGAGTAATCGCGGTGAACGTTGCACCGGGGTCTTGAGCGCCGGGAAGGAACAACCCCGTAATCCGAAGATGAGCACTAGACGAAATTGGCAAGAACTCGGTCAAGCCCTGAACGAGACCCAAAATGACGGCGGAGACAATGTTGGAATAGTCCATTGGTCAAGTCTCTAGTAGCTGCGCAAAAAGTCCGTGAGCACACGGTGGCCAAAATCAAGCGCGTCTAGTGGCACGCGTTCATCAACCCCGTGGAACATTCCAGGGAAATCTAGATCCGCCGGCAGTTTCAGCGGCGCAAACCCGTAACCGCGGATACCGAGCATCGCCAGCGCTTTATTGTCTGTTCCGCCCGACAGCAAGTAAGGAAGCATCCGTGCGCCTGGGTCGAACGCTCCAAGCGACTTAGCCATCGCCGCAACAATCGGGGTGTCAAAGTCGTTCTCCAGCCCGATGTCCTGCGCGGCAATCTCAATATCAATCTCCGGGCCAACGACTTCTCGGATTCGATCGAGAACCTCCTTCTCCGTGCCGGGAAGCGGGCGGATATCAATCGCGGCGCTCGCCGTATCGGGGATGACGTTGTGCTTGTAGCCAGCTGAGAGCTGTGTTGGGTTGCTCGTGGTGGCGAGGGACGGGCTGAGGAAACCAGTAGCGAGCCCCGTCGCGGCGACTACTTCACGCGGATCGGTGTCGGCTGGCAGGTCAAGCATCGCCGCGAGTTCTGCGACTAACGCTGTTGTTGTGCGGGTCATCGTGATGGGCCACTCCGCTCGACCGAGGGCGACAACCGCCTCTGCGAGCTTCGTTACAGCGTTGTTGGGGATGATTCGGGATCCGTGTGCCGCGTCGCCGTGAGCAGTAATCGTTGCCCAGATGAGTGCTTTCTCGCCTGTTTGAATCAGGTACGCCCGTTCGTATCCGATCGTGACCGAGTATCCCCCGACCTCGCTAATCGCCTCGGTGGCGCCGGCAAACACGTCGGAACGGTGAGTAGCGATGTGGTGCGAACCGTAAACACCGCCGTTCTCTT
>CAXNHY010000052.1:0-6265 GCA_964202425.1 Microbacteriaceae bacterium MWH-Ta3 | reverse complement strand
TGAACCCAGCTGCTCTGCCTTTGCCGACTGAGTTCGTTTAGCGGGCATTCTGCGCTGGTACGATTACCTCGCGCACGATAATCAGAATCGACGCAGCAACGGGGATTGCGACGAGAGCTCCGAGAACCCCCATGAGCGCCCCACCCGCGAGTGCAGCAATGATGACGACAACCCCAGGTACTTGCACTGCACGGTTCATAATCATAGGCCCGATCACGTACGCCTCGATCTGAAGATAGACGAGGTAGTAAATCGCCATCCAGAGAGCAAGATAGGGGTTTGTCGGGTCGACGAGCAATTGAGTCACCACGATGATGATTGACCCCGTGATTGTTCCAACGAGGGGGATGAGCGAGAACATGAGTGCAATGAGTGCAAACAGGGCCGGGTAGTGCGCGCCGAGGAGGGATAGCACAATGAAGCTGAGCACCCCGTTGGTGAGTCCCTGAGCGCCCTGCCCGATGACGTATTGACCGACAGCTCGCGTCACCTGCTCTGACAGGTCACCAAACTTTTCCCGACGGGAAGCCGGGACCATCGTGTAAACGGCTGCCTTGATGCGGGGGAGAGAAATGACAAGGTAAATCGTCAGCATCGTGGTCAGGAAAATGCCCAGTGCAGCGTTGGCGAACGTGAACCCGACGGAGAGAACCCCGCCACCGATGTTGGCGAGATTCGCTGGGTCAGAAACAAACGCGATGATTGCCTCAACGGTCGTCTGCACGTTGAGCGTTTCAACGGGGATTACCTGCTGAATCGCAGCAACGAGGTCACCGAGCGAGTCGTATGAGGTGAGGAATCGCAGCACCGCGTTGGAGAGGTTGGTCGTTTGTTCGACAACCACGGGGACGACGGCGAGCACGAAGCCGGCGACAACTCCGATGACGCCCGTAATGACGGTAACGATGGCGAGCCATCGCGGAAATTTTTTACTCTCGAGGTGCCGCACGATTGGGTCGAGGCCCAGTGCAAGAAACAGCGCAAACCCGATGTAGGTCAGGACTGATGCGAGAGTAATGACTGCACCGCCAATGAGCAGTGCGGTGAGGACGCCGAGACCGCCGAGTAACCCGATGCGGAACGCGCCGTGAATCGTCACGATCCTGCCGCAGGCTTACGTGAACGCGTTGACCGGGCGGCTGGTGAAACAGTCTTGGGAACGGCCTTGGTGCTGGGTGGAACAGCCTTTGCAGTTGGTCTTGCTACTGTTCTCGCGGCAGGCTTAGCTGCTGGTTTCCGCGCGGTGCGCCTCTTGGAAGCCAATTCACCCGCCCGTCGTGCAGCGTCTCCGACGGCGAGATTCAGGTCACCGATATACGCAGCGATTGCATCGCGTTGTGCTTGAAGTTCAATGAGGCGCTTCTCTGCATCGCCAACAATTGCCCGTGCCTCGGAGCGTGCGCGATTGACAATCTTCTTCGCTCGAGCTTCGGCGTCTTCGACGAGATGGCGCGCTTCCTCTTTCGATTCGAGCTCGACTCGACCTTTTGTCTTGAGGACTTCCGATTGAAGCCTGTTGTGTTCCTTCTTCATTGAGCCAAGCAACTTTTGGAGCTCAGAGAACTCGGCGTTTGTCTTCTTGAGGTAGGCCTCGTTTTGCGCGAGTGCGTCCCGGTGTAACTCGAGGAGTGTCTCTTCCTGTTCGTGGCGACGGGCCGTTACCTCAGCTGCGAGGTCGAGTTTTGCACGGTCAGCTTCGGCCAAGAGGCGAGCAATTTCAGCACGCGCTTCGTGCGCTTCTCTGTCCATGACCAGTCGCGCCTCGGCGATGTCACGATCAAACGCTGCTTTCTTTTCGGCCATCTCACGCTGAGTCGTTGCACGCAGGGATGCGGCTTCGGTTGACGCGCTTCCACGACTCCGGGTTCCTTCGCGAACTGCTTCGTCAACGATCGCTTGGGCGTCACGCTGGGCAATCGCAATGATGTTGTCAGCATCAATCGACGCCGTGTTGGTCATGTACGCGGAGCGCTCGACAGCTTCCGCCATGATCGCGTCTGCCCGTGATTGAACTTCGCCAAGAATGGCGTCCGCTTCCAGACGTGCTTCGGTGAGCATCCGTTGCGCTTCAATGTCAGAAGTTGACAGGAGAATCGTGGCTTGTTCTTCGGCTGTCCGAAGGACCATCTCGAGTTTTGTCCCGAGCCCTGAGTAGGTGGGGGTGCTGGGTTCGGCATCGTCGAGTGGTTGTTGAGTTCCCGCGAGCCTTGCCAACTCAGCTGCGAGTTCGTTGCGTTCAGTGTTGGAAGCGATAATCTCGCGTCGAAGGTTTGTGATGGCTTTGTCGACATCGTCACGCGAATATCCGCGCATCACAATCGGGAATTGTCCGTCCGTGGCCACTGGTCCTCCTTGAGTGGTAACGCTTCAGTCTATCCACTGGCCCGTCTCGCGCAGAACTGTCCCATCAACTCGGTGGACGTATCGGTCGGGTAAACTGGTGTTTTGGCCTGAGGGGGTGTCGCGTGCGATTTATTTTCGCGGTCGGGTTTTTCCTCGTTTCCCTCATCCTGCTCGTTTCTGGTTTGCTGATTCGGCACGCATTCTCAGCCCCCGATTCCTTCACGCAGACCATTTCCGTTGACGGGGACGCACCGGTCACGCTCATCGACGCCGATGAGTTGGGGCGAATTTCCGGCGCCGAGTCCATAACTGTCTCGGGTGCAACTCAGACCGATCCGCAGGTTCCCGCCCCGATCACTCTCGCCTGGGGTCGCAAGAGCGACGTCGTCGCGTGGGTTGGAAACGCCCCGTATCAGGCCCTAACTGTCAATCCGGAGACCCGCGAGATCGTTTCGCGCACTGTTCCTGGGATCGAGAGCGAGATTCCGAATCCTGCTGGTTCAGACCTGTGGTTTGAGGAATGGACTGGCGAGGGCGAGATATCAGCTAACTTCGCGCTGAGCGACAAGGACACTGTGCTGATTGCGGGGAGTGGTGTAGTTCCAGCTCCTCGCGACATCACGATCGTGTGGACCATCGACGTCGATCGAACAATCCCAACGACGCTGTTGTACCTCGGAGCTTTTTCTGCAATTGGTGGAGTAATCGCGTTTGCGATCGGGATGTGGCGAGAGCGTGTTCAACGCCGGATTCGCCGGCAGGGTCGAATGCCGAAGGCGCCGCGAGGGCCACGGTGGAAGCCGCCGCGCCGTTCACTCGGCTCTGGTGGCGGTCGTAGGCCACGCCGACGTCGATTGGCTGAATTCGCCGCGATTCTTGTCGCCTTTCCTCTGGCTCTGGCAGGTTGCGCCCCTGCCGAGGTCGCTCAACCGACTCCTCTCCCAACCGAGGTGACGGACGCGCCGCCCGTTGCGATTTCGCCCATGCAGTTTGAGCGAGTTGTGGCCGCGATTACCGCGACGCTCGCGGAAGCTGATTCAAGTAGCTCAGACACCATCGCTGAGACACGATTGACCGGCGCAGCGCTGAGGTTCCGCGAGGCGAACTATCGTGTATCGCGAGTTGATGCGAGTCTCGTGACACTGTTCACCATTCCGGATGCGTCGGTGAGCCTTTTGCTCCCTCAGCAAACCGACGATTGGCCGCGATCGGTGTTCGCCATCATTGAGGACACCGCCAACGAGGATTCCCCATCCATAGCGCTGAATTTGACGCAGGAGTCACCGCGGGAGAACTATCGGGTTTCGTACACCTTTGCTCTCGAACCCGGTGTCGTGATTCCTGAAGTGCCGTCGGCCGAGTTCGGCGCGGCTGTGTTGGCCGCTGACACCGACTTACTAGCGGCAACGGCCGAACAGATTGCTGAACAATACGGTGACGTTTTGCTCTTGGGCGAAGAGAGCGCTTTCTCGTCCGTGTTTGCGCCAGACACCCTTCAGGACCAGATCGGTGTTGAGGCGAAGGCCGCCCGCGCCGAGGTTCTTGTCGGACAAGCGGCTTTCTCGTGGGTGGAAACGATGGCCGAGGACACCCCAATCGTGTTCGCGTCGAGTGACGCGGGTGGAATCGTCGCACTCACGATTACAGAGTCGGAAACCGTCAAACCGGCGGCGAGCGGAGCGGCAATCACGACGGAGGGTGCAATCAAGATCCTGTCCGGCCGTCCGTCGTCGTTGCGCGGAATCACCGCGAACTACGATTACCAGTTGCTTTTTTACGTTCCGTCGATCGGATCTGCCGAGAAGATCCGTTTGCTCGGATATTCCTACGCTCTCGTCTCCGCCGGCGAAGCGCGGTAGGAGCGACGGTGGCGTATTTTGATTTCGCTGCGACCGCGCCAATGTCTGACGACGTCATCGCGGCGTGGGAGTTCGCCGTTCGCCAACCAGGAAACGCGTCAGCAACGCACCGGGACGGACAGAAGACTCGATTGCTCTGGGAGGAGGGTCGCGAGAGCATTGCGCGAACCCTTGGCGCAAAACCGTTCGATGTGACGATGACGGGCTCCGGGACGGAAGCCATCAACCTCGCAATCAAGGGGTTGTGGTGGGGTCGAAACAGCCAAGCGAAGCGCCCTCTGATTCTCACAACAGAAGCCGAACATCACGCGGCACTCGACGCCGTTCACTGGCTGGTCGAACATGAATCTGCTCAGGTGGAGTTTCTCAATCTTGACGAGTTTGGACTCATCGACATCGGCGACCTCCGAGCCAAACTGTCGGGCGATGTAGCCCTCGTGACGTCACTGTGGGTCAACAACGAGATCGGCACAATTCAGCCCATCGCCGAGATTGTTGCCGCAGCCGCCGAGCACGGTGTTCCCGTTCACATGGATTCAGTCGCAGCCTGGGGTCACATTCCCGTCAACTTCGATGAGTCGGGTCTTGCGGCAATGTCCGTCTCTGCGCACAAAATTGGTGGGCCAGTCGGTGTCGGCGCACTCGCCGTGGCTCGAACCTGGAACGTTGTTCCGAGTATTCACGGTGGCTCGCAGCAGCGGCTTCGCAGTGGTTCGCTCGACTTCGCGGGGACTTATGCAGCCGGCGTTGCGGCCGGTTTAGCCCACGCGCACGTCACGAATAGTGCACACGAGACTCACGAGCTCGCTCGGCGTTTGGCAGACGGCATTCGGGAAACCATTCCGGGAGTGCGCTTTCGCGGGCATCCAACGAGCCGCACAGGGGACAACGTTCACATCACCGTTCCCGGTCTCGACACGGTGTCGGCGATGTTCCTGCTCGACGAACTCGGCCACTCGGTGAGTGCAGGTTCCGCGTGCCAGGCGGGTGTCAACTCGCCGTCTCACGTGTTGCGCGCGATCGGGGTGAGCGACTCGGAGGGGCCACTCCGGTTCACTCTTGGCCCGTCGACAACCGAGTCGGACATCGACGAGATTCTCGCCGTTCTGCCAGACATCATTGCCCGCACCCGCACGCTCTCCTGAGCCCTCGCCTAGACTTTAGGCATGAAGGTGCTTGCAGCGATGAGCGGTGGAGTTGACTCCGCCGTCGCAACTGCGCGCGCGGTCGAAGCTGGCCATGACGTCACGGGTGTCCACCTCGCCCTGTCGCGGATGCCGGGAATCTTTCGGTCTGGCTCACGCGGTTGCTGCACCGTTGAGGATTCTCTCGATGCTCGCCGAGCAGCCGGACTGTTGGGCATCCCCTTTTATGTGTGGGACTTCAGTGCACAGTTCACCGAAGCTGTCGTTGACGATTTCATCAGCGAATACGCGGCCGGCCGAACTCCCAACCCCTGCATGCGCTGTAACGAGCGAATCAAGTTCGCCGCCCTCCTCGACCGGGCGCTCGAACTCGGGTTCGATTCGGTTGTGACGGGCCACTACGCGAACGTTGAAACTGCCGCAGACGGAACCCCGGAGCTCCACCGCGCGAGCGCCTGGGCGAAAGACCAGTCGTACGTACTGGGTGTTTTGACAGCAGACCAGTTGCGCCACTCGATGTTCCCTCTCGGGGATACTCCGTCGAAAGATCTCGTGAGGGCAGAAGCTGAGCGCCGTGGGCTCTCGGTCGCCAACAAGCCGGACAGTCACGACATTTGTTTCATCCCAGAGGGCGACACTCGCGACTGGCTTGCCGACCGCATTCCCATGGAAACCGGAAAGGTTGTCGACACAGAGGGAAACGTCGTTGGGTCGCACGATGGAGCCGTTGCCTACACGGTCGGTCAGCGCAAAGGGCTTAACCTCGGTGTTCCAGCCGCTGACGGCCGCCCACGATTCGTTGTCTCCGTCAAACCGCAGACAAACGAGGTGGTCGTCGGGTCACGCGACGACCTCGACATCGTCGAAATTGGCGGGGCTCGCGTCAGTTGGGCTGGTAACGACCCGGTAGCGAGCGGG
>CAXNHY010000051.1:0-6280 GCA_964202425.1 Microbacteriaceae bacterium MWH-Ta3 | reverse complement strand
GTGCTCGTTGCTGGCGCAACTCAGGCCGGAAAGACGACAATGCTGACGGCGCTGTGTGGCGAGCTCGCAGAGGGCGAGCGCATTGTCACCGTCGAAGAAACCTTTGAGCTTGCACTTCCCAATCGTGACGTCGTCGGAATGCAGTGCCGTGGCCCCAGTTTGGAGGGTATTGGAGAGGTGAGCCTTCGCCGGTTGGTTCGAGAAACTCTGAGGATGCGCCCGACTCGAATCGTCGTCGGAGAGGTGCGAGGGGATGAAGCGCTTGATCTCCTCGTTGCACTGAACTCCGGTGTTCCTGGGCTCTGCACGATCCACGCAAAGTCGGCGAGGGACGCCGTGAGAAAACTCGCGACGCTGTGTCAAATCGCCGGTGGTGTGTCGGCCGATTTTGTGCTGTCCACGATTGCAGCGACGATCGACATCGTTGTTCACTGCGAGATGTCCTCCGACGGTGTCAGACGTGTCACCGAGGTGGCGGAGTTGAGCTTCTCCAACGGCGAAATCGAGGTGTCCACCGCGTGGGCACTGCGCTGATTGCCATTCCCGCTTTACTGGGCATCGCACTCCTCGGATTACCTCCTGTGCAATGGCGCTGGCTCGCGGTTCGCCAGTGGCTCGACGAGTGCGGGCTGAGCTCCGTTTCGACCGGTGTGATCGGCGTCGGCATCGCTGCGCTGATAGCCGTGGTTGTCGGTGTGACATCTCTTCTCATTCCTATCCCTGTCGTTGCTCCCCTTGCGGGTGTCGCCGCTGTTGCCGTGCCGCTCGCCGTTCTCGACTCGGCGCGAAGCCGCCGCCGGCGCAGTGCGATCGCCGCGTGGCCGAACGTGATTGATGCGATTCGGATGGCACTTCGAGCTGGGCTACCTGTTCACGACGCAGTCAGGACAGCGCACAGTCACGTTCCAGCCGAGTGGCGGAATGCGTGGGCTGAGTCAACGATGAACGCGTCCGTCGGTACCCCACTGAATCACGTTCTCCGAGATTTGCGGCGCGAGCTTGCCG
This sequence comes from Microbacteriaceae bacterium MWH-Ta3, assembly GCA_964202425.1. Lineage (GTDB taxonomy): Bacteria > Actinomycetota > Actinomycetes > Actinomycetales > Microbacteriaceae > MWH-TA3. Next base: position 5,275 of record CAXNHY010000051.1, on the reverse strand, counting down.
ATCCAGTTGGCGATCGCCTGTGCGAGACCATTGAAACGTCCCTCGACGTCGGTGGAACGGAACTCCCTCTCGTACTCGACGAACTTGCGCGAAGCGTGAGGGCAGAGCAACTCATCCGCCGCGATGCTGTTGCGCGTCAATCTTGGGTGAAGCACGCAGCTCGGCTGGGTTCCGCGGCGCCGTGGATTGTGGTTGTCATGCTGGCGACTCGAGCTGACGCGCGGGAGGCGTTTAGCAGCGCTGCCGGCGCGTCACTACTCGTTGCATGCGCCGGGGCGACGGTTGTCGCATTTGCCGTGATGTCGGCCCTGGGCCGGCTGCCAGACCCACCACGGTGGTCGGTCGATGCCTGAACTGGTCTGGGGCGTGCTGATGGGTCTCGGTGTATGGGTGCTCGTCGGGATACCGACACGACCGGGAATCGTCACGAGAATCGCGCCGTACCTTCGCGATGTTTCGCCCATTGCGCGCCGTGAATCCCGCGTGAGTGGAGTTGTTGAACTGCTCGCAGTACTTGCTCCGCACCCCATCGCATCGGCGCGACTGTGGTGGCGCAACCGACCTACCGCAACGCGAAAGCGTGTTGACGAGGAAATCGCCACTTTCCTCGACCGTGCATCGATTGTGCTCGCTGCCGGAGTTTCGGTTCACGCTATGTGGGAGCGCCTTGGCCGAAACTCGACAGGGCTTCTTGGGGCAGAGGCTGCGGCGATTTCGCGCGAAGCGTCGACGGGGGTCTCCCTCGATGACGCGTACGGCAGGAGCTCCTCGCGGCTTTCGCACGACGGATGGTCGCGTTTTCTTGGACAGGTGTCTGCTTCTCGACGTCACGGAACGCCCATCGCCGACATTGTTCGCGGCATCGCCGTTGAGGAACGGGCCGCCGCCGGTCGTCGCCTGATTGAGATGGCCAGTGCGCGGGAGACCGTGATGTTGCTCCCGTTGGTTTTTGTCATCCTCCCGATGACGGTGCTGGTGGCTGTGTTTCCTGGAATTGTTGCGCTCGGTTCCCTGCCCGTCTAGTTGGCGGCTGTGGATAATCCGCGCGAGGCTCCCGCAATCCAGGAAAAGTTGATTCCATGACACAACACAAATGTTTTACTCTGGATGAATCAGCTCGCGGCGATGTGCCCGGTTGGGTGCTCATCACGCTCATGACGGCCGGACTGGTGGTTGTAATTTGGGCTGTCGCTGGTCCTGCCCTCAGCGGGGTTTTCGAATCGGCGATTGAGCGAGTCGTCTCCGTGTGAGCCTCGCCAACGATCGCGGCAGTTCGACAGTCGAGTTCACCGGTGTGGGCGCTCTCGTCGTCATCGTTGCGCTCGCTGTGATGCAATTCGCGGTCATCGCCCACGTCCGTGCGATTGTCATTGACTCAGCAATTGCGGGTGCGGCCTTCGGGTCGCTCGCCGATTCCACACTCGCTCTGGGAATCACCCGCACCGAGCAACTCCTGAACATTGGGATCGCCTCCGATCTCATCGATTCGGTATCGGGACGAGCCGGTTCGGTTGGCGGCCGTCCCGTGACGGTTGTGACGGTTGCATACCGAGTCCCCGCCTTTGCGCTGTGGGTTCCGGCAGTGACCGACACGGTGTCAGCGCGTGCCTTCGTCGAGCAACCGTAAAAAATGCCGAACTACTCGGGGAGCTCAACAGCGCACTTGACACGGTCATCGCAGATGGGCGACTCGCAAAGGTGTGGAACGACTGGATGCCCAATCTTTCTTTCCCTCTGGGATAATAGGGAAATGGTTCGCACAATCAGCCCCGACGATGTCATGCCGGAGGGCAACGCGTCGATGCCGAGCGATGCGCCGACGGTTGCCGTCGTCGTTTCGCTCAACATCCCCCAAATGACCGATGAGATCGCGGGTTTGGTTGCTCGGTTCACCAAGGTTGCGTTGACAGAGCTCAACGATGTCGGAGCGCGAGTCGTCATCGTGGATTCGAGTAAATCCCCTCTTGATCCTGCAACAATCGCTAACTCCGCTGACGGAGTTGTGTTCCTGGGTGGTGGTGATGTCGACGCGACGATTTACGGGCACACCGACCCGGTCCCCCACGAATACGGTGTCGATCGAGCGGCAGATGACTTTTCCATCGAGATCATCAAGGCAACAGTCGACCGAGACGCCCCGCTGCTGTGCATTTGCCGAGGGTCACAATTGCTCAATGTTGCTCTCGGCGGGGACCTGATTCCGGACATCGAAAACTACCACCCCCACCGCGGTGGATCGGGGGACCCGATGTTCAAAGACGAGCCCGTCATTCTTGAACCGGGCAGCAAGATTCACTCGATTCTTGGCCGCGAACGAATCGCTGTTCGCTCTGGGCACCACCAGGCGGTAAACCGGGTGGCAAACGGACTCGTCGTCTCTGCACGAGCAGAGGACGGAATCATCGAAGGCGTCGAGATGCCATCGGCAACTTGGGTCGTTGGAGTTCAGTGGCACCCAGAGGACGATGACGGGTCAGCTAGCGATCGTCGCGCGCTCTTTGGTGCGTTCGTTGAGCAAACGAAGCTCGCGCGCGTCACCGGCTAGAACGTGTGTTTACGCGGAGCTGCCACCAGCTGAAGGTCTAGGTCGAGTCCAGGGATATCGACGCGGACGGCCTCTGCTGGCAGGTCCTTGACGCGATTTCCGACGACAAATCGCCCAGAGTTGCCGACAACGATTCGATCAAGCTCTGAGAGGAGTGCTGCGTCAGCTGGTATTTGGCGAAGGATTGGCATCATCACTGTTTCGAGAGCACGGATCTCTGTGTCGCACCCGGCTGTTCCAATCACAACTCCGCTGAGCGACAACGGAACCATGCTCGTCATGATGTATTGGTCCAATCCCGCGTAGTCGAGATATGGTCCTTGGATTGCGGGTTTTCCAGACGAGATGACATCGGCAAACCAGCGGTGGGTCACGAAGTCGTAGTAACCGGCGACATCCGGTGCCACCGGAATGACGACTCGATTTGTACTGCCGGTCTCGGTTCGCCGCCACCATTCGATTGCTCCGCTGTCGTCGCTCGGCGCCGTACACGAGTTAATCGAACAGATTGACGACGCCGTGTCGAAGGGTGCGACGCTCGTCACGGGAGGACATCGCATCGGTGATATTGGTTCGTACCTTGCTCCGACACTGCTTACGGACGTCACACCGGAAATGCGGGCTTTCCACGAAGAGCTCTTCGGTCCCGTCGCCGTTGTGTATCGCGTCGCCGACATCGACGACGCCATCGCGCTTGCGAACGGCTCCGAATTCGGGCTCTCGAGTGCCGTGTTTGGTTCGAACCCGGCAGAGACCGGATACGTCGCGGACCGGCTTGAAGCGGGCATGGTCTACATCAACGAAAACAGCGACTCTCACGTCGATCTTCCTTTTGGTGGCATCAAGAAGTCGGGCTTTGGTCGAGAGTTGGGACACTTCGGGTTGGATGAATTCGTCAACAAGAAACTGATCCGCACCGCACCACGCTAACCCTGTGGATGGCGTGGGCGAGCGACCGCCGTCCGCGAAAAACTGGGTGAATGACTGGTGCGAAACTTCGGGGTTCTGCGAGTGTCGAGTTCGTCGTCGTTGCGATCTCAGTGTTTCTTCCCCTCATTGCCATCACGGTGACGGTTTCAGAAATTCAGTCGGCTCAGTTCGCTACGGCGGCCGTCGCTCGTCAAGGTGTTCGTGCATTCGCTCTGAGTCCCTCCTCGGCAGTTGGAGGACGACGCATCTCCGCAATCAGCAAACTCGTGCGGGAGGACTTCGGTGTGGATGCGAAAAGTTCGTGGAAGCTCGCGTGTTCGGCTAACCCTTGCCTGACTCGGGGAGGGCTCATTCGGCTGACGGTGTCGTCGGAGGTTCCGATCGCAATGGTGCCGATCTTGCCAGGACTCACCGTCCCACCGACCGTTCGTGTATCCGCCACCGCAACACACATCGTTCCGGTGGTGTCTGGACGATGACTGATCGCGGGTCGACGCTCCCTCTCGTGGCCGGGCTCTTCGCGCTGTGCGGGGTCGTAGTTGTGGGAATCATCGGCTCGACTGATCTTGCGCTCACTCGCACCGAACTTCAGACGTTTGCTGACGGTGCTGCGGTGGCTGCGGCCGGAACGATTACACCGTCCACGGTCGTGCTCGATGGTTCACGGTTACTCATTCGATTGTCCGATTCGACCGTTCGGCGCGACGCCTCGGCATATCTCACAGCCTCTGCCGTGACGGGAGTTCGACTCGTTTCTGCCAGAACGCCAGACAGCCGAACTGCTGTCGTGACCATCTCACGCGTGTGGAGACCGCCGATGGTCAGTGAGTTCCTCCCCTACCGATTGACGCTCTCGGCGACCGCTCGCGCTCGAAGCGTCCTGCGGTGAGGGGTTCGATAGTCTGGACATCTCATGATTTCTCTCGATGTCTCAGACCGAATCGCTGCTATTCGGTCGTCGTTTGCCGACATCGTCTCCGTCGTCAACATTCCAGCGCTCGAGTCGACGATTGCCGAATTGTCGGAGCAGGCCGGTGCGACGGACCTGTGGGATGACCAGGCTGCAGCCCAGAAAGTGACGAGCGAGCTGTCGCACGCGCAATCACAGCGCGCAAGAGTCATCGAGGTGCAGCAGCGCCTTGACGATCTCGACGTGCTGCTTGACATGGCAAAAGAGGCAGGCGACGACGACTCGGCGCGGGAGACGCTCGCCGAACTCGACGGACTAGAGAAACTCATCGGTGAAATGGAAGTGCAAACACTTCTCGACGGCGAATACGACGCACTTCCCGCCATCATCACGATTCGCGCAGGGGCTGGAGGCGTCGACGCGGCCGATTTCGCCGACATGCTCTTGCGTATGTATGTCCGCTGGGCTGAGAAACACAAGTACCCCGCAACGGTTCTCGATGTGTCATACGCGGAAGAAGCGGGGATCAAGTCCGCCACCCTGCAGGTTGACTCACCGTTTGCCTTTGGCACGCTTTCGGTTGAGGCAGGAACACACCGACTGGTCAGAATGAGTCCATTCAACTCAGCTGGGAAAAGACAAACCTCGTTCGCCGCGGTCGAAGTTGTCCCCCTGCTCGCCGCCGTCGAGGTCATCGACATCCCAGAATCCGATATTCGAATCGACGTATTTCGGTCGTCTGGCCCCGGTGGTCAGTCTGTCAACACCACCGACTCCGCCGTCCGAATTACGCACCTCCCCTCGGGAATTGTTGTCTCGTGCCAAAACGAGAAGAGCCAGATTCAAAACCGTGCGGCAGCCATGCGAGTACTCCAGAGTCGCCTTCTGCT
>CAXNHY010000050.1:0-6294 GCA_964202425.1 Microbacteriaceae bacterium MWH-Ta3 | reverse complement strand
AACACTCCGGACGCCGTAGCTGGTCAGTCAAACAGTGACCGCAAGACGGGCGTCGTCGGACGCGTTTCGCGTTTCTTGCGCGAGGTCATCATCGAGCTTCGCAAGGTTGTCACACCAACCCGCAAAGAACTCATCAACTTCACGATCGTCGTTTTGGTGTTCGTCGTCATCGTTATGGCGCTGATTACAAGCCTCGACTTTGTCATTGGGTTGGTCACCGGATTTGTGTTCGGCGATGGAACCTTCACGTGGGGCAACTAGGGATTAAGGACTGAGACTGTGACCGAAAACAACTTCGAGGACATCGACCTCGCCACTGCCGCCGAGCAGTCGTCTGAAGAAGACGAAGCACAAGAAGGCAACACACTTCAGGCCGACGAAGAAAGTTCGACGAGCGCAGAAGAACTCGCCATGCACGTTGTCGACGACGACGAGACGAACCTCGACGAGGCGCTCGCTGCTCTTGGTGACGCCGTCGACCCTGAGGCTGACGCTATCGTCGATGACGCTCTCGACATCGACAGTGCAGACGAAGCACACGCTGCTGCAGACGCAACTCACGACGAGGATGTCGTCGCAACCACTCCAGCACCCGTGGCAGACGAGGAAGACCCTTACGCCGGATTCAAGAAGGAACTTCGCCGCAAGTCAGGTAAGTGGTTTGTTGTGCACTCTTACGCTGGTTACGAAAAGAAGGTCAAGACCAACATCGAAAACCGCGTGCTCTCAATGAACATGCAGGATTCAATTTTCGAAGTTCAGGTTCCCCTCGAAGACGTTGTCGAAATCAAGAACGGACAGCGCAAGCTCGTCACGCGCGTGCGGGTTCCTTCGTACGTGCTCGTTCGCATGGACCTCAACGAAGATTCGTGGTCGACCGTGCGTCACACTCCAGGTGTCACCGGCTTCGTTGGTAACGCTCACAACCCGATCCCCCTCAACTTCGACGAGTCGTTCGACATGCTCAAGACGACCGCCGACATTGAAGGTGCTCGCGCAGCCGGTGGGCTCAAGCCCGGCGGCGGAAGCACCGCGAAGATCACGACCGACTACGAAATCGGCGAGACCGTTGGAATCAAGGAAGGTGCGTTCGCTGGTCTTCAGGGAACCATTTCCGAGATCAACATCGAAACCGGAAAGCTCTCCATCCTCATCAACGTCTTCGGACGCGACACGGCCGTGGACTTCACGTTCGGCCAGGTCGAAAAGCAGTAACCGATTCACCGCGCGACACAAACGGTGTCGAGGCGGGAGCGTGTGACACTCGTCACACTCGACAGTAAGGAAAATGAAAATGGCAGGTAAGAAAGCTGTTGGCCTGATCAAGCTCCAGATCCAGGCAGGCGCGGCGAACCCCGCACCGCCCATCGGTCCGGCACTTGGTCAACACGGCGTCAACATCATGGAGTTCTGCACGGCGTACAACAACGCAACGCAGGACAAGCGCGGAAATGTAATTCCCGTGGAAATCACCGTGTACGAAGATCGTTCGTTCACCTTCATCCTCAAGACCCCGCCGGCCGCGGAACTCATCAAGAAGGCCGCCGGAGTTGCCAAGGGTTCGTCGACTCCCCACACGGTGAAGGTCGCGAAGCTGACTCGTGAACAGGTCCTCGCAATCGCCGCTGAAAAGCAGGTTGACCTCAACGCAAACGACATCGACGCTGCAGCGAAGATCATCGCCGGTACCGCCCGCTCCATGGGCATCACGGTCGAATAACCACCATTTCCATTAGCGGGAGAGCCGCTAGGCTCCTCACACCGCGATTCTCATAAGGAGAAATTAAGCATGGCTAAGAAGTCAAAGGCGTATCTCGCCGCAGTCGCCCTTCTTGAAGAGGGCAAGTTCTACAACCCCGTCGAGGCGGTTGAAATCGCAAAGAAGACCGGTTCCGCGAAGTTCAACTCGACCGTCGAGGTTGCGGTCAAGCTCAGTGTTGACCCCCGTAAGGCAGACCAGATGGTTCGTGGAACCGTCATGTTGCCTCACGGCACAGGCAAGACCGCTCGCGTTATCGTGTTCGCGACCGGCCCAGCGGCAGAAGCGGCTCTCGCTGCGGGTGCTGACGAGGTCGGTGGTGTCGAGCTCATCGACAAGGTTGCCGGCGGTTACACCGCGTTCGACGCAGCCGTATCGACCCCCGAACTGATGGGCCAGGTTGGTCGTCTCGGAAAGGTCCTCGGACCCCGAAACCTCATGCCGAACCCTAAGACCGGCACCGTGACTCCCGACCCCGCAAAAGCGGTCACCGAGATCAAGGGTGGAAAGATCGAATTCCGTGTCGACAAGCACTCGAACGTTCACTTCATCGTTGGCAAGGCGTCGTTCAGTGAAGCTCAGCTCGCTGACAACTTCCGTGCAGCGATGGACGAAGTTCAGCGTTTGAAGCCGTCGTCATCGAAGGGTCGCTACATCCAGAAGGCGACTCTGTCGACAACTTTTGGTCCAGGCATCCCGCTCGACCTCGCGTCGCTCTAGTTAGTTTCACCGCAAATACCCGGGCTTCGGCTCGGGTATTTGTCTTTCTCACCGAAAACTCCGAATACGTTTAGGAAATTCATAGGGAATTCGCGAGACTGGAGAGGTGAGCAAAGACACAGCCGAATTGGTGAAGCCCGACGGGAAACCGATCAGGGCACTCGTAGTCGACGATGAGTCGTCGATTTCCGACCTCGTCTCCATCGCTCTCAAATATGAGAAGTTCGAGGTGCGAACAGCGTCATCCGGGCGTGATGCAGTCGCGGCCGCTAAGGAATTCGACCCCGACGTCATCGTTCTCGACATCATGCTTCCCGATTTCGACGGAATCGAAGTCATGAAGAGAATTCGGAGTGAGCAGAAGGACATCCCTGTTCTTTTCCTCACAGCCAAGGACGACGTCAAGGATCGCATCGCTGGTCTGACCGCCGGCGGCGACGACTACGTGACGAAGCCCTTCTCGATTGAAGAACTCGTCGCTCGCATTCGCGGAATTGTTCGACGCACTCTCGTCGCAACGACGTCGCACGAAGACCCAGAGATTCGGGTGGACGATCTCGTCTTGAACGAAGAAACCTACGAAGTTTTCCGCGGCGACAATCGCGTCGAACTGACGGCGACCGAGTTTGAACTTCTCCGTTACCTCATGCGAAACCCCAAGCGGGTTCTCTCCAAAGCACAAATCCTCGACCGCGTCTGGTCTTATGACTTCGGCGGCCGATCCTCAATCGTCGAGATTTACATCTCCTATCTCCGCAAGAAGATTGACACACTCGGACCTGCCCTCATTCACACCGTTCGCGGTGTGGGCTACGTCATTCGACCGACTCGGTGATGTTCAACGGCGCCCGCTCACTTCGATCCAGACTCATCATTGGGTCGGTTGCGTTGACGGGTGTCGCAGGAATCGCAATTGGTGCAGCCAGCCTTATCGGTGTTCGGGGTTTTCTCGTCAATCAACTAGATGAAGACGTCACTCAAGCCGCCGCACTTGTGCGTTCGCTTGCGTCGGACGAACTGCAGTCGCGAATCAACGGACCCGGATTGCCCGTCGGCACTGTGATCGCCATCACCAACTACGGGGGCTCTCAAGCCGTTTACCTCGACCGCCGCGCTCACGCTGACCGAATCGAAGACAGCGACCTTGAAGGGCTTCGCCGAACGGTGTGGGCGGACAACCAAGCCGCTCAGACGGTCGTTCTCGGAGATTTTGGTGCTTACAGAATGATGAGCGTCAGCAACAAGGGAGACGAACACGTCATCGTTGGATTGCCGACGTCGGCGGTGGACAGAACTGTTGGCCGTATCGGACTGTTCGTCATGGGAATCCTGGTCGCCGTCCTCGGCGCGGTGGCCTTCGCAACGCGCAAAGTGATTGACATTGCGGTTGAGCCCCTCACGATGATGCGTGAAACAGCGAATCGCATCGCAAAGCTCCCGCTCGAGTCGAGCGACCTCGGGGTGACTGATCGCGTGGCGATTGTTGACCCTGACACCGAAGTCGGCCAATTGGGCCGGGCGTTCAACCACATGCTCGACAACGTCGATGAAGCACTGACCGCCAGGCGTGTGTCAGAGGCAAAGATGCGCCAGTTCGTCGCTGACGCAAGCCACGAACTCCGTACTCCGCTGACGGCAATTCGCGGCTACTCAGAGCTCACTCGACGACACAACATGGATGTCTCGGAGGACGTGCGTCACGCGCTATCGCGAATTGAGAGCGAATCTGTCCGCATGACCGCGCTCGTGGAAGACCTGCTTCTCCTCGCGCGGCTCGACGAGGGTCGTGCCCTCGATCTCACCAAACTTGACGTCTCCAAGCTGGTCAAAGACGCGGTTAACGATGCGCGGGTGTCGGGGCCTGATCACAACTGGAAGGTCACGGCGTCACGGGGACTTTCGGTCGCAGCCGACAAACACCGCATCCATCAGGTGTTCGCGAACCTGCTGTCAAACGCGCAAACCCACACTCCAGCCGGCACCACGGTCACGGTGAAGGCGGAGAAGGCCGAATCCAACATAGTCATCACTTTCACCGACAACGGGCCAGGAATCCCGACGGAGGTGCTCGGCCACGTTTTTGAACGCTTCGCACGCGCTGACACGTCACGTCAACGCGCGACGGGATCGACTGGCCTTGGGCTCGCCATCGTTGACGGACTCGTCCGCGCTCACGGAGGCGCAATTGCCGTTTCGAGCGTTCCAGGCAATACCCAATTCACCATTACGCTCCCCGCTGCCCAATAGTTGATTTGCGCGAGTGTGCCGCGCGCTGTTAGTCTGGAGAAACCGAAGACCGCTGGTTATCGGCGAAGCAATTCGCCGGTCGAAGTTTCACCAAGGTGAAGTCCCGCGCAGGTGCAAAAAGTTATTGCAGCAATTGCTGTTTTCACTCCGAGCGCCCTGCGCCGGAGTTTTTTCTTTGCCAGAGGTGTTCGGATTCATCACCAACACACAAGGAGCACCATGGCGAACAAGGAAGCAACCGTCGCCGAGATTGCGGAGGGATTCCGTAACTCGAGCGCCGTACTGCTCACCGAGTACCGCGGTCTCACGGTTGCACAACTCAAGCAGTTGCGCAGTAACATCCGTGAACACGCGTCGTACGCCGTGGTGAAGAACACGCTGGCTAAGCGTGCGTTCAATGAGGTCGGAGTGTCAGGACTTGACGCCGAACTCGTCGGACCCACCGCTATCGCATTCGTCCACGGAGACACCGTTTCCGTCGCGAAGGCACTGCGTGACTTTGCCAAGGCAAACGACCCACTCGTGCTGAAGGGTGGCTACTTCGATGGAGCCATCGTCACAGCCGACGAGGTCAGGAAGCTCGCCGATCTTGAGACCCGAGAGGTCCTGCTTGCGAAGCTTGCAGGCGCCGTCAAGGCCTCGCTCTTCGGCGCTGCCTACATGTTCAACGCACCGCTCGCTCAGGCCGTTCGCGCGGTCGACGCGTTGCGTCAGAAAAAGGAATCCGCGTAATTCGCGCGGGCTAAACAACCCAAAGTAAACAAGGAGAAAATCATGGCTAAGCTCAGCGCTGACGACCTCATTGAGGCGTTCAAGGAGCTCTCGCTCATCGAACTTTCAGACTTCGTCAAGAAGTTTGAAGAGGTCTTCGAAGTAACCGCTGCTGCACCCGTTGCTGTTGCCGCTGCACCCGCAGCCGGTGGCGCAGGTGGCGGCGACGCTGCTGCAGAAGAGAAGGACTCGTTCACCGTCGTTCTCGAAGCATCAGGCGACAAGAAGATCCAGGTCATCAAGGAGGTGCGTTCGCTTACGAACCTCGGACTCGGTGAAGCTAAGGCTCTCGTCGATGGCGCTCCCGCAACCGTTCTTGAGAACGTCAACAAGGAGACCGCCGAAAAGGCAAAGGCTGCTATCGAAGAGGCTGGCGGAACCGTCACCCTCAAGTAGTCACTTACTCGTAATTCAGGGCGTCACCTTCGGGTGGCGCCCTGAGTTATTAAGCGCGGGCGTCGACGACCCAGTCGAGTCCAAGGTCGACCAACACCGCATCGGCCGTGTAAAAGGTCGTCCCCGGGCGTGCGGCGGCCTGAGCGAAAATCATGCGGTCGAAGGGGTCGTGGCGCACCAAACTTGCGAATCGAGCAATCTCCCTTGTGGCGGCGTAATCAAAGGGCTCGATTGCGATTCGAAGTTCTCCTAGTAGTCGAGCGAGCTCAGAAAAATCCGGCCCCTTGCGAAGTAGAGCTTTCATCTCGAACTCGGCGAACATCAGGCTGGACACAACCACCTCTCGATGTTCAATAATCGCTGCGGTGGCTTGCGCCGCTAGTCGCGTCTCATCCAGCGCT
>CAXNHY010000049.1:0-6366 GCA_964202425.1 Microbacteriaceae bacterium MWH-Ta3 | reverse complement strand
ATCTCACCGAATCGCTGTCCACCGAACTGCGCTTTACCACCGAGAGGTTGCTGGGTGATCATCGAGTACGGTCCTGTCGAACGAGCGTGACTCTTGTCGTCGACGAGGTGGTGGAGCTTGAGGATGTACATGTATCCGACCGAAACGGGGTCGGGGAACGGTTCACCGGTGCGGCCGTCGAAGAGAGTCGCTTTACCCGACTTGCCGACGAGCTTCTTACCGTTCGCACGGGGAAGCGTTGCGTCGAGGAGTCCGGCGATTTCTTCTTCGCGAGCGCCGTCGAACACGGGGGTTGCGACGTTCGTTCCTGGCTCGAGTTCGCGTGCGTCGTCTGGGAGTGCCTTCGCCCACGCGGGGTTTCCGTCAACCTTCCATCCCTGCTTGGCAGCCCAACCGAGGTGAATTTCGAGGACCTGCCCGAAGTTCATTCGACCGGGGACACCGAGCGGGTTGAGAACGACGTCGACGGGGGTTCCGTCTTCGAGGAACGGCATGTCTTCGACGGGGAGAATCTTGGCGATAACACCCTTATTGCCGTGACGGCCTGCGAGCTTGTCACCCTCAGAGATCTTGCGCTTCTGGGCGATGAAGACAACAACCTTCTTGAGAACGCCGTTGCCGAGTTCGTCGTCGTCGTTGTCCGAGTTGAAGATCTTGACGTCGATGACGGTTCCCTGCTCGCCGTGCGGAACACGGAGAGACGAGTCACGAACTTCCTTGCCCTTTTCGGCGAAGATTGCGCGCAAGAGGCGCTCTTCCGCGCTGAGCTCGGTTTCACCCTTCGGTGTGATTCGGCCGACGAGGATGTCGCCGGGGCGAACCTCTGCACCGATTCGGACGATTCCCTCTTCGTCGAGGTGAGCGAGGCTCTCCTGCGACTGGTTCGGGATGTCACGAGTGATTTCCTGCGGTCCGAGCTTCGTGTCGCGAGCGTCAACTTCGTACTCTTCGATGTGAATCGAGGAGAGCGTGTCGTCCTTCACGAGGTTCTGGCTGAGGATGATCGCGTCTTCGAAGTTGTGACCCTCCCATGGCATAAATGCCACGAGGAGGTTCTTTCCGAGTGCGAGTTCGCCCTTGTCGGTCGCTGGACCGTCGGCAAGAACCGAACCGGCAGCAACCTTGTCACCCTCGGTGACGATGATCGTGTGGTTGTAGTTGGTTCCCTGGTTCGAACGCTCGAACTTGCGTAGCTCGTAACGGTCGTCCTTGCCTGAGTCGTTGGCGACGACGATGTAGTCACCGGAAACTTCCTTGACGACACCCTTTTCGCGAGCAACGATGACGTCACCCGCGTCGACGGCAGCGTACGACTCCATGCCGGTACCCACGATGGGTGCCTCAGAGCGGAGGAGCGGAACAGCTTGACGCTGCATGTTGGCACCCATGAGTGCGCGGTTTGCGTCGTCGTGCTCGAGGAACGGAATGAGCGACGTAGCGATGGACACCATCTGTCGAGGCGAAACGTCCATGTAGTCAACACGTTCACGGGCAACGGTGTCGACCTCTCCACCCTTGATTCGAACGAGAACGCGGGCCTCGGCGAGGGTGTTGTCCGCGGTGAGCGGAGCACCGGCCTGAGCGACGACGTGCTCGTCTTCCTCGCTAGCGGTGAGGTAGTCAATTTTGTCGGTCACCTTGCCGCCAACAACGCGACGGTACGGGGTCTCAATGAACCCGAACGCGTTGATGCGAGCGAACGATGCGAGCGAACCGATGAGACCGATGTTCGGGCCTTCAGGGGTTTCGATCGGGCACATGCGGCCGTAGTGAGAGGGGTGAACGTCTCGAACTTCAACACCGGCACGCTCACGCGAAAGACCACCGGGTCCAAGTGCCGAAAGACGACGCTTGTGGGTGAGCCCGGCGAGCGGGTTGTTCTGGTCCATGAACTGCGACAACTGCGATGTTCCGAAGAACTCTTTGATTGCCGCGGTGACGGGACGGATGTTGATGAGGGTCTGAGGCGTGATCGCTTCGACGTCCTGAGTCGTCATGCGTTCGCGAACGACTCGCTCCATTCGCGAGAGACCCGTGCGAATCTGGTTTTGGATCAGTTCGCCGACGGCGCGGATACGACGGTTTCCGAAGTGGTCAATGTCGTCGATGTCGAGACGGACCTCGATGGACTTTCCGTCACGCTTCCCGGCAAACGAGGCAACTCCTTCGTGGAGCGCGATGAGGTACTTGATCGTCGCCTTGATGTCAGCGAGAGTGAGCACCGACGTTTCCTTGGGAAGCTCGATACCGAGCTTGCGGTTGAGCTTGTAGCGGCCCACCTTGGCGAGGTCGAATCGCTTTGCGTTGAAGTAGAAGTTGTCGAGGAGCGAACGCGCAGCTTCGGTCGCAACCTGCTCGCCTGGACGCAGCTTGCGGTAGATGTCCTTGAGCGCTTCGTCCTGGGTAAGAACTGTGTCGTGGTCGAGCGTGACCTGGATTGAGTTCGAGCCGGGGAACTCCTTGAGAATTTCCTCGCTCGTCATTCCGAGAGCCTTGAGGAAGACGGTCACGGACTGGCGACGCTTGCGGTCGATGCGAACACCGATCTGGTCGCGCTTGTCGATTTCGAATTCGAGCCATGCACCGCGGCTGGGGATGATGCGGCAGGAGAATAGGTCCTTGTCGGTCGTCTTGTCGTCGACCTTCTCGAAGTAGACGCCGGGGCTACGGACGAGCTGCGAGACGACAACACGCTCGGTTCCGTTGATGACGAACGTTCCCTTGGGGGTCATGAGGGGGAAGTCGCCCATGAACACGGTCTGGGTCTTGATCTCACCCGTCATGTGGTTCATGAACTCGGCTTCGACGTAGAGCGGGGCGGCGTATGTCTTGCCACGTTCCTTGCACTCGTCGAGCTCGTACTTCTTGTCTTCGAGGTACGGGTTGGTGAACGACAACTGCATCGTGTCGTTCTCGATCGGCGAAATCTCTTCGAAGATTTCTGTGAGGCCGGACTTCTCAGCGCCGTCCTCTCCGATGAGCCACTTGAAACTTTCGGTCTGAAGAGCGAGCAGGTCCGGTACCTTCAGTGCGTCACTGACTTTGGCAAATGACACGCGATTTGCATCGCGCCCGGTCCCTTGAGTTTTCTTCTTAACAGCCACAGAAATGTCCTTCACGGGCGATGGGCCCAGTTGTGTAACGTGTGCATAGGGACGCGCTAGAGCGATCACCGAAGCGACCAGCACAGTTCTTTTCCCGCCACTATTTACGGGAATTCGAGTGTCCGCAATTTGACACCAGAGCAGAATGAAGCGCAACTTGCTACGGTACACGACAAATTCGAGTTTGTAAAGTCACGAATTCGCAACGATTATGGTGACATGACCCGCACGTTTCAGCGCCGAATGATCGGCAGCGGTTTGATTGCGGAAATCTCAGCCGACGCGTGGCGGCCAGGCTCGTGGACACTCACCATCGATGGCACTCCGCAGTCTCATGTCGACACGGAAGACCCCACCGAACTTCACTTCGACTACATTCAGCGAATCGGACATGTCATCGACAAGGCGTTCCCGAGCGGAGAAGCAATCACCGCCCTTCACCTCGGTGCCGGTGCACTGACCGTCCCCCGATACATCGATGCAACCAGGAAGGGATCGCGACAACAGGTCGTCGAAATCGAACGTGAGCTAATTGACTTCGTTCGCGAACACCTGCCGTTGCCCCGCGGTGCGTCGATTCGCTGCCGCTACGGCGATGCGCGCGCAGTCATGGAAGCACTCCCGCCCGGGCTCACTGGAAACATCGACCTCATTGTCGTCGACGTGTTTCGCGGTGCGAGAACGCCGGCTCATGTCACGAGCGTTGAGTTCTACCGCGCAGCTCAGTCATTGCTCAGCCCTCGCGGACTGCTCGTTGCCAACGTCGCCGATGGACCACCGCTTGAGTTTGCGCGAAGCCAGCTCGCAACGCTTAGACATGTTTTTGCCAACGCTGCAGCGACCGGAGAACAGAGCGTCATGCGCTCCAAGCGGTTCGGCAACGTCGTGCTCGTCGCAAGCAATCAGCCTCAGCCGTGGATTGGCACGATTGCGCCACTCGGGCCGCACCCTGCGCTCACCGTGGCTGGGGTTGAATCAGCCGAGTGGTCCGGTTCTGGAAAAATCGTCACCGACGCCACCGCTATCGACTCCCCTCCACCCGGACGGCAGCAGTTTCGAACCTGATCCGCACTCGGTGCGCGTGTGTGAGCACGGATGCTCCCTCCGCGAATTATGGTTGACCGCGTGGCTGACTTAACCGAGGTACGGGCGATGGCCGAGCGGCTCATCGAATTTCACCTTGGCGACACTTCAGCCCCGTGGGTGTTTCGGTTCGATAACGCCAAGAAGCGCGGCGGTCTTTGCAACCACGGAACTCGAACCATTTCGATGTCCAAGTATTTGTGCGCGATGTGGTCGACGGAAGAATGCGAACAAGTGATGCTGCACGAGATTGCGCACGCCCTCGCCCCGAAACACCACAAGCACTCTCGCGAATGGTCAGCGATTGCTGCGTCCATTGGGTTCACGGGAAGAGTGACGCACAGTAACGCAATCGCGCTTGACCGCGCTCCGTGGCGAGGGTTGTGCCCGGCCGGACACGAGTACCACCGCTTTCGTCGGCCGTACCACCGCAAGGAGTCATGTCCGAAGTGCCATCGGGGCTACTCGGATGCTCACCGAATTGTGTGGGAGTTTCGCGGCTAAGCGGGTTGCTGCTGTGTGATGCAGTGGATTCCTCCACCGCGCGCAAACAGCGGGCGGGCGTCAACCATTTCAATAACTCGGCCAGGGTAAACCGAGGCGAGAATCTCGCGCGCCACCTCGTCGTTGGGATCCCCGAACCCGCACATGATCACAGCGCCGTTGCAAATGTAGTGATTGATATAGGAGTAGTCGACCGGGCCTTCGTCGTCGGTGAGGACGAGTGGAGCCGGGACCGCGATCAGATCGAACCCTTCTGCTTCGAGGAGGGTTCGAACCTCGGCCGACACCTCAAAGTCGGGGTGTTCTGGGTTCCGCTGGTCGTGGAACAACACCGTCGTCGGGTTGCAAAAAGCGGCCACAATGTCGACGTGTCCGCGGGTGCCAAATTCGTCATAGTCGCGAGTGAGTCCGCGCTCAAGCCACACCACACGGCGAGCGCCGATCGTGTCAAAGAGCTCGCGTTCGACATCGTCTTTCGTCCAGCCGGGGTTTCGACCCGGATCGAGCTGCACGGTCTTTGTGACGAGAACAACGCCGTCGCCGTTCGTGTGAATGCCGCCGCCCTCATTGACGAGCGGCGATGAAACGACGGCAGCATCGGTGTGCGAGAGGACAGTCTGCGCGATGGCGGCATCGTTCTCCCAGGTCGCCCACGGCTGTGCACCCCACCCGTTGAACACCCAGTCGACACCGACGGCAGTTCCGTCGAGTTTCTTCACGAAGGTTGGACCGATGTCGCGCATCCACGCGTCGTCGAGGGGTGCGACAACTATGTCGACTTTCGGGTCGAGCCATTCCCGAGCGATGTCAGCGGCAACCGAGTCAACGACCATTGACACTGCTTCGTGTTTGACGATTGCGTTGGCAACAGCAGCCCACGCCCCACGAGCCTCGTCTGCTTCGGCATCGGTTTCACCCAGTGCGTATCCGGTCGACGGCCACGCCATCCACGTGCGGTCGTGTTTCTCCCATTCAGCAGGCCAGCGGTTTGTCATGGTTATCCTTTGAGTCCTTCAACGAGTTCCATCAAAATGTCGAGGGTGGTTCGAGGGTTGACGATGGCGAAGCGCAAGACGGGTTCGCCGCGGAATTTGGACGGGAAGCATGCTGCCTTCCCCTCTTCCCACAGTTCGTCACTCCACGCGTTGTAGTCCTCGGAGGTCCAACCTCTACGCCGAAACACAACGACAGACAGCATCGGGTCGCGAACGAGTTCGAGGTGGTCGCTGTTTCGGATCACGTCGGCGATTTGGCGCGCAACGATGTTGTTCGATTCGATGGCGTCCCGATATGCCCCGACACCGTGTGTTGCGAGCGAGAACCAGAGCGGCAATCCCCGTGCGCGGCGCGACAGGTGAATGGCGAAATCGGACGGGTTCCATTCCTCGGTGTCGGTGAGCACGTCGAGGTAGGACGCGTGCTGAGTGTGAGCAGCGCGACCGATTGATGGGTTGCGGTAAATCAGCGCGCACGAATCGTATGGTGCGTATAGCCACTTGTGCGGGTCGACGATGAACGAATCAACCTTGTCAATCCCAGCGAAGAAGGCCTTCGTGGTGGGGGCGAACATCCCCGCGAGGCCGTAAGCGCCGTCGACGTGAACCCACGTCGTGTGCCTTTGTGCAACCTCGGCGACACTGGCGATGTGGTCGACGATTCCGAAGTTCGTGGTGCC
>CAXNHY010000048.1:0-6373 GCA_964202425.1 Microbacteriaceae bacterium MWH-Ta3 | reverse complement strand
ACAGCAGCTCATCACCAGCGTTCCGATGTTTGTGCAGTGCCAGCCGCAGGTGTCGTTGCCGAAGCGATGGTTCTCCTTGTCATTGCCGAGGCAGTGCTTGAGAAATTCGGTGGTGACTCGATCGCCGAGACGAGACGCAATCTCGACTCATTCGTCGCATCAATCCCGCATGGCATTTCCCCCCAGCGGGATAATTGATGAAGCCGGTAGCAGTGCTGATCGGGCCTCCCGCTGCGGGCAAGAGTCGACTGGGGAAGTCGGTCGCAAAGTTGCTCGGAGTTCCATTCACCGATACCGATTCACTCATCGTCAACGAACACGGCCCGATTGGCGAGATTTTCGGAACACACGGTGAGGCGCGATTTCGGGAGTGGGAACGCCAAGCAGTAACGGTTGCCCTTGAGACTGAGGGGATCGTGGCGCTTGGGGGAGGTGCGGTGGAGAATCTCGACACTCAGAGTGACCTCGCCGACCAGACGGTCGTTCTCGTAACAGTGTCCGCTGAGGCAGTAGAGGAACGAATCGCGAACGACAAAAGGCCACTTCTCGACGGTGTTGAGTCGTGGATTTCACTTGTTGAGCGGCGCATGCCGATTTACCAACGACTCGCAGACGTCGAGATTGACACGTCGCACGGAACGATGGACTCCCACGTCGACCGTTTGTATTCGCGGCTCGAGGCACTTTCGTGAACACGATTTCGGTAACAGGCGAGAGAGGGTACGACGTTCTCGTTGGAGAGGGTGCGCTGTCGGAAATCGTCAACCACCTCCCATCTGGCACAAAGGCTCTTCTCGTTCATCAACCGTCCATGGCGCGATTCGCGGAATCCGTGAGAGATCAGCTTGCCGGTCAGGTCAACGTACTGCTCGCAGAGATCCCAGACAGCGAGGACGCAAAACGCGTTGAGGTCGCAGCCTTTTGTTGGGGAATCATGGGCCAACAGGATTTCACCAGGTCGGACTCGGTCATCGGTCTCGGCGGGGGAGCTGCGACAGACCTCGCTGGATTTGTCGCAGCAACGTGGCTCCGAGGTGTTCGCTTCATTACGGTTCCAACGACAATCCTTGCGGCTGTCGATGCCGGGCTGGGTGGCAAGACCGGAATCAACACCGCTGAGGGCAAAAACCTTGTCGGATCCTTTCACGCTCCTGCGGTCGTCCTTGTCGACACTCAGATTCTCGCTGAATTGCCGGGAACAGAAGCAAGGGCGGGTTTTGCGGAGATCGTCAAGGCAGGCTTTATAGCCGATCCACTGATCTTGGATGTGATCGAAGCGGATGTTGACGCTGCCCTCAACCCCCTTTCAGACAGTGGCCTGGATGTCATCCACCGAGCGATTCAGGTCAAGGCCACCATCGTGTCCGAAGATTTCACTGAGACAGGCGTGCGCGAGATTCTCAATTACGGACACTCCCTCGGGCACGCAATCGAGCACGCAGAGCGTTATCGCTGGCGGCACGGAGCAGCTGTGTCCATCGGGATGGTGTTTGCTGCCGAACTTTCGAGAATGACTCGCGGTCTGGATGATTCTGTCGTGGATCGCCACAGGCATATTCTTGGCTCGTTGCTTGGACTTCCCTTGACCTATCCAGCCGGACGTTGGGAATCGCTACTCGCGACGATGCGTCGTGACAAGAAGGCTCGAGGTGCAGCGCTTCGTTTCGTCATGCTCGATGACATCGCGCGCCCGACGGTCACGGCTGTCGCTGACGAGTCGCTCCTCTTCGCGGCGTACTCAGAAATCGCTGGGTAGGCTCTCCCTATGCGTCGAATCCTCGTTCTCAACGGACCGAACCTCTCGCGCCTTGGCTCGCGTGAGCCGGACGTTTACGGCTCGGTGTCATGGGACGAACTCGTGTCGGAGCTGGAGTCGATGTCGTCCAGTACGACCTCAATCGACGTGCGACAAACCGATTCAGAGTCGCAGATGATTTCGTGGTTGCACGAAGCGATTGATGGATCCTGCGATGTTGTTCTCAATCCAGCCGCCTTCACGCACTACTCGTACGCAATTCGAGACGCCGTGGCGATGGTGTCACAGGCTGAGCTCTCGGTCATCGAAGTACACATCTCAAATCCACACGCACGCGAAGAATTCCGCCACAATTCGGTGATCGCCGGAGTCTCACGGGGAGTGATAGCCGGTTTCGGTGTTGAATCGTACCGACTCGCTCTCGCTGCTCTTGGCGTCAAATAGTTTCAATCGAAGACATCAACTCAAAGGGAATATCAATGGCAACGACGAATGACATCAAAAACGGCAGCGTGCTCAACCTTGACGGCCAGTTGTGGACCGTAATCGACTTCCAGCACGTCAAGCCGGGCAAGGGCGGCGCATTCGTTCGAACCAAGATGAAGAGTGTGATGTCGGGGAAGGTCGTTGACCGCACGTTTAACGCCGGTACCAAAATCGATTTTGAAACCGTTGATCGCCGCGACTACCAGTACCTCTACCAGGACGGCGACGGCTACGTGTTTATGGACCTCACCGATTACGATCAGGTCACGGTGTCAAGCGCCGTCGTGGGCGACGCGGTCAACTTCATGCTGGAAAACCAGTCAGTGCAACTCGCAATGAACAACGATGTGCCTCTCTACATCGAGCTGCCAACGTCGGTGATCCTCGAAATCACCTATACCGAACCCGGCCTACAGGGCGATCGTTCAACTGGTGGAACAAAACCTGCAACCGTCGAAACGGGCTATCAAATTCAGGTGCCGCTTTTCATCGAACAGGGCACCAAAGTCAAGATTGACACTCGAGATGGTTCGTACCTCGGTCGAGTTACCGAATAGTGTCAGCGCGCAGCAAGGCCAGAAAGGCGGCATTTGACGTCTTGTATTCGGCTGAGCAGCGTGGACAGGATCTTTCCGTAGCTCTTGCAGACTATGAATCGCGCGAGACTGCCAAGCGTGAGCCTCTCACTGAACTGGGGTTCGTTGTGCTGCTCGTCAACGGTGTCAACGACAACCTCGTCGAGATTGATCGTGTCCTGTCGACCAACCTGACGGACTGGACTCTTGCCAGACTTTTTGCGGTTGACCGGGCAATTCTCCGACTCGCTACGTGGGAGCTGCTCTACTCAGAGACACCGGCGGACGCTGTCCGCGCGGAAGCGCTCGCGCTGGCCGACGAATACGGTTCGGATGACGCGGCCAGGTTTATCGGGGGTGTCGTGGGCGCGATTACGCGCGCTCGGTAGATCCTGCGCTAGTGTGAACTAACACAACCTTTAAAGCGTCCTGTGAGGCGGGAAAGGTAGGGTGACATGGCACGCACTGTCCTCACCAAACCAGATATTGATCGAGCGCTCAAACGCATCGCTCACGAGATAGTTGAGTCCCAGCGCGGCGCACAGGGACTGCTTTTTCTGGGCATCCCTACGCGGGGTGTGTACCTTGCCAAACGCCTTGCTCAAAACGTTGCCGAGATCGAACCACAACGAATCGACGTCGGAACACTCGATGTGACCGAGTTTCGAGACGACCTGGTTGACGCGCCAACGCGTTCGATGAGTGCGTCAGAGATTCCAGCCAACGGAATCGACGGCGCAACGGTGATTCTCGTTGACGATGTTCTGTTCACTGGACGTACGGCAAGGGCTGCTCTTGACGCGATTACCGCACTGGGGCGGCCGTCGATAGTCAGGCTTGCCGTGCTGGTCGACCGTGGGCACCGCGAGTTTCCCATTCGCGCGGACTTCGTCGGCAAGAACCTGCCGTCTGCTCATGACGAGCGCGTCAACGTCTGCCTTTCTGAGGTAGACGATTCAGATGAGGTGACGATAGCGTGAAACACTTCATCTCCACGCGCGAACTCGACAAAACGGAAGCGATCTCGCTACTCGACGCCACCCACGACATGGCTGTTGCTCGTGCCACCAAGGGCCCGTCGAAAACTGCACTGCAGGGGATGACGATTGCCAACGTATTCTTCGAGGACTCCACTCGCACCCGGCTGTCGTTCGAGATCGCAGCTCGCGAACTCGGTGCCGATGTCATCACGTTCACTTCAGCTGGTTCGAGCGTGTCGAAGGGCGAGAGCCTCAAGGACAAGCTCAAGACGCTTGAGGCTATGGGCGCCGACGCGATTGTGATGCGTCACGCTCAATCGGGGTCGGCTGAAACAGTGGTGCGCAGTGGTTGGGTGGGCTCCCACATCGTGAATGCCGGTGACGGCACTCACGAGCACCCAACTCAAGCTCTACTCGACGCATACACTGTTCGATCTCGCCTCCTCGGATCAAAATCTCAGGGGAGGGACCTCACGGGGGTCAGTGTTGTTATCGCCGGTGACGTGCTCCACTCGCGAGTCGCGCGTTCAAACCTGTGGTTGCTTTCGACTCTCGGCGCAACTGTTTCGGTTGCCGCTCCCATTTCGCTACAACCTCGGGGGCTCGCTGGCATGGGCGTGCAAACATTCTCTACACTCGACGACGCGCTTGACTCCGACCCACAGGTTGTGATGACCCTCCGTGTTCAGCGGGAGCGGATGTCCAGTGGATTCTTCCCGAACGAGTCGGAGTACTCACGATTCTGGGGGATGACGGCACCGCGCCTGGCAAAGCTGGGGGATAACGCGATTGTCATGCATCCGGGCCCAATGAATCGTGGACTAGAAATCTCGAGCAGCGTCGCAGACTCTGCGCAGTCCACCGTGACGGAACAGGTAACGAACGGTGTCGCTGCGCGAATGGCAGTGCTACAGAGACTTATGGGAGGTAGTCGGTGACCACGATTGTGATACGCGGAGCTCGGCAAATGGGTGGCGAAACCGCAGACATTGTGGTGGTTGATGGCGTCATTAGCAGTGAGGGCCAGTCGGCGGTCACTGCTGATCGCGTTATTGACGCGAGTGGGCTGATCGCGCTACCGGGGTTGGTAGACCTCCACACGCATCTTCGCGAGCCAGGCGGTGAGAGCTCCGAAACGGTACTAACGGGCTCGCAGGCGGCTGCCGCAGGTGGATACACCGCCGTTCACGCCATGGCGAATACGAACCCTGTAGCTGACAACGCCGCGGTGGTTGAGCGCGTGCTGGATCTAGGAGTCGCTGCCGGATACGTCACGGTCCGCCCAGTCGGTGCCGTGACCCAGAACCTCGACGGCCTTCAACTCGCTGACATTGGCGCGATGGCAGCGAGTCGTGCACGAGTCAGTGTCTTCTCGGACGACGGTAAGTGCGTTGCCGACGCTCTGCTCATGCGTCGTGCACTCGAATACGTCTCTACTTTCGGGGGAGTTGTTGCCCAGCACGCACAAGACCCGTCACTCACTGTTGGCAGTCAGATGAACGAAGGCGTTGTATCGACCGAACTTGGCCTCGCTGGTTGGCCAGCTGTCGCCGAAGAAGCAATCATTGCTCGCGATGTCCTGCTCGCTGAAGCCGTCGGTGCCCGTTTGCACGTATGCCACGTTTCGACCGCAGGTGCTGTGGATGTTCTTCGCTGGGCGAAGCGCCGCGGCATAACCGTCACGGCTGAAGCGACTCCTCATCACCTGCTTCTAACCGAGGATCTCGCTCGAGGGTATTCACATTTGTTCAAAGTGAATCCGCCACTGCGCACAGCTGAGGACGTTGAGGCTGTTCGGTTGGGTCTTGCTGATGGGACCATCGATATTGTGGCAACTGACCATGCACCACACTCGGTTGACGCGAAAGAAGGAACATGGGCGGACGCGGCGTTCGGAATGGTTGGGCTTGAATCCGCGCTCGTGGTGATGACCAAGGCGCTCGTCGAAACGGGTCTCATGAACTGGCAGGACATCGCGCGCGTCGCATCGACGACACCAGCGCAAATCGGGGGAATCCCTGGCTACGACAAGCCGCTCGCCGTTGGCTCTGTTGCAAATATCACGCTGTTCGACCCAACTCCTTCCACTCCCTGGACGGCGGATCGTCTCGCTGGGCGCAGCGTGAATTCCCCTTTTCAGAACGTCCCTCTCCCGGGGCGGGTCATCTCAACGATTTTCCATGGAAAAGAGACGGTGAGGGACGGATTGGTAGTGGCCGCAGAGGAGCTGATGCGTTGATGAAGCACAACACGACACTGGTGTTCGAGGACGGACGGTTCTTCGACGGCTTCTCGTTCGGCGCAATTGGAGACACCGTCGGCGAAATCGTCTTCAACACCGGAATGAGCGGCTATCAAGAGACGTTGACTGACCCCTCCTACGCTGGGCAGATTGTCGTGCAAACGTCTCCCCACATCGGAATCACCGGAATGAACACAACCGATGAGGAATCTCGACGAATTTGGGTTGAAGGGTACATCGTTCGTGACCCATCGCGCCGGTCGTCGAATCATCGTTCTGAGCGAAGTCTTGAAGACAATCTCATTGAGTCGGGTGTCGTTGGAATCAGCGGGGT
>CAXNHY010000047.1:0-6397 GCA_964202425.1 Microbacteriaceae bacterium MWH-Ta3 | reverse complement strand
GAATCAATTCGATACATCGGCGACACGGCGAATGGCCCTTACGGCCCGCTCCCAATTTCTGAGGTTCGCGACCACGCTCTGGCCCTCCTCGATTCACTCGCTGATCAGGGTGTCAAGGCTCTTGTCATCGCCTGCAACACAGCCTCGGCTGCGATGTTTCGCGATGCAAAAGAACGGTATTCGGATCGCCTCGGTATTCCCGTGATTGAAGTCATCCAGCCGGCAGTGCGCACTGCGGTAACCCGAACGCGAACCAAGCGCATCGGAGTCATTGGTACGGAAGGGACGATAAAGTCTCGGGCATACCAGGACTCGTTCGTCGCCGACCCCGAGATTGTGGTCACCGCAGCCGCGTGCCCGCGGTTCGTCGAGTTTGTTGAGGCCGGGGTGACGACCGGCGACGAGCTGTTCGCCGTCGCACGTGACTATCTTCAGCCCCTCAAGGATGCGAAGGTCGACACGGTCGTTCTCGGTTGCACCCACTACCCGATGATTTCGGCCGCAATCCAGTACGTGATGGGACCCGACGTGTCACTCGTGTCGAGTGCCGATGCCACCGCCTTCGAGGTGTATCAGTCGCTCGTCAGCCACAACCTTCTGCGCACTGATTCGTCTGCCCCGACGCACTCGTTCGAAACCACGGGGGATGACACGGCTCGCTTCGAAACGCTCGCTCACCGTTTTCTCGGGCTCGAAGTAAACCGTGTCGACGCTTTTCCCACGGGAACCATTCCAACTATCGCTGACATCAACGAGGAGAAATAATGAGCCGCATCGACGGTCGCACGAACGACGAGCTTCGCCCGGTTGTCATCGAGAGGGGTTGGTCGGCGCAGGCCGAAGGTAGCGCGTTGATTTCGTTCGGAAACACCAAGGTGCTCTGCACCGCCTCGTTCACGAACGGTGTTCCGCGCTGGATGGTCGGCAAAGGCAAGGGGTGGGTCACCGCCGAGTACGCGATGCTTCCACGCGCGACGAATGACCGCAACGACCGCGAAAGCGTCAAGGGAAAAATCGGTGGTCGCACCCACGAGATTTCTCGCCTCATCGGCCGCAGCCTCCGCGCCGTTGTTGACATGAAAGCTCTTGGAGAAAACACGATTGTTATCGACTGCGATGTTCTGCAGGCCGATGGTGGAACGCGAACGGCGGCCATCACGGGTGCATACATCGCCCTCGCCGACGCAATCGAATGGGGCCGCGAAAAGGGTTTCATTGCAAAAAACGCAAAGGCCATCGTTGATTCCGTCGCAGCCATTAGCGTCGGCATTATCGACGGCGAGCCGATGCTTGATCTGCAATACACCGAAGATGTCCGCGCCGAGACCGACATGAACGTTGTTGCGACGGGCCGTGGGCTCTTTGTTGAAGTGCAGGGAACCGCTGAGGGAGTGCCGTTCGATCGCGCAGAACTCGACCAGCTCCTCACTCTCGCACTCAACGGAACCGCGCAACTCACGGAGATTCAGGCTGCGACGTTGGCGGTGGGTGGCTGATGCGAAAAGAAGACGACCTCGATGATGTCGAAGAATCGGCTGAGCCCCCGACGACAATCGTTATTGCGACTCACAACGCGCACAAGGTTGAGGAGATTGCCCGCTCACTTCTTCCGCTCATTGGATTTCCGCTCGACCTCCAGCCGGTGACAAGTAAACCCCCGAAGGAAGACGGTTCGACGTTCGCCGAGAACGCGCTCATCAAGGCGCGAGCCGCCTTTGCGCGAACGGGGTTGCCGTCTCTTGCGGACGATTCCGGTGTGTGCGTCGACGCGCTTGATGGCGCACCGGGGATCAACTCCGCGCGATACACCGAGGCTGGCACCGACGAAGCGAATCGACGGGCACTCCTCGACGCGATGAAGGGCAAGAAGAATCGAAACGCGCAGTTTGTGTGCGCAGTCGCATTCGTCACCGCGCAGGGAGAGCGTGTCGAGATCGGTGAATGGCCGGGGAAGCTGCGAATGGCGGAAAAGGGCGAGAACGGATTCGGGTATGACCCCATTTTTGCCCCTGACCACGTGACGGTGACCTCTGCTGAGATGTCACCGAACGTCAAGGCTGCACTGAGCCACCGCGCCCGTGCGCTGGGGAAGATTGCGCCTGCGATAAACCGGTACATCGCGGAGAAACTGGCGTAGTGCGCAACCGAACCGTGTCGCCCCCCATCATCTCGTTGCTGGGTCCCGCGATGGTTGCCGGGGTTGCGTACCTTGACCCTGGCAATGTTGCGTCCAACATCACGGGCGGTTCGCGGTTCGGGTATTTGCTGATCTGGGTTGTCGTCATGGGCAATCTCATTGCCTGGGTTGTCCAGTACTTGTCGGCGCAATTGGGGATTGTGACGGGGCTGAGCCTGCCCGAGGTGATGGGAAAGCGAATCCAGTCGCGAACAGGTCGATTCGCCTACTGGGTACAGGGGGAGCTCGTCGCTATGGCCACCGACGTAGCCGAAGTTATCGGTGGCGCTGTTGCCCTTTACTTATTGTTTGATTTGCCGTTGTGGTTGGGCGGGCTCATCGTCGGTGCGGTTTCCATCGGTCTGCTCGGCGTGCAATCACGATTTGGCCCGAAGCCGTTCGAACGCGTCATCGCACTGTTCATTGTCGTGATTGCCATCGGCTTCACCGCGAGCCTGTTTGTCCACCCCATTGACGGCTGGGCCGTTATCGGCGGCCTCGTGCCACGTTTGGAAGGGTCCGGCTCGCTGCTCCTCGCTGCGGCAATCCTGGGCGCGACGGTCATGCCTCACGCGATTTACGCCCACTCCGCGTTCTCCCGCGATCGTTTCCCGGCAGCGACCGGCGCGGATATTCCGAGGTTGCTTCGCGCCACTCAAATTGACGTGACCGTTGCGTTGGCAATTGCTGGAGCCGTCAACATTGCACTTCTTGTCGTTGGAGCAGCTGTGCTGGGGGACAACACTGAGTCCGAAACACTGACAGGGGCATATTCCGCCCTCAACGACGAGCTCGGTATCGGGATAGCAATTCTGTTTGCGGTGGGGCTGCTTGCCTCATCCCTTGCGTCGACGGCAGTCGGCGCATACGCGGGTGCCGAAATCATGTCGGGGCTGACGAACTTCTCTGTCGCTCCCACTGTGCGTCGCGTGATCACCGTGATCCCAGCCCTCGTCCTCCTCATCGCGGGGGTCGAGCCGACCTTCGCGCTCATCGTCAGCCAAGTGATCTTGAGTTTTGGGATTCCGTTCGCTCTCGTCCCGCTCATCCTCGTCACGGGCACACGGCGACTCATGGGGGAGCACCGCGCTCACTCAGCGGTGAGGACCCTCGCGGGAATCGCCACCGTCGTCGTGATTGTCATCAACGGCGGATTGATTGCTCTAACGCTTGGAGCCTGATTCAGCCGAGATTGTCCGTCGCTCTTTGAGCCAGTGGAAACCAACAGACCCAATCGAAACGACGACGACTCCAATCAGGACGAGGTCGATGTATTCGGTCACTAACTCGGCAACTCCGGGGATGTGTGCAACGAGCCAACCGAAAATCGGGAGCAGTCCAGCCCACAGCACAGCTCCGAGCGCGTTGAACAGGGTGAACGTGCGACGATTCATGCGGCCAATACCCGCAGCGACGGGGAGCAGGGTGCGAACGATCGGAACGTATTGCCCGATTGTGAGCGAGAGTGGCCCCCACTTAAGGAAGAAGGCTTCCGTGCGTTCAACGCTCTTGTGAGAGAGAAGTCCGCCTTCGCTCTTTCTGAAGACAGCGGGTCCCCCGATTTTTCCAATCTGGTAGCCCAGTTGATTTCCGGCGATCGAGGCGACGATGAGAACAAGACTGACGACCCAAATCGGTTGCGTGATTGTTCCCTGGAAGGTCAAAACGCCGGTGATGAGAAGCAGAGTGTCTCCCGGCAAGAGGAAACCGATGAGGAGGCCTGTTTCGACAAAGACAATGGCGGCAACAACAACGACAGCCCACACTCCAGCTCCCTCGATGATTGCCTGGGAATCGAACAGACCGCTAGCGATTGTCATTGTTTACTCTCTGTTGTGTGCGGGTGGAGGGACTCGAACCCACACGCCGAAGCACAGGAACCTAAATCCTGCGTGTCTACCAATTTCACCACACCCGCCTATGAATACAGTTTATGTCGGTGTGCAAAGGCGTAGAGTTAAAACGTCTGCGTTCGCCCAGTCCCGAAAGGATGTGAACGATGCGCTCAGAAGCGGATCTTCTCAAGTCAATCCCCACCCAGCTCCTCATCGGTGGTGACTGGGTCGACGCTGAAGGCGGCAAGACGCTGAATGTCTCTGATCCAGCGACCGGCGCCCACCTCGCGACCATTGCCGACGCCTCGGAGGCAGACGCGAAAAAGGCGATTGACTCAGCCGCGGCTGTGCAGGAAGAGTGGGGCAACACGTCCCCCCGTGCTCGCGGCGAGATTCTGCGAAAGGCGTGGGAACTTCTCATTGAGCGACGCGACGAGTTTGCGCTCCTCATGACGATGGAAATGGGCAAGCCGTTCGCTGAAGCGCAGGGTGAAGTGACGTACGGCGGCGAGTTCCTTCGCTGGTTCGCAGAAGAGGCTGTTCGCATCAACGGTCGCTACGGCCCGAACCCTGAGGGCACGGGAACGATGGTTGTGTCGAAGCGTCCGGTCGGACCGTGTTTCCTCATCACCCCGTGGAACTTCCCTCTCGCGATGGCAACTCGAAAGATTGCGCCGGCGATTGCGGCCGGGTGCACCGCCATCATCAAGCCAGCCGAGTTGACTCCTCTCACAACCCTGATGTTCGCCGCACTGCTCGAAGAAGCAGGAGTCCCCAAGGGAGTCGTCAGCGTTATCACGACAAGCCGCTCGCGCGATGTGTCGCCCGTAATCATTCATGACCCGCGCCTTCGTAAACTGTCGTTCACCGGCTCAACTCAGGTCGGGAAAGTCCTCCTCAAGCAGGCGGCAGACAATGTCCTGCGCACGTCGATGGAGCTCGGCGGAAACGCACCATTCATCGTGTTTGACGACGCCGACATCGACAAAGCTGTCGACGGAGTCATGATTGCGAAGTTCCGCAACATCGGGCAGGCGTGTACCGCCGCGAACCGAGTCTTCGTGCAAAAGGGTGTCGCAGCAGAGTTCTCGAAAAAGGTTGCTGAGCGTGTTGCCGCGATGACGATTGGTCGCGGCACTGAAGACGGCGTCTCGATCGGGCCCCTCATTGACGCGAAAGCCGTCGAATCAAGTCAAGCGTTCGTCGACGACGCGGTTGCGCTCGGCGCCACAGTGCTCACGGGCGGCAGCCGTGTCGACGGCTCCGGAAACTTCTTTCAACCGACCGTACTGTCCAACATCCACGCGGACACGCGGTTCTTGTGCGAGGAGATTTTCGGCCCAGTTCTCGGGGTTATCGAGTTCGACACCGAGGACGAGGTCATTCGCATGGCCAACGACACGGAGTACGGTCTGATTTCGTATGCGTTCACGAATGATCTGAACCGGGGTCAGCGACTCATCGAGAAGCTCGAAACGGGAATGATGGGGCTCAACACGGGCCTCGTGTCCAACGCGGCTGCGCCGTTCGGTGGTGTCAAGCAGTCCGGCATCGGTCGTGAAGGATCAACTGAAGGCATCGAGGAGTACCTCACGACGAAGTACACCTTCATTCCCAAGGCGTAGTTCGCCACGAGTTGTGGACAAAGCCCGGGGTCGCTGCCCGGGTTTTGTCATGGTGGCAGCATGGAATCCGCCCGAGATGTCGTCGCTCGTGTCAGGGAGGCGGTCGCGCGCGGCGCTGGCACTCGCGATGCCATCAATGCGGAATTGACCCGCGCCGGAGAGCAAGCACTCTGGTGGTCTGCCGGAGAAGACATCGATGTCGCCGAGATTAGCTCGCACATCGACGGCTTTGGTGATCTCCAGACACTTCTCGACGATCCGACCGTTGAAGAAATCTGGCTGAACGGGGAGAGTGGCGTCTTTATTGCCCGTGACGGACGGCACGTCCTCACGTCGCTCACGATCCCGCGCGATGTCATCATGACTCTCGTTGAACGCATGCTCCACTCAACCGGGCGTCGAATCGACTATTCGCAACCGTTTGTCGACGCGTCGCTCCCCGACGGTTCTAGGCTCCACGTCGTCATCCCGCCCATCACTAGGGGCGAATGGAGCGTCAACATTCGCAAGTTTTCTCGTTCGATTCGAACGCTCGAGCAATTGGTCGCTGCCGGCTCGCTGCCGGAGCACGTCGCCGAGAATGTTCGGCGGCGTGTTCGCGACGGAGCCTCAGTGCTCGTTGCTGGCGCAACTCAGGCCGGAAAGACGACAATGCTGACGGCGCTGTGTGGCGAGCTCGCAGAGGGCGAGCGCATTGTCACCGTCGAAGAAACCTTTGAGCTTGCACTTCCCAATCGTGACGTCGTCGGAATGCAGTGCCG
>CAXNHY010000046.1:0-6406 GCA_964202425.1 Microbacteriaceae bacterium MWH-Ta3 | reverse complement strand
GTAAGGCCTACGACGATTTGGAAGCACGAATCATTGACATCCGTGCGCGCGAAGAAATTGATGCGATCCGGCCCGATCTCGACGGAGAGCAAATCATGGCGATTCTCGGAATCGGTCCAAGCAGAGCGGTCGGTGACGCCTGGAGTTTCTTGCTCGAACTTCGACTTGATGAAGGGCCTCTCGGAGCGGACGAAGCCGAAAAGCGACTTCGCGCATGGGCTTCACAACAGGGGTTGGCTTAACCACGCTTGCTCGGCTATTGTTGGAGGGTTGTCCTTTGGGGCAACGGGAAGCACAACCCTCCTGCTACAGAAAGTCTGTGGCCGCTGAGTCCAGAGGAGGTGGGTTATTTATGCATCCATATGAACTAATGGTGATCGTCAACCCCGAGGTCGAAGATCGCACCGTTCAACCGATGATCGAGAAGTTTCTCGGCGTCATCACCACCGGAGGCGGAACCATCGACAACGTCGATTACTGGGGCCGTCGCCGTCTCGCTTACGAGATCCAGAAGAAGAGCGAAGGCATTTACACCATCGTCAACTTCACGGCAGACCCTGCAACTACGCAGGAACTTGAGCGCCAGCTTCGACTCTCCGAGTCAATCATGCGCACCAAGGTTCTCCGTGCAGACGAGGCTGTTGCTCGACTCGCTGCGGTAGCTGAGTAGTCACCATGGCTAACGACACGATCATCACGGTCGTCGGAAACCTCACCGCCGACCCCGAATTGCGTTTCACGCAGAACGGCGTTGCTGTCGCGAACTTCACGATTGCGTCAACCCCTCGCACGTTCGACCGCGCGTCGAACGAGTGGAAAGACGGCGAACCGCTGTTTCTCCGCGCTAGCGTGTGGCGTGAATTCGCGGAGCACGTAGCTGGTTCGCTCACGAAGGGCTCGCGCGTTCTCGCGACGGGCCGTCTTCGCCAGCGTTCCTACGAGACGAAAGAGGGCGAAAAGCGAACCTCGATCGAACTCGAGGTCGACGAAATCGGTCCATCGCTTCGTTACGCAACCGCGTCGGTGACGCGTGCGGCTGGCGGATCCGGTGGTGCAGTCGGCGGTTCGGATAATTCCGGCTGGACAGCACCGACGGGCGGCGACCAGTGGGGAACTCCTGTAGCAGCGGACAAAGATCCGTGGGCACAGGGCGAACCTCCAGCAGACGAAACTCCGTTCTAATTCACATTAACTTCTAGGTAAGGAAAAACTATGGCAGGTAAGGCAACCGGCGATCGCCGTAAGCCCCGCGTTGGAAAGGGAGCAAAGGCTCTCCCACCACCGCGCCCAATCAAGATCGACGTCATTGACTACAAGGACGTCGCAACACTTCGCAAGTTCGTGTCTGAGCGCGGCAAGATTCGTTCGCGCCGCATCACGGGTGCGTCCGTCCAGGAGCAGCGCCTCATCGCCCGTGCAGTAAAGAACGCGCGCGAGATGGCACTTCTTCCTTACGCCGGCGCCGGACGTTAGGGGATATCGCATGGCTAAGCTCATTCTCACTCACGAGGTCTCAGGCCTCGGTTCAGCCGGTGATGTCGTCGAGGTCAAGAACGGGTTCGCCCGTAACTACCTCGTTCCTCAGGGGTTCGCGATCGTGTGGACTCGCGGTGGCGAGAAGCAGGTCACGGACATCAAGGCAGCCCGTTCAGCTCGCGCACTCGCTTCGCTCGACGACGCCCAGGCGCTCAAGTCGAAGATCGAAAGCGCAACCATCACCGTGCCCGCTTCGGCTGGGGCGGAGGGCCGCTTGTTCGGTTCGGTCAAGACCGCTGACATCGCTGACGCGGTTGAAGCTGCCGGGCTCGGACAGATCGACAAGCGCTCAATCGAGCTGGGAACCCCCATCAAGGCAACGGGTGCGTATTCCGCAACCGTCAAGCTTCACGATGGTGTCGTCGCCACGCTCGCACTGAAGGTTGTTGCGAAGAAGTAGGTTTTTCGCCCCTTTTCTTTCGCCCTCGCGACGCTGTTGCGGGGGCGAAAGTGCGTTAAATGACAAGTGCGTGGCTGTGGACAGGGTAAAGGTTCAACCTTAACTCTAAACAACCTTGTCAACAGTCCGAAATTCAGGAAAACACTCGGTCAGGGCGCTAATTTCCCCATTGTTCACATAAGTTGTGCACAGTTATCATCCATCTATCAACAGGGCTGTACGGCGTGTTTCACAGGTCATCCCCATGTTTATCAACAGCCCCGTTTGCGAAATTGTCGTGCAATCCCTAGCGTTCAGCGAGGAGTATTCCGCGTGGCATCCATTGCTGTCGGTGGGCGGGCGCATACTGAAGACTCCCCGACAATTCACACCAGCAGGAGGTGATCACGTGGCCGGACCACAGCTTGAACTAGTCCCCGAAGGTTTCGGCGAAAACCGCGTACCACCCAACGACGTTGCTGCTGAAATGTCGACGCTCGGAGGCATGATGCTCTCCCGCGACATCGTCGGTGAAGTCTCCGAGCTTGTTCGAGGAGCGGATTTCTATCTGCCGAAACACGAATCGATTTACGACGCGGTGATCGAGCTTTTCTCCAAAGGGCAGCCCACGGACGCAATCACCGTCGCAGAACAGCTCACGAAAAACGGGAGCCTCCAAAAGGCGGGCGGAGCCGATTACCTCCACACACTGACGTCATACGTGCCCACGGCTGCGAACGCAACGTACTACGCGAGTATCGTCGCAGACAAAGCAATCCTTCGGGGGCTTGTGTCATCGGGAACTCGAATCACCCAGATGGGTTTCGCCGCCCAGGGCGAACCCGTTGATCTCGTCAACGAAGCGCAAGCAGAAATCTTCTCCATCGGCCGGTTCGCAAACTCGAACGATGCGTCCAGTGTCGCTGACGCGCTGAGCGTCGCAATCGACGACATGGAGAAGATCGCAGGGCGCAACGGTGCCCACATTGAAATCCCGACCGGCTTCCGCGACCTCGACGAACTGACAAACGGACTTCACCCTGGCCAGTTGGTCCTCATTGCGGCACGACCAGCGCTGGGAAAATCCACCCTTGCCCTCGACATCGCTCGAAGCGCAGCGATCAGGGCAAAGCAACCGACGGTGTTGTTCTCGCTCGAAATGTCACGCTCGGAAATCGCGATGCGCCTCTTGGCGGCGGAGACAAGCATCTTCCTCAACAAAATGCGCAACGGAACAATCGACCAACAGGGTTGGACCAAGATCACCAAGAAGCAAGCCGACCTCAGCGAGTCACCGCTTTACATCGATGACAGCCCGAACCTCACGCTCGTCGAAATTCGGGCGAAGTGCCGCCGAATGAAGCAGCAGCACGGGCTCAAACTGATTGTCATTGATTACTTGCAGCTGATGTCATCCGGCAAGCGCGTGGAGAGCAGACAGCAGGAAGTATCTGAATTCTCGCGCTCGCTCAAGCTTCTCGCGAAAGAACTCGACGTTCCCGTTATCGCACTGTCGCAGCTCAACCGAGGACCAGAACAGCGCTCCGACAAGAAGCCCCAACTCTCTGACCTTCGCGAGTCCGGATCGCTCGAGCAAGACGCAGACATCGTGATCCTGCTCCATCGCGACCGGCACGCCGATGGCGGCGACGCGAACAACAACGCCGAGTTGATCGTTGCGAAGCATCGAAACGGTGCAACGAAAACGCTCACAGTGTTGTTCGAGGGTGCGTTCTCGCGCTTCAGCGATTTAGCAAATCTTTAGCATCGTCTCGACCGACTCAACCACACGCATAGTCTTGACACGTGAAACAATCTCGCGTCAGTTCTCGCTCAGGGGAAGTGCAAAAGCCTGATTCTCCTGCAACAAAACCGGGGCACAACATCGCGCGAGTGGTCACGTTCACACTGCCGCACCTCCGCCGGCTCGGCCGCCCCGCTGCATTCGTGCTCACGGGTGTACTCATCGCCTTTGATTCTGACCACGGAAATCTCGTTGGGCTTTGGTGGGCCCTAGGCATCGCCGTTGTTTCCCTCGCCTTTCGCGACGACGTTCGCACTTCGATTGGTCGAATTGCCTGGTGGACGCACGCCATCTTCGCGATTGCAACTCTGCTCGGTCTCATCGCCGATCGACTGAGCCCGCAGTCAGCGCTATCGCTCGCGATCGCACTGGTCACTCTCGAAGGAATCCGGGCTGCACTGCGACGAGAATTCATCTCATCCGTGTTCTCCGCAGCCCTCGTCATCACACTGACCGTCCTTGTCACAATCACCGACCTCGACACTCGGCATGCGACGGGCGCAATCGGCGTCTGGGCAATCGTGATCGGAATCTTCACCATCATTCGTCAACTCGACGACCTAATCCGCAAAACCCAGAAGGAGACTACGCGTGTCACGAAGTGAAAAGTCACGTCCGCTCGAATTGGTAGGAATCTCCATTGCCGTAACGGTTTTTGTCGGCGCGATTGTCATGATGGTGACGAAAGACTTCGCGATGTCCGCGGTGTTCGCCGGAGTCGCCTTTATCGTGACGATTCTGATGTTGGCCATGCTTGTCCTCGCAACGAGCCCGCAATTGCCACCGCGCAGCGAAAACCCTCACGACATTTAGGACCCAGACGGGTCACTTAGTTGAGAAAATCGACCATCCGCGACGCCAGACCCGTGTAACTAGCCGGTGTCAGCTGGAGCAATCGAGCCTTTCCCGCGGATGACATGTCAAGTCCTTCGATAAAGTCTCGGAGGTCATCAGCAGTCAACTTCTGCCCACGCGTCAACCCCTTGAGTAGTTCGTAAGGGTTATCAATCGTTGTGGTTCCGGCTGCACGTTCGGCGCGAAGCACTGTCTGAATCGCTTCGGCCAGAACCTCGAGGTTTTCGTCGAGATCAGCGAGTATCGCTGAGCGATTGACGGAGATCTCATCGAGTCCCTGAATGATGTTTTTGATAGCGAGCAGGCTGTGACCAATCGCAACTCCGAGGTTGCGCTGTGTGGTTGAGTCTGTGAGGTCGCGCTGCATGCGTGACGTGACCAGTGTCGCGGCAAGAGCGTCCCCGAGCGCCGTCGCGATCTCCAGGTTCGCTTCAGCGTTTTCGAAACGTATCGGGTTCACCTTGTGCGGCATTGTCGACGAACCAGTCGCCCCCTTGACGGGAATCTGAGTGATGAAGCCGTTTGAAATGTACGTCCAGATGTCGGTGCACAGGTTGTGCAGGATTCGGTTGATGTGTCCGATTTTCTGAAGCACCGCGGCCTGTGAATCGTGCGACTCAATCTGGGTTGTGAGCGGGTTCCATTCAAGCCCAAGAGACTCAACGAACTCGCGCGAGATGCGAAGCCAATCAACCTCGGGTGCGGCGACGGTGTGAGCGGAAAAGGTTCCCGTGGCGCCGGAGAACTTTCCCGTGAGGCGAATAGCGTCGAGATCGTTTGCTACTCGCGTGATTCGGTAAACGAAAACAGCCATCTCTTTGCCAAAGGTCGTTGGCGTCGCTGGCTGACCGTGGGTCCGGGAGAGCATCGGGGTGTCGCGCTCGGCCTTGGCAAGGGAAGTCAGCGAATTCACGAGGGTTGTCAGCGCCGGCCGCCACACATCGCGAATCGCCGCGGACAGCGTGATTCCGTAAGCCAGATTGTTGATGTCTTCGCTCGTGCACGCGAAATGCGTGAGTTCCGCGAGCCGTGAGAGCCCAAGGCGCTCGAGGTGGTCACGCACGACGTATTCGACCGCCTTGACATCGTGCTTCGTTGTCGATTCATACTGTGCAATGTGCTCAACATCGGCGTCACTAAAACTGGCGACAACGTCCCGAAGCGACATGATTTCGCGGCCGGAAAGTTGTGAATCGAAAACACCCTCCTCAGCAAGGCGAATCAGCCACTCAATTTCAACGTGCACTCGAGCCCGATTGAGGCCAGCCTCTGAGAGGTGCTGACTGAGTTCCTCCACGGCTCCGTGATAGCGACCGTCAAGCGGGCTAAGAGGTTGTGGTGAAAGCGCCATACTTCTATTCTCCCCAATTTCTCCACATTGGGCGGGACATCACAGCATTTCCCCAGTGTCAACTCACGGCACACAGCGGTGGTCCCGACGCGACACGATGGCACCGTGATGCACTTCGGCTCTAGCTCCTTCACGCACGAACTTCACGGGGTTGTTCTCGGTTTGGAAGCCCTGAGCGGCCGGACGGATTGGTGGGGTTCTGCGCGAATCGCGTTCGATGCGGTTATCGACGGCTACCGTGCGCGGGTTGAAGCACTACTCGTTGACGCAGCAATCGGCGACTTGTGACCCCCGTATCCAACAGAGGGATCGGCTATGCGGCATGCGCGCTGTTTGACCGAGCAGAGATATTAGAGAGGCTCTCCGCTGAACTCACGCGCTTAGCATTCCGCGCTGCCGTGCAGGCTTTGGCAAAGCCGCTTGCGCCAGCTTTCGCGGAACGGGCAAGAGATCTTGCTGCCGATATGTCGAAGTCCGCAGC
>CAXNHY010000045.1:0-6558 GCA_964202425.1 Microbacteriaceae bacterium MWH-Ta3 | reverse complement strand
ACCCACAAAATCGGTGAAGTACACGACGGTGCCGCAACCATGGACTGGATGGCGCAAGAGCAAGAGCGCGGCATCACGATCACCTCAGCTGCGACCACCTGTTTCTGGGACAAGAACCAGATCAACATCATTGACACCCCGGGCCACGTCGACTTCACCGTAGAGGTGGAGCGTTCGCTCCGCGTCCTCGACGGTGCTGTTGCAGTCTTCGACGGTAAAGAGGGTGTTGAGCCTCAGTCCGAGACCGTGTGGCGTCAGGCTGACAAGTACAACGTTCCTCGCATCTGCTTCGTCAACAAGATGGACAAGCTCGGCGCTGACTTCTACTTCACCGTCGACACCATCATCAAGCGTCTCGGCGCGAAGCCGCTCGTCATTCAGCTCCCCATCGGGTTTGAATCGACTTTCGTTGGCGTCGTCGACCTCATCGAAATGCGTGCGCTCGTCTGGCAGGGTGACTCGAAGGGTGACGTTACCCTCGGCGCTCAGTATGAGGTTCAGGAAATTCCCGCCGACATGCTCGCCAAGGCAAACGAATACCGTGCCCAGCTTGTTGAAGCCATTTCAGAAGCAGACGATGACTTGCTCGAGAAGTACATCGGCGGAGTCGACCTCACGATCCCCGAAATCAAGGGCGCGATTCGTAAGCTCACGATTGCCGGCGAAGCGTATCCCGTTCTCTGCGGCTCTGCGTTCAAGAACCGCGGTGTCCAGCCGATGCTCGACGCCGTCATCGACTACCTCCCGTCGCCTCTCGACGTCCCGGCTGTTGACGGACTCGACGTTCGCGACCCCGAGAAGCACCACTCGCGCAAGCCTGAGTCGACAGAGCCGTTCGCTGCTCTCGCGTTCAAGATTG
Organism: Microbacteriaceae bacterium MWH-Ta3; assembly: GCA_964202425.1. GTDB lineage: Bacteria > Actinomycetota > Actinomycetes > Actinomycetales > Microbacteriaceae > MWH-TA3. Next base: position 5,699 of record CAXNHY010000045.1, on the reverse strand, counting down.
CCGTGCACCCCTTCTTCGGGCGCCTCACCTACATCCGCGTCTACTCGGGCAAGTTGAACTCTGGTGAGCAGGTCATCAACTCGACGAAAGACAAGAAAGAGCGCATCGGCAAGATCTTCCAGATGCACTCCAACAAGGAGAACCCGGTTGACTCGGTGACCGCTGGTCACATCTACGCCGTCATCGGACTCAAGGACACCACGACCGGTGACACGCTCTGCGACCCGGCCAACCCGATTGTCCTCGAATCAATGACGTTCCCCGAGCCCGTCATCGAGGTCGCGATCGAGCCCAAGACTAAGGCCGACCAGGAAAAGCTCGGCCTTGCGATTCAGAAGCTCGCTGAAGAAGACCCGACCTTCCGCACGGAACTCAACCAGGAAACCGGTCAGACCGTCATCAAGGGAATGGGTGAACTCCACCTCGACATCCTCGTTGATCGCATGAAGCGCGAATTCGGTGTTGAAGCCAACGTCGGAAAGCCTCAGGTTGCCTACCGCGAAACGATCAAGAAGTCGGTCGAGAAGTACGACTACACCCACAAGAAGCAAACGGGTGGTTCTGGTCAGTTCGCAAAGGTTCAGATGACCATCGAGCCGATGGAAGTCACCACGGAATCTCACTACGAATTCGTCAACGCCGTCACCGGTGGACGCGTTCCTCGTGAATACATCCCCGCCGTAGACGCGGGAATTCAAGACGCGATGCAGGTGGGTGTCCTCGCGGGCTTCCCGACTGTTGGTGTCAAGGCAACGCTCGTTGATGGACAGTCGCACGATGTGGACTCGTCCGAAATGGCGTTCAAGATCGCCGGATCGATGGCTTACAAAGAAGCCGCTCGACGGGCAGATCCAATTCTCCTCGAACCGCTCATGGCGGTCGAGGTGCGTACGCCGGAAGAGTACATGGGAGACGTAATTGGCGACCTGAACTCACGACGTGGGCAAATCCAGAGCATGGACGACGCCACCGGCGTCAAGGTTGTCCGTGCACTGGTTCCTCTCTCGGAAATGTTCGGATACGTTGGTGACTTGCGGTCGAAGACCTCGGGTCGCGCAGTGTATTCGATGACGTTCGAGACGTACGCGGAGGTCCCGAAGGCTGTGTCCGACGAGATCGTCCAGAAGAGCAAGGGCGACTGAGCTCCTCGCGTGACGACACCCGTCGAGACGCGATAAACTACAACTTCATATCCTTTAAGTAATCTTTTGCCCGGAAAGTCCGGTCAAAAACCGAACGTCCTAGGAGGACCCAGTGGCTAAGGCCAAGTTCGAGCGCAACAAGCCTCACGTAAACATCGGAACGATTGGTCACGTCGACCACGGCAAGACCACTCTGACCGCAGCAATCTCGAAGGTTCTCGCAGAGAAGTACCCTTCGGCTGTCAACGTCGTCCGCGACTTCTCGTCGATTGACTCCGCTCCAGAAGAGCGTCAGCGCGGTATTACCATCAACATCTCGCACGTTGAGTACGAGACCCCCAAGCGTCACTACGCACACGTTGATGCACCAGGCCACGCTGACTACATCAAGAACATGATCACCGGAGCTGCTCAGATGGACGGTGCAATCCTCGTGGTTGCCGCCACTGACGGCCCCATGGCTCAGACCCGTGAGCACGTTCTTCTCGCCAAGCAGGTTGGTGTTCCCTACCTCATGGTCGCACTGAACAAGTCCGACATGGTCGACGACGAGGAAATCCTCGAACTCGTTGAGGTTGAGGTTCGCGAACTCCTTTCGAGCCAGGGCTTCGACGGCGACAACGCACCTGTTGTTCGCGTGTCGGGCCTCAAGGCACTCGAAGGCGACGCCAAGTGGACCGAATCGATTGTCGAGCTCATGGAAGCTGCTGACAACTCGATTCCGGACCCAATTCGCGACAAGGACAAGCCGTTCTTGATGCCAATCGAAGACGTCTTCACCATCACTGGTCGTGGAACGGTTGTTACCGGTCGCGCCGAGCGTGGAACTCTCGGAATCAACTCCGAAGTTGAGATCGTCGGAATCCGCCCAACCCAGAAGACGACTGTGACCGGAATCGAAATGTTCCACAAGCAGCTCGACGAAGCATGGGCTGGCGAGAACTGTGGTCTTCTTCTCCGTGGAACCAAGCGTGAAGATGTTGAGCGCGGACAGGTTGTTGTCAAGCCTGGCTCGATCACTCCTCACACCGAGTTCGATGGAACCGCCTACATCCTTTCCAAGGAAGAGGGCGGACGCCACAACCCGTTCTTCACCAACTACCGCCCCCAGTTCTACTTCCGCACCACGGACGTAACTGGCGTCATCGAGCTGCCAGCTGGCACCGAGATGGTCATGCCCGGTGACACCACCGACATGGCTGTTACTCTCATCCAGCCCATCGCGATGGAAGAGGGCCTCGGCTTCGCTATCCGTGAGGGTGGCCGCACCGTCGGCGCCGGCACGGTGACCAAGGTCAAGAAGTAGTCTCTACTTCACCTTTCGTGGGGTCCGACTTCGGTCGGGCCCCACGTTTTTTGTGGCTAAGTGCAGGGAAATATGCCCCGTTGAGCGGGAATCGTTACCGAACTGAAACCGTTTCCACAATGAGAATCCGTCGCGAAATGTTAGCCTTGAATCGCTACACTCCCGTGTGGCAAAAACTGATAAATAGGAGACTACATTGAGGTCATCACGACGTCGTACTCTCGGCGCTGTCGCCGGAGTAGCCGTAGCAGCCCTCGCGCTCGCTGGTTGTGCTCCTGCAGGTGAAGAAGGTGCCGCAGACTGCGGTGCTTACGAAGCTTATGCAGGTCACGAAGGCACCGAGGTAGAAATCTACACGACCATCATCGATCCCGAAGCGGCGTTGTTCGTCGAGTCGTTCGCTGAATTCGAAGAGTGCACCGGCATCACCATTAACTGGAACGGTACGCAGGAATTCGAAGCACAGATCGCCGTTCGCGTTGAGGGTGGAACAGCCCCCGACCTGGCAATCTTCCCCCAGCCCGGTCTTCTCGCCAAGTTCGCAGGTAACGGCCTCGTTGCAGCACCTGCAGACGTTGAGGCATCGGTCGACACCAACTACTCGCCCGACTGGAAGAACTACGGAACCGTCGACGGAACCTTCTACGGCGCACCTCTCGGTGCAAACGTGAAGTCCTTCGTGTGGTACTCGCCCAAGACGTTCGCAGACAACGGCTGGGAAATCCCCACGACATGGGACGAGCTCTTGGCTCTCTCCGACACCATCGCAGCTGACGGAACCGTTCAGCCTTGGTGTGTCGGTTTCGGTTCCGGTGAAGCTACCGGATGGCCCGGAACGGACTGGATGGAAGACATCATGCTTCGTACCGCTGACGCAGAAACCTATGACGCATGGGTTTCACACGACATCCCATTCAACGACCCTGCAGTAGCAACGGCAATCGCCGAGGCTGGCAAGATCATCAAGAACGCTGACTACGTCGGTGACGTTGCGTCCATCGCAACCACCACGTTCCAGGAGGGTGGCGCTGGAGTCGTTGACGGCTCGTGCGCAATGCACCGCCAGGCATCGTTCCTCGGTGGAATCCTCGTTGAGGACAACGGAGCAGTAATCGTTGAGCCAACCGACACGGAAACCGAAAACGGAATCTCCGTCTTCTACTTCCCCGGAGCATCGGCTGACAACAAGCCTGCTCTCGGTGGTGGAGAATTCGTAGCCGCGTTCGCTGACCGCCCAGAGGTCGCTGCAGTTCAGCTCTACCTCACCACTCCTGAGTGGAACAACAAGAAGGCCGCCCTCGGTGGCTGGTTCTCGGCAAACCTTGGCCTCGACGAGGCTAACGTTGCTGACCCAGTGAACAAGGTCGCAGTCCAGATCCTCAAGAACGCAACGACCTTCCGTTTCGACGGTTCGGACGTTATGCCAGCAGCAGTTGGTGCTGGTTCGTTCTGGAAGGAAATGACGGCATGGGTCGCGGAAGACAAGTCTGACAAGGCTGTTCTTGACGCGATTGAAGCCTCATGGCCTGCCGAGTAGGCTGACCTACAGTAGCAATCACTAGTGGTGTGGGCCCTGAGATTTCTCGGGGCCCACACTCCTCTTATAAGGAAGGTGCGGCCAATGTTTGATGCAGGTGCGATTCTCGCCCGCCGCAATGACCCAATTCAGGTCATCCTTCCCAACCTCGCACTACTCATCGCCGCTCTGGTGGTTTTCGCGGCAATCATCTATGCGCTGTTCCTCATCGCCGGCCGGTCAAACGTCAGGACCCAAGAGTGGCTCAAGTACCTCGTCTTCCTCGTTCCCGCTTCGCTCCTTCTTCTTGTTGGACTCGTTTACCCGACCTTCCGCACACTGCTCATGTCATTCATGAACGCCGATTCGTCCGAGTTCGTTGGTTTCGACAATTACCTGTGGGCGTTCACGATTCCTGAAATCGGAATCGTGCTTCGTAACACCGCAATCTGGGTGTTGTTCGTTCCCGTATTTGCGACCGGGCTCGGCCTCGCCGTCGCGTACATGACCGACCGCATGAAGTCCGCTGCCGTCGTGAAGTCCCTCATCTTTATGCCCATGGCGATCTCGTTCGTGGGTGCCGGCGTGATTTGGAAGTTCGTCTATGACTTCCAGCCCAATGAGAAGTACCCCGACATTGGACTCTTGAGTTCCATCGCCAAGGCACTGGGGATGACTCCGCCGAACTGGATGCTCGAGGCTCCGCTCAATACGTTCCTCCTCATCGTTGTCATGGTGTGGATCCAGACCGGGTTTGCGATGGTCGTGTTGTCGGCCGCTATGAAGAACGTCCCAGACGAAATCGTTGAAGCAGCGATGTTGGACGGAGCGAGCAACTGGCGTCGTTTCATTCGCATCACCGTCCCCATGATCCGCTCGACCATCGTCGTCGTTCTCACGACGACCGCCATCGGAACACTCAAGGTGTTCGACATTGTTCGAACCATGACGGGCGGAAACTTCCAAACCAACGTCATCGCCAACGAGATGTATTCACAATCGTTCAGGCAAATGGATTACGGTCACGGTAGTGCTCTAGCAATGCTCCTCTTTCTTGGAGTCGTGCCCATCATCATTTACAACATCAGGCAGCTGCGCCTCGAGAGGACTGAACGATGACCGCCGTCAGCCCCGCCGCGTCGAAGGCGAAGGCGAAGAGCTTCTTTGCTTCACCGGTAGCCTCACTTTTTGCAATCATCATGGCAATCGTGTGGACAATCCCCACCTTCGGACTGCTCGTCACGTCATTCCGCCCAGAAGAAGACATCAACAACAGCGGGTGGTGGACATTCTTCGCAAACCCCAATGTCACTCTTGACAACTATTTCCAAGTATTGTTCGCGGGAACCACGACAAACCCGCCACTCGCGTTGTTCTTCTTCAATAGTTTTGCACTGACAATTCCCGGTGTGGTGTTTCCCATCACGCTCGCACTTTTTGCAGCGTATGCCCTCACGTTCTTTGAGTTCCGCGGCCGAGAGTTCATCTTCTACACAATTTTTGCGTTGCAGGTGGTTCCACTCCAGTTGACGCTCGTCCCCTTGCTGCAACTATTTGCCAAAGGTCTCGTCATTAACGACGTCACGATTATTCCGGACCTTGGTATCGCGGGAACCTTCATTCCCATCTGGATTGCGCACACCATCTTCGGGCTACCGCTCGCAGTGTTCCTCCTTCACAACTTCCTCTCACAGATTCCTCGGGAACTCATCGAAGCCGCGCGCGTCGACGGAGC
>CAXNHY010000044.1:0-6656 GCA_964202425.1 Microbacteriaceae bacterium MWH-Ta3 | reverse complement strand
GTCGTCGCGCAGCCACACGAGTGAAACGGACATGGTTAGAACACGTCGGGCGAGCGGCCCGTTCCGTAGTGGATGGTGACGTCAGCGTGCCGATCGAATCGGTACCCGATTCCGCGAACAGTTCGGACGATGTCTTCGAATGGCTCGATTTTGCTGCGCAAGCGCCGCACGTGCACGTCAATCGTTCGATTATTGGGTCGGTCCACATCGCTCGCCGACCACAGCGCATCAATGATGTCGGCGCGGTCGACGGTAACTCCTTCGCGAAGTACGAGGAACTGGAGAAGTTCAAACTCTTTGTACGTCAGGGGCGAGGTTTCAGAGTTGATAATGACCTTTTTGCGAGAAATATCGATCGTTACCCCGGATTTTTTCTCTGGCTTCGGCGGGAGCAGTTCAGCAACCGCTCGCGGTTCGCGCAGGGCGAGCCGAACGATGTCGAGGTTCTTTCCTCGCTGGTGAGCGGGGGCGTATGCGACCGCCGCGTGGCTTTCCGCCCCTGGGACAGTGTCGTCTACTGCTTTACGAAGTGTTGCAAGCACGTCGGAGAGGGTTGTCCCAGCGGCTTCGGCAGCGGCTTCGTCGAGCCCGACATACAGGGCAAACCCGCGTATTTGCGCGGAATTCTCGCCTGTGTCTGTCATTAGGCGAGTTTACCGTTTAGCCGGCTACCCCGTAAAGGCGGTCACCCGCATCGCCGAGTCCGGGAACGATGTACCCGTGTTCGTTGAGTCGCTCATCGAGTGCGCCGAGGACGAGTGTGACGGATCGGCCGGCAACGGCTGCGGTGACCGCCTCGACACCCTCTGGGGAGCCGAGAAGGCACACGGCCGTCACGTCTGTTGAACCCCGCTCGAAAAGGAATTCAATGGCCGCGATGAGTGAACCGCCCGTTGCGAGCATCGGATCGAGCACGTAGCACTGGCGCCCCGTAAGGTCTGCGGGTAAACGCTCCGCGTACACACTCGGCTGAAGGGTTGTTTCATCACGAATCATCCCGAGGAATCCGGTTTCCGCAGATGGGAGAAGTCGCAGCATTCCGTCGAGCATTCCAAGGCCAGCCCGAAGGATCGGAACGATGAGTGGTCGCGGCTCAGCAAGGATCACGCCTTCCGTCGGCGCGACGGGCGTTTCGATGTGATGGGGGACAACGCGGACGTCACGGGTCGCTTCATAAGCGAGAAGCGTGACGAGTTCGTCGGCTAATTTGCGGAAACCTGACGACGACGTGTTTTTGTCGCGCAGAAGTGTCAATTTGTGAGTGATGAGTGGGTGGTCGACAACAATGACTCGCATAGGCTCACAGTATCGGATGAAGGGGAATCGTGTCTGCTCTGGAAACCGCGATGACGATCGCGCATGGCGAGGCCGTTCGCGCTCTCGAAACTGGTGATGTTCCGGTCGGAGCGATTGTTGTAGATTCGGGTGGCGATATCGTCGGCTCCGGTCGAAATGAGCGGGAAGCAAAGGGCGACCCGACAGCTCACGCCGAGATTGTTGCGCTGCGGAATGCGGCCGAGCAGGTCGGTTCATGGAACCTCTCTGGCCACACACTTGTAGTCACACTCGAACCGTGTGTCATGTGCGCGGGCGCAATCCTTAACTCGCGAATTGAGCGAGTGGTGTTTGGTGCGTGGGACGAGAAGGCCGGGGCGGCAGGAAGCGTTCTTGATCTGCTCCGCGACCGATCTCTTCCCTATCGCGTCGACGAGGTTGTCGGCGGTGTGCTCGGCGACGAGTGCGCCGGTCTGCTCACCGAATTTTTCGGCGAACTAAGGGACTAGGCAGCCCAGAGCTCTGCGTTCCACAAGACCGCGATGACGAGGTTGACGGTCGCCAAACCTCCCGCGGTGTGGAAGAACGGTTGAAGCTTCGACTCACCCTTCGCTTGGCGCTGGCGGCCGATGATTGTCGCAACGAGCACTGCAGTGGCGAGAAGGAACTTGACGCCGATTTTGGCGTTGTCGGGTTCGTCATCGAGTGCGTAACCGATTCCGACGAGGAGAACTCCCGTGACGAGTTGAACAACCGCCGCCCACATCATGGCGGTGAACGGGTAATCAGATTTCTTCTTCATCCCCGTGAGGAAAACGCCCACCAGGACAGCCATTCCGGCGAGGTGAATGAGGACGAGGGATTCTTTGACGAGTTCCATTTGAGTGCCTTTCGCGTCGGGGCCGATGCCCGATGTCAGCATACGCTTACAACCATGGCAATCACTTATGCATTCGTGGGTACCGGTTCCATGGGCGGTGCGATTCTTGACGGGCTGTTGTCGTCCGGCGCCGGCGTTCAGGTCCGCGCAACAACCAGAGGTTCGAGCACGGTCCGCGACGGGGTTGACTCGCAATCGACCGAGACGAATCCGAGCGCGAACAGCTGGGCGGTTGACGGAGCCGATGTCGTCGTGATCGGCGTCAAGCCAGCAATGGTGACCGATGTGTTGCGTGAAATTGCCGACGCGCTGTCGCCCGACGCGCTTATCGTCAGCGTTGCAGCGGGGGTTACGACAAAGACAATGGAGTCCGTCGTTTCCAATCCCGTGGTGCGCGCGATGCCCAACACTCCCTGCCTTGTCGGCAAAGGTGTCACGGGCGTTTCTGCCGGGTCACGTTCGACATCCGACCATCTCGCGCTCGCTCGAACACTGTTCGAGGCGGTGGGTTGGGTGTTGGAGTTGCCGGAAGATCGAATTGATGCACTGAGCACCATTTCAGGCTCAGGCCCGGCCTACGTGTATCACGCGATGGAAAAGTGGTCGCGCGCTGCCGTGGGGTTGGGTTTTTCGGAGAGCGATGCCCGCAATCTCGTTGAGAAGACGTTTGCCGGGTCGACGGCCCTCCTCGAGTCGACGGGCGTTGATCCAGCCGAATTGCGCCGTCGAGTTACCAGCCCGAATGGAACGACGGAACGTGCGATTGCGGTGTTGGACGCTGCTCAACTCGATGAGGTGTTTGAGGCGGCGGCTCGCGCCGCGCTCGCAAGAGCCAAGGAACTCGCGGCTCAACTCACGACGTGACTCGCAGATTCTCACAAGCGACATAAAGCAATCTCACAGGAAACATCAAGTTTTCGGGACGATTGTTGCCTTTGTTACACCAACCAAGAAAGGGCGTGACAACAATGGCAACAGCCAAAAAGGACGGCACCAACGCCGCCGCAGAATCACAAGCCGGCACCTCGCCGGTGACGTCAGCACTGACGAAGTACCGCAAGCCCATCACTCTCACCGCAATCATCGCGGGCGGGGTTCTCGCACTCGGCGCAGCATTCGCCGGAGGTGTCGCCGTCGCACACAACGATCGTCCCCAGTTTGGGAGCGAGGCTATGGGAGCACCGCACGGCCCTGAAGCCAACGAGCGCGGCGAACGCGGCGAACGCGGCGAACGCGGCGAACGCGGCGAGCACGGCCCTCGCGGCAAAGCCGGCGAGCAGCACTCTGGCGAACCACGCGAGCAGCACCGCATGGGTGGCAAGCCTGGAATGGGTGGCCAGCCCGGTCAAGGCACCACTCCTGCACCAACCGACGACGTGACGCCGACCCCAGCTCCGTAATTCGAGCCCACCGCTTCCTTGAGGAGTGAACAGGGTATCCCGCGCGGGATACCCTGTTTCTTATGAACGACATTTTTGATGTACTCGCAGACCCCATCCGTCGAGAGATTCTGGTGCGATTGCGGAACGCAGCTCCGGGTGACCTCGCGGTCGGGGACGTCGTCACTGCACTCAAACTGACGCAACCAACGGTGTCAAAACACCTCAAGGTGCTTCGCGACGCCGGTCTCGTCTCGGTGCGCGAAGAAGGTCAGCATCGTTTTTACCGACTGAACCCAGAGCCACTGGCAATCGTTGACGGATGGGTCTCAGCTATGAGCAGCGACAACGCTGCGCATCGCGATGTGGATTCGTCTCGACCGAAGGCTGACCCAGCGGTGACCGAATTTGTTTCGGAAATAGATTTTGCAGGAGCTGGTAGGGCAGTAGGCGCGGCGGTTGCTCGGGTCGAAATCGAGGTTCGAAGTGTGCTCGAGGCCATCCGAACAATTCTTGGATCTAAACCGCGCTAGACTTCACGGTATTGTCCAATCGCTGGTTTAAGCACCGGCTCAGGTAAATAAGGTGTTCCATGGGTTCCGTAATCAAGAAGCGTCGCAAGCGTATGGCGAAGAAGAAGCACCGCAAGTTGCTTCGCAAGACTCGTCACCAGCGTCGTAACAAGAAGTAGTCGCACACGCGACCGTCAAGCGCCCGGCTTAGGCTCGGCGCTTTTGTCGTAAGGGAATGATTTCCCAACCGCGCTCGCGCGCTACTCGCGCCAGTTCCCGGTCGGGGTTCACCGCAATCGCGTGACCAACCGTTTCGAGCATCGGAATGTCGTTGGCTGAGTCCGAGTAGGCAAAGCAGTCGGCAAGAGAGATTCCGTTTTCTTTCGCCAGTCGCGTGATTGCGCCAACTTTCCTTGCTCCGTGAAGTGGCTCATCGAGCAATCGACCGGTGGCAACGCCATTCTGTGATTCCACTTCCGTGCCGAGCGCACCAGTGAAGCCGAGGTCATGAGCGACGATGCGCGCGAACGACTGTGGCGAAGCAGTGATGATCCACACGTCCACGCCCGCGGCGAGGTGTTGTTTCGCCCGCGCGACACTTGCCTGAATGAGCCGGGAGTGAACGGCATCGCGAGCGGTCGCATGAGCGATCTCGTTAAGCGCAGCCACCGACTGGCCGGCTATGAGGTCAAGGCCCCTGCCTCGCGCGACGGCGTGTTGCGCTGTCGTTTCTCCGACGGCGAGAAACGTCACTTGATGCCAGAAAAATCGCACGAGGTCGGTCAGGCGGAGGTGGCCGTGTTTCCACGCCGTCAGGGCGTAGAGAAACATGGTGGATCCACGAACAAGAGTGTTGTCGAGATCGAAGAAGGCGATAGCCCTCGGGGTCTTCGGCATTCGTCCAGCATAGGGTGGAGACATGGCATTGATTCGAGTTGACGTCATGGGAAAGCCCGGTTGTCACCTGTGTGATGTTGCGGACGAAGTTATTGACGAGGTGGTCAGAGATTCGGCCGACATTGAGCTCGTGCGGCACAACATCCTTGATGATGCTGAGCTCTTCGAGTTGTGGCACGACGACATTCCCGTTGTCCTCATTGACGGCGTGAAACACAGCTCGTGGACCGTCGACGCCGACGCTTTCCGTTCAGCACTCGAGGAGGCTCGCGCATGATTCGTCACACCGTGATGTGGAAACTTGCCGCCACGGAACCGTCCGAAAGAACTAGTTCAGTCGAATCGATCAGGGGCGCGCTCGAAGCCCTGCGAGGCGAGATCCCGGGAATGTCGGCGCTCACCGTCTCAGCCGACCTCGGCGAAAGTGACGGCAATTTCGACGTCATTCTGGTCACCGACCACGATTCAGCTGAGGCGCTCGAGGTCTACCAGAAGCACCCCGCGCACCTCGAAGCCGCTGCCGTCGTCAAGGCTCACGTTTCGGCTCGGGCGTGCGTTGACAGCGGGGTGTAACGGTGTGTGGAAGGTACACATCGACTCTGAGTGGTGAGGAACTCGGCAAGTATTTCGCAGCTGACGAAATTGCCGACGTCGAGATAACTCCGTCGTGGAACATCGCACCAACACAGAATGTTCCGATTGTCCTCGAGAAACGCGACGATCGAAGTCGGCTCGTGACGACAGCCAGGTGGTCGCTCGTTCCTCCGTTTGCGGAATCCCTGACGTTGAAATACCCAACGTTCAACGCGCGAAGTGAAACTGCCGCCGCCAAACCGTCGTTTCGCGCAGCTGTTGTCCACCAGCGTACGCTGTTGCCGGCTGATTCCTATTACGAATGGCACACCGTCGGAACGACAAAAACACCGCACGCGGTTGTTCACCCAGACGGCGAACTAGCTTTTGCCGGGTTGTATTCGTGGTGGCGAGAATCGCCTGAGACCGAGTGGGTTCTCACGGCAACGATTCTGACGATGGCGGCACCCGAGCCGATTGCGTGGATTCACGACCGCACACCCGTGATTCTTGGAGCCGAGGATTGGGATTGGTGGCTTGACCGCTCGCTTAACGCAGATCAACACTTTGTGGACACCGCCGTAGAGAAATCGATTCCCGTCGCGAGCCGATTGACCGCGTACCCCGTCAACCCGATTCGAGGCAACGGCCCCGAACTCCTTCAGCCAGCAATCAACGCCGGTTTGTAGACTGAACCCATGTCCGTGAACCCTGATTTGGTTGGCCGTGAATTTCCGCCGGTAGGCCCTTACCTCGTCGGTCGCGAAAAGGTGCGCGAATTCGCGCGAGCTGTCTTTGCAACCAATCCGATCTTCACCGACAGTGAGGCCGCCCGCGCCGAAGGATTCGCGGATGTCGTCGCCCCACCCACATTCCCCGTCGTCATTCAAGAGCACACGCTCAACCAACTGCTCAGCGAACCGGACGCCAACATCGATTTCTCACGAGTCGTCCACGGCGATCAGCGGTTCCAGTACAGCAGGCCGGTCGTCGCCGGTGACGAACTCACAGCAACCCTCGAGGTGACAAGCGTCAAGACCCTTGGCGCCCATGCAATGGTGACGAGTGAATCGGTCATGACCGACGCCACCGGAGCACACGTTGTGACCGCCATTTCAACCCTTGTCGTGAGAGGGGATG
>CAXNHY010000043.1:0-6904 GCA_964202425.1 Microbacteriaceae bacterium MWH-Ta3 | reverse complement strand
GACGACGACGAACTCGGCAACGGCGTTCTCAAGAAGGTTGTTGTCTTCATCGCCCAGAAGCGCAAGATCTCTGAGGGTGACAAGCTCGCAGGCCGTCACGGCAACAAGGGTGTTCTCGCCAAGATTCTCCCCGTCGAAGACATGCCGTTCCTCGAAGACGGAACCCCCGTCGACGTCGTCCTCAACCCGCTCGGTGTTCCCGGTCGAATGAATTTCGGGCAGGTCCTCGAAATTCACCTCGGTTGGGCTGCCAAGCAGGGATGGAAGGTTGACGGAAACCCCGCGTGGGCGAAGGCACTCCCAGACGACGCACGCGAACTCGAGCCAGGCACGAACGTCGCAACCCCCGTCTTCGACGGCGCCCGCGAAGAAGAAATCGCCGGACTCCTCGACGCAACGCTTCCCCGTGCAAACGGCAAGAAGCTCGTCGGCAAGTCGGGTAAGGCAACACTCTTCGACGGCCGCACCGGTGAACCGTTCCCCGACCCCGTTTCGGTCGGATACATGTACATCCTCAAGCTCCACCACCTCGTCGACGACAAGATTCACGCTCGTTCGACAGGACCGTACTCGATGATCACCCAGCAACCTCTCGGTGGTAAAGCGCAGTTCGGTGGACAGCGATTCGGTGAGATGGAAGTGTGGGCCCTCGAGGCTTACGGTGCTTCCTACGCACTGCAAGAGCTCCTCACCATCAAGTCGGACGATATCGCCGGCCGCGTGAAGGTGTACGAGGCAATCGTCAAGGGCCAGAACATCCAAGAGCCGGGAATCCCCGAATCGTTCAAGGTCCTCATGAAGGAAATGCAGTCACTCGGACTCAACGTCGAGGTACTCGATGGCGGAGAGAACCCCGTCAACCTTCGTGACACCGCTGACGACGCCGACCGCGCAACCGCGTCGCTCGGTGTCAACATTGCCCGCGAAGAAACCACCGCTGTCGACTACGCCGACTAAGCGCCAATTCATCTGACTATTCGAGAAGCACGAAAGAGAACAACGTGATCGACGCAACAACGTTTGAGAAGATTCGAATCAAGCTCGCAACAAACGAGCAGATTCGTTCATGGTCCAGCGGTGAGGTCAAGAAGCCAGAGACCATCAACTACCGCACCCTGAAGCCAGAGAAGGACGGTCTGTTCGGTGAACAGATTTTCGGACCGTCGAAGGACTGGGAGTGTGCCTGTGGCAAGTACAAGCGTGTCCGCTTCAAGGGCGTCACGTGTGAGCGCTGTGGCGTCGAGGTAACTCGTCAGGCCGTTCGTCGTGAGCGCATGGGTCACATCGAACTCGCAGCACCGGTTACCCACATCTGGTACTTCAAGGGTGTCCCCAGCCGCCTGGGCTACCTCCTTGACATGGCGCCGAAGGACCTCGAGAAGATCATCTACTTCGCCGCGTACATGATCACGGACATCAACGAGACCGCTATTTACGAAGATCTCCCGATGCTCGAAAAGCGTGTCCAGACCGAGATCCACGATCTAGAGAAGGTTCGCGACGAGGAAATCGGCGAACGTCAGAAGGAATACGAAGCCGACCTCGCACTGCTCGAAGCAGAAGAGGCCAAAGCTGATGTCAAGCGCAAGGCGCGTGACTTGGCAGAGCGCGAGATTTCGAACATTCGCAAGTCGTTCGACGACGACATCGCTCAGTGGACGAACGCGTGGGATTCGTTCCGCGGACTCAAGCGCAACGACCTCAAGGCCGACGACGTGGCATTCCGCTTCCTCGTTGACAACTTCCGTGGAAACACGGACCCGTCGAAGGAAACCCTCGGGGCAACCTACTTCACCGCTCTCATGGGTGCAGAAGCAATCGAATACGTCCTCAAGGACCTCGGCGTCAATGAGCGTCAGAAGCTGAAAGAAACAGCTGATGTTCTTCGCGACGAGATCCAGAACGGCAAGGGACAGCGCAAGGTCCGAGCAATCAAGCGACTCAAGGTCGTCAACTCGTTCCTCGTGCCAGCCGGCCAGGACCCGCGCGATGTTCCGCTCCCCGAGTCGATGGTCATGCGTGTTATCCCCGTGATTCCGCCCGACCTTCGCCCCATGGTTCAGCTCGACGGCGGACGTTTCGCGACATCCGACCTCAACGACCTTTACCGTCGTGTGATCAACCGCAACAACCGCCTCAAGCGTTTCGATGAGCAGATGACCCCGCAGATCATCAAGAACAACGAGAAGCGAATGCTCCAGGAAGCCGTTGACGCATTGTTCGACAACGGCCGACGCGGTCGTCCCGTCACCGGAACTGGCAACCGTGCCCTCAAGTCGCTCAGCGACATGCTCAAGGGTAAGCAGGGTCGATTCCGCCAGAACCTCCTCGGAAAGCGAGTCGACTACTCTGGCCGTTCGGTCATCGTCGTCGGCCCGCAACTCAAACTGCACCAGTGTGGTTTGCCGAAGCAGATGGCTCTCGAACTGTTCAAGCCCTACGTCATCAAGCAGCTTCAAGACAAGGGACTCGCATCGTCGATCAAGAGCGCCAAGCGCGCCGTTGAGCGTGCGTACCCCGAGGTGTGGGGAGAGCTCGAAGAAATCATTCGTGACCGTCCCGTGCTCTTGAACCGCGCACCGACCCTTCACCGTCTGGGAATCCAGGCGTTCGAGCCACAGCTCGTCGAAGGAAAAGCCATTCAACTTCACCCGCTCGTCTGTGCAGCGTTCAACGCTGACTTCGACGGTGACCAGATGGCTGTTCACCTTCCGCTCTCGGTTGAAGCCCAGGCAGAGGCTCGCGTGTTGATGCTCGCATCGAACAACATCCTCAAGCCGTCCGACGGCCGACCCGTCACCGTGCCGACTCAGGACATGATCATCGGTCTGCACCACATGACGACCGTCCGCCCCGGATCCGTCGGTGAAGGAAAAGCGTTCGGAAGCATTTCGGAAGCCCTCATGGCTCACGACCGTGGACTCATTCACATCAACGCGCTCATCAAACTGCGCGTTCCCGGTGTGGTGTTCAAGGACGGCGAAACGCCGGCAGGGTATGCACCAGGCAAGGCGTTCGAGACGACACTCGGAAAGGCGCTCTTCAACGAACTCCTTCCCGACTCGTTCGAGTACGTCACCGAGGTCGCAGACAAGACCGTCATCACATCAATCGTGGAGATTCTCGCCGAGGAATACCCCAAGGTTGAGGTTGCTGCAACCCTCGACAAGATGAAGGACGCCGGTTTCCACTGGGCCACTCGCTCTGGCGTGACCGTTGCGCTGAGCGACGTCATCACCCCGAAGTCGAAGGGTGAAATCATTTCACGGCACGAGAAGCTCGCCGCGAAGGTCGACGCCCAGTTCGAAAAGGGACTCATCTCGGAGGGAGAGCGCCACAAGGAGCTCATCGCCATTTGGACCGAAGCGAACAAGGAAATCTCCGTTGACCTCAAGAAGGACTTCGCGGCGGATGGCTACAACACTATCAACCGCATGGTCACCTCAGGTGCTCGTGGTAACTGGCTTCAGGTCGGAAACATCGCGGGTATGCGTGGTCTTGTCGCCAACCCGAAGGGTGAAATCATCTCGACCCCGATCAAGAACTCGTACCGCGAGGGATTGTCGGTGGCCGAGTACTTCATCGCAACCCACGGTGCCCGTAAGGGACTTGCCGACACGGCTCTCCGCACGGCTGACTCTGGTTACTTGACCCGTCGTCTCGTTGACGTTTCGCAGGATGTCATCATCCGCGAAACGGACTGTGGAACGACCAAGGGACTCGAGTTCACCATTGCTGAAAACGGTGTCGCAGTCGACAACGTCGAAAACCTCGTGTTCGCGCGAGTTCTTTCTGCGCCTGCACTCGACGGAAAGGGCAAGACCGTTGCCGCTGCCGGTGCCGAGATTCGTCGTCTGACAATCAAGGAACTCGTTGCCGCTGGAGTCTCAACTCTCGCCGTTCGTTCACCGCTTACCTGTGAATCGAAGCAGGGTGTGTGTGGTTGGTGTTACGGCCTTTCGATGGCGACGGGTAAAGCCGTTGACCTCGGTGAGGCAGTCGGCATCATTGCAGCGCAGTCGATTGGTGAACCAGGAACTCAGCTCACCATGCGTACCTTCCACACCGGTGGTTCGGCAGCCGCAATCGACATCACGCAGGGCCTTCCTCGTGTTGCCGAGTTGTTCGAAGCGCGCACGCCGCGCTCGGCCAGCCCGATTGCTGACGCCAACGGTCGAGTCTCGATTGACGAGTCAGGAGTCTTGCGCAAGCTCGTTCTGACGCCGGACAACGGAGAAGAGACCTACGCATACACGATCACGAAGCACACGAAGCTGCTCGTCGAGGCCGGAGATTCGGTCAAGGTCGGTCAGCAGTTGTTCGAAGGAACCCGCGACCCGAAGGACATCCTTCGCGTTCTCAATGTTCGCGACGTGCAGAAGTACCTCGTCGAAGGCGTTCAGGGTGTTTACAAGTCGCAGGGTGTTCCCATCCACGACAAGCACATCGAGGTCATCGGTCGTCAGATGCTCCGCATGGTCTCGATTGTTGACCAGGGTGACACCGAGTTTGTCCCAGGTGAGCTCATCGACAACATTCGTTTCCGCGAGGCAAACCGTGACGCCGTTTCGCGCGGAGCCAAGCCGGCGACTGCTCGTGCCGAGCTCCTCGGAATCACGAAGGCGTCGCTCGCAACCGAATCGTGGCTGTCGGCCGCTTCTTTCCAGGAGACGACCCGCGTTCTCACGCAGGCCGCTCTGGACCGCAAGTCCGACCCGCTCATCGGTCTCAAGGAAAACGTCATCATCGGAAAGCTCATCCCGGCCGGAACCGGTCTCGCAAAGTACCGCGGAACCGACATCACGACCAACGTGGACGAAGCCGATCGCCGTTACCCGCAGCGCCACTTCGAGGTCGGTGGGTTCGCGGATGACGCGTTCACCTACGCCGACATCGAGTCGTTCAACTCGGCGTCGTACGACTCGAGCGGATTCTCGACCGAGTACTAAGCATTACTGAACAGAACGGGGATCCCACAGGGTCCCCGTTCTGCGTTGGTGGATAACTTCCGCGCGCTCCGAATGCCGCCATTACCGTGAATCGATGGATTGGTCAGCCCTGGTGAATGGCGGATTCGCGTGTGCGTGGCTGTGCTGGGCTGCAGCGCTGACGATTGTTGACGTTGCCGAGCATCGCCTTCCGAATGCCCTCACACTTGCCGCCTATCCGGTGGCTCTTGCGTGGGTGATTCACTCGCAGGCGCAACAGCTCAACACAGCGCTCGCGACTTCGATCGCGTGCGTGGTCGGCGGATACGCTGCCTTTCGATTCGCCGACCTCGGTTTTGGGGATGTCAAACTGCTCGGAAGCGTCGGAATACTTGTCGGCGGTTCTGGCGAATTTCTGCCTGCGCTTACCGCCTCGTCGGCAGTTGCTGGCGTTCACGCCGTGATTTTCCTCATTCGCACCAGAGACAGTCGCGGTTTCGTTCCGTTCGGTCCAGCACTTCTTGCCGCGACGATACCCGCGGCAGCAGTTCTTGCCTAATTCGGGGTTGCTCAGAATCGAATCGCCCTGTACTGTGGGAAATAGTGCGCCGATTAGTTTTCGGGGTTTCCGACAGCGAGTCGCGCACTGCGAAGACCGTAATCCGGGTCCGCGTGTGTGAAGCAGGCGGCTCGAGGTCTCCACGGCATACCGGCCGCCGGTCGGTTGGCGGGAGGGACGAGAAATCGGCCCCCACACCATTACTGTCACCGTGCAGAAATTACAAGGAGAAAAGTCGTGCCAACGATTCAGCAGTTGGTTCGTAAGGGCCGCAGCCCCAAGGTCACCAAGACCAAGGCACCTGCGCTCAAGGCGAACCCCCAACAGCGTGGAGTGTGCACCCGCGTGTACACCACGACCCCGAAGAAGCCGAACTCGGCGCTTCGCAAGGTTGCGCGTGTCAAGCTTTCCAACGGCGTCGAAGTAACCGCCTACATCCCGGGTGAGGGCCACAACCTCCAGGAGCACTCGATGGTGCTCGTTCGTGGCGGCCGTGTGAAGGACCTTCCCGGTGTTCGCTACAAGATCGTTCGTGGCGCACTCGACACCCAAGCGGTCAAGAACCGCAAGCAGGCCCGTAGCCTTTACGGTGCGAAGGCGGACAAGAAGTAATGCCACGTAAAGGACCCGCGGCCAAGCGCCCCGTCATTGCCGACCCCGTCTACGGCTCGCCCGTAGTCTCGCAGCTCGTCAACAAGATCCTCCTCGCTGGAAAAAAGGATCTCGCGCAGCGCATCGTTTACGGTGCACTCGAAGGTGTTGCAACCAAGTCGAGCCAAGACCCCGTCATCGTTCTCAAGAAGGCTCTGGACAACGTCCGCCCCACGCTCGAGGTTCGCTCGCGCCGTGTTGGTGGATCGACGTACCAGGTGCCGATCGAAGTCAAGCCACACCGTGCGAACACTCTCGCGCTTCGCTGGCTGACGTCGTACGCAAAGTCGCGTCGTGAAAAGACGATGACCGAGCGTCTTCAGAACGAAATCCTCGACGCATCGAACGGTCTCGGAGCAGCAGTCAAGCGCCGCGAAGACACCCACAAGATGGCCGAGTCGAACAAGGCATTCGCGCACTACCGCTGGTAGTCGCACCGGGGCCGGTTTCGGCCGGCCCCCGCACACTTCCCCCACTCAGAAAACACATACGGAGAACAACACATGGCACAGGACGTGCTCACCGACCTCAACAAGGTTCGCAACATCGGCATCATGGCTCACATTGATGCCGGTAAGACGACGACCACCGAACGTATTCTTTTTTACACGGGAATCACCCACAAAATCGGTGAAGTACACGACGGTGCCGCAACCATGGACTGGATGGCGCAAGAGCAAGAGCGCGGCATCACGATCACCTCAGCTGCGACCACCTGTTTCTGGGACAAGAACCAGATCAACATCATTGACACCCCGGGCCACGT
>CAXNHY010000042.1:0-6906 GCA_964202425.1 Microbacteriaceae bacterium MWH-Ta3 | reverse complement strand
TTGGTTTCACTGTTTCCTTGGGGCGTTGCTCGCCGCGTTCGGTCCGCCGAACGCACGCAGAACACAAGGAGTCAATATTTCCGAACCGCGAATCAATGAGCGCATCCGCGTTCCCGAGGTCCGACTCATCGGGCCACTCGGAGAACAGGTTGGCGTCGTCAAGCTCGAAGTGGCACAGCGTTTCGCACGCGAAGCTGATTTGGACTTGGTCGAGGTAGCTCCGGAAGCGAAACCGCCCGTCGTCAAGATTATGGACTTCGGCAAATTCAAATACGAAGCCGCTCAGAA
Source organism: Microbacteriaceae bacterium MWH-Ta3 (assembly GCA_964202425.1). GTDB lineage: Bacteria > Actinomycetota > Actinomycetes > Actinomycetales > Microbacteriaceae > MWH-TA3. Next base: position 6,618 of record CAXNHY010000042.1, on the reverse strand, counting down.
AGCGAAAGAAGCACGTCGAAACCAGGTGCACACGGCCCTCAAAGAGGTTCGTTTCCGCCTGAAAATCGACACTCACGATTACGCAACCAAAGTCAAGCACGCCGTGACCTTCCTCAAAGGGGGAGACAAGGTGAAAGCCATGATCCAGTTCCGTGGACGTGAACAATCTCGCCCCGAGGCGGGAGTGCGACTCTTGCAGAAGTTCGCAGAGGAAGTTGCCGAATACGGAACAGTCGAACACTCACCGACAGTTGACGGTCGCAACATGACGATGGTCATCGCCCCAATGAAGACCAAGGTCGACGCAAAAGCCGAAGCGGCGAAAGCGAAAGCCGGAACGACGGATGCACCAGCAGCAGCAGCACCCGCCGCCGAAGTTGAATCAGAAAAGGAATAGACAATGCCGAAGCAGAAAACCCATTCGGGTACTAAGAAGCGTTTCAAGATCACCGGAACCGGGAAGATCAAGAAGCAGGGCGCTGGAATGCGTCACAACCTGGAAAAGAAGTCAAGCGAGGTTACTCGCCGACTCAACAAGGACCGCGTGATTGCACCAGCAGACGCCAAGGTCATCAAGAAGCTTCTCGGTAAGTAAACCGAGCCGGAATCGATAAGGAACTGACATGACACGTGTAAAGAATGCAGTCAACGCGGCGAAGAAGCGCCGCACAGTACTCGAGCGCGCAGAGGGCTACCGCGGGCAGCGCTCGCGCCTCTACCGCAAGGCGAAAGAGCAAGTCGTACACTCGCTCAACTACGCCTACCGCGACCGCCGCGCGAAGAAGGGTGAATTCCGCCGCCTTTGGATCCAGCGCATCAACGCCGCTGCACGCCTCAACGGCATCACCTACAACCGCCTCATCCAGGGACTCGCACTCGCGGGTATCGAGGTTGACCGTCGCATGCTCGCCGACATGGCCGTCAACGACGCCGCCACGTTCGCAACCATTGCCAAGGCCGCGAAAGCAGCCCTCCCCAAGGACACCTCAGCCCCCAAGGCCTAAGGTCGTAACTTCGTCGGATGCCCTCGCCAACGCGGGGGCATTCGTCGTTTAGGTGGTGCGTGCGACAATCAAGGTATGACGGAACAACAGAAGTTCGATGTGATTGACCGAATCGGTTCGGTTGAGATTCGCCGGTATCACGAGTGCGTGATGGCGGATGTGCAAGTCGACGCCGATTACTCGTCGGCTGGCTCGATTGGGTTTGGGCCGCTCGTCAACTACATTTCGCAAAACCGCATCGCTATGACGGCACCGGTCGTTCAGGAGCCGGCAGCCAACGGTTCGTGGATTGTGTCGTTCGTGATGCCAGACGGCATGACCCTCGATTCGATGCCTCGCCCGGCCAGCGCGCGCGTTTCCCTGCGCACCTCGCCTGAGCATGTCGCCGCGGCTCTGCGGTTCTCGGGAACGACATCGACTTCACGCGTTCAAGTGAAAGAGAAAGAACTGCGGGAGGTGCTTGCGGAGAACAAACTCGACGTCACCGACATCGTTCGAATCTCCCGCTTCGACCCTCCGTGGAAGCCGGGCTTCCTTCGACACAACGAGGTTGTTCTGCCGATTGCGTGGCCGTCCCGCTAAGGCGGGCGCTCGCGTGAACGTTAGCATCGAACAGTGATCACCAACGTCAACTCTCCCGAGGTCAAGGCCGTCAAACGACTGGCGGAGCGTTCACGCCGAGACCAAGCTGGTGTCTTCCTCGTTGAAGGCCCGCAAGCTGTTCGCGAATTGCTCACCCACGCTCCGGATTCAGCCGTTGACGTGTTCTACACGTCGGCGTTCGCCACCAAACACGGCGCGATTGTCGCCCTCGCCGAGCGGTCGCCAGCCGTCAACGAAGAGGTTTCAGACGCTGTCCTTGAGGCGATGGCCGACACTGTCACGCCGCAGGGAGTCATCGCCGTTGCACAGATTCAGCGCAAAACCCTGACGGAGATCGAGGGCGCAACGCTCATCGCGATTTGTCACGAAGTGCGCGACCCGGGCAATGCCGGAACGGTGATTCGCGCGGCGGATGCTGCCGGTGCCGACCTCGTCATTCTCACGGGATCGTCCGTTGACCTCCACAATCCGAAGCTGGTTCGCTCAAGCACGGGCTCGATTTTCCATTTGCCGATTGTCGAACACGACGATCTCGCCGATGTCATCGAACTTCTCGCCGACCGCAGAATTCAGGTGCTCGCGGCGGCTGCCGACGGAACCGCACTTCCCGAATTCACGGAGCAACTGGCCGCACCGACGGCGTGGTTGTTCGGCAACGAAGCGCGCGGCCTCGATGATGCGGCGCGATCACAGGCCAATCACGTCATTTCGGTGCCCATTTACGGTCACGCAGAGTCGCTGAACCTCGCCACCGCTGCATCGGTGTGCCTGTACGCCACTGCGTTCGCGCAACACCGCGGTTAGAGGCTCTCCCTTAGGATTGGGCAGTGCCCAGCATTTCCCCGAAACTCGTCGCCGACACTGTCGCGCAGGCGCTTGCCGCCATTGCCGCGGCCGAAACGGGAGAACAACTCAAAGCTGTTCGAAGCGAATTCGTTGGCGATTCGTCGCCAATTGCCGCGCTCAGCGCACAACTTCGTGATGTTCCAGCGGATGAGAAGGCTGAGGCTGGGAAGCTCGTCGGCGGTGCGCGAGCTGACATCAATCAGGCGTTCGCAACCCGCGAAAAAGCCATTCTCGACGCGGAAGAACACGAACGCCTCCTCGCAGAATCGGTCGATGTCACCGCGGTAGCGTCACGCCGTACCGTCGGAGCGCGCCACCCACTCAACCTCCTCATGGAGGAAATGTCCAACATTTTCGTCGGAATGGGCTGGGAAATCGCCGAAGGGCCAGAACTCGAGAACGAATGGTTCAACTTCGACGCCCTCAACTTTGACGAGGATCACCCGGCACGAGCAATGCAAGACACGTTCTTCGTTGAACCCGTCGAGCGTCACCTCGTCATGCGAACACACACGTCACCCGTGCAAATTCGCTCGCTCCTTGAGCGCGAACTTCCCGTCTACGTTGTTGCCCCTGGACGGGTGTACCGAACAGACGAACTCGACGCCACCCACACGCCGGTATTCCACCAGATGGAAGGCATCGCCATTGATAAGGGGCTCACCATGGCTCACCTCAAAGGCACCCTCGAACACCTCGCCCGTGCCATGTTCGGCGAAGGCGCCAAGATCCGCCTTCGCCCCAACTATTTCCCCTTCACCGAGCCATCCGCCGAGCTCGACATCTGGCACCCCACCTTCCGCGGCGGCGCTCGCTGGATTGAATGGGGTGGGTGTGGCATGGTCAACCCCAACGTGCTCCGCGCAGCTGGAATTGACCCCGACGAATACCAGGGATTCGCTTTCGGAATGGGAATCGAACGCACACTGATGTTCCGTAACGACGTTGCCGACATGCACGACATGGTTGAGGGCGACATCCGCTTCTCCGGCCAGTTCGGCATGGTGATCTAATGCGCGTTCCGATCAGCCAATTGCGTGAATGGGTGGATATCCCAGAGACCGCAACAGCCCACGACCTCCACGAAGCGCTCGTCGCCGTCGGGTTTGAAGAAGAAGCCGTCCACGGGGGAGAGCTCACCGGGCCGATCGTCGTCGGTGAAGTACTCGAGTTCACCCCGGAGCCGCAGGCAAACGGCAAGACCATCAACTGGTGCCAGGTGCGCGTTGCAACGGACGGACCAGAAGCGGTTCGCGGAATCGTCTGTGGAGCCCACAACTTCGGCGTAGGCGACAAAGTCGTCGTCTCGCTCCCTGGGGCAGTACTACCCGGACCGTTCCCCATCTCCGCCCGCAAAACCTACGGACACGTCTCCGACGGCATGATCGCGTCCGCCAAAGAACTCGGAATGGGTGACGAACACGACGGGATCCTTCGCCTCACCGAACTCGGGCTTGACCCGGAAGTCGGCACCGACGCGATCGCCCTCCTCGGGCTCGACGACTTCGCCGTCGAAATCAACGTCACCCCCGATCGCGGCTACGCGATGTCGATCCGCGGGGTCGCACGCGAATACTCACACTCCACCGGAGCAACGTTCCGTGACCCGGCGCTCGCCGTTGAGATTGCCCCGGCTGACGGCTTCTCGATCACGATCGACGACAAAGCACCGATTCGCGGTGTCGCTGGCTGCACGGGGTTCGTCACTCGCGTTGTGCGGGGAATCGACTCCACCATCTCGACACCGGCGTGGATGGTCAAGCGTCTCGCACTCATGGGTGTGCGGTCCATTTCACTTCCCGTCGACATTTCCAACTACGTCATGATGGAACTCGGCCAGCCGACTCACTGCTACGACCTCGACAAACTTTCTGGTGGAATCACCGTCCGCCGTGCGAAGGCTGGCGAAAAGCTCACGACTCTCGACGAGGTAGAGCGCACAATGAGTAGTGAAGACCTGCTCATCACCGACAAATCCGGCCCGATCGGCATTGCCGGCGTGATGGGTGGTGCAACCACCGAGGTCGATTCCACGACAACCGCCGTCCTCGTCGAAGCGGCAACCTTTGACCCCGTCAGCATCGCCCGCTCTGCACGCCGCCACAAACTCCCGAGCGAGGCGTCCAAGCGTTTCGCTCGGGGCGTTGACCCGCAGGTTTCTCGCGCGGCCGCTCAGCGCGTTGTCGACCTCCTCGTTGAGCTCGCTGGCGGCACAGCCGATCCGCTCGGCTCCGACATTGTTCACCTCGCGGCACCGGTTGAAATTGAGCTTCACACCGACTTCATCGCGTCGCTCGTTGGCGTCGACTACACGCCGGCTGAAATTGAAACGGTGCTTTCGCAGATTGGCGCAACCGTCACGACCGCCCCGAAGGGTTGGACAGTTGTTCCGCCGTCCTGGCGACCCGACTTGACCGGTGCGCCTGAGCTGGCAGAAGAAGTCACCCGCATTTACGGGTACGACCGAATTCCGTCCGCAATCCCCGTTGCACCGCCCGGCCGCGGGCTCACCCGCTCGCAAGCTGCTCGTCGCCGAGTTTCCAACGCGTTGGCTGCGGCAGGACTCACCGAAGTGCTCGCCTACCCGTTCACGACGTCGGAAGACAACACGCTGTTCGGTTCTGCTGACGGTTCAGCGGTTGCCGAGATGACCCTCGCGAACGCGCTCGACCCCGCCGTGTCGAAGCTTCGAGTGTCGCTCCTTCCCGGTTTGCTCGACATCGCCAAGCGGAACACCGGCCGTGGCCTGACATCCCTCGCGTTGTTCGAAACCGGATCGGTCTTCACGCCGGCAGGTTCGACCGGCTCAGACGCCATCCCCACCGGAACTGCTCGACCCGATGCGAAAACTCTCACCGGCCTTTACGGAAGTGTTCCAGCACAACCGCGCCACATCGCCGCCCTGTTCACAGGGTCACTCGTTTCGAAGCAACCGGGTCAGCCGGCTGTGCCGTGCGGAATTGCTGATGCACTCGATGCCGTTCGCGTCGTCGCGGCTGCTGTTGGCGTTGAGGTTGATATCCGTCAGGGTCGCCACGGTGCGCTGCACCCAGGGCGAACAGCTGAGTTGCTCGTAGCTGGGAACGTTGTTGGCTACGCTGGCGAGCTCGTGCCGAGCGTTGCAACCGAACGCGACCTTCCGCGAGTTGTTGCTGTTCTCGAACTCGATCTCGATGCGCTCATCGCAGCAGCCCCCGATCACGTCGAAGCGACACCCGTTCTTGTTTTCCCCGCCGCAACTCAAGATGTGTCGCTTGTGGTCGACATTGCCGTTTCAGCCGCCGACGTTCGCACTTCCGTTGTCGAAGGAGCCGGCGAACTGCTCGAATCGGCGTTCCTCGTCGATGACTACCGCGGCACGGGAATCCCAGAAGGGCAGAAGTCGCTGACGTTCGCACTGCGCTTCCGCGCCGCCGATCGCACCCTCACGGCCAACGACGCGACAGAAGCAAAACTCGCTGGCGTTGCCATCGCGCACTCCCGATACAACGCAACGATCCGCGAATAGCGGGCAAACGCCCGCTCGCTCGGGCAGCCGGCATCCCGCCTTCCGAGTCGGCGAGTAACCGCCACCGTAGAATTGCGACATGTCGACAAACGAGGGTTCGCTGTGGGGTGGTCGATTCTCCAGCGGCCCTTCGCCCGAACTGGCGCGGCTATCCAAATCGACATGTTTTGATTGGCGACTCGCGCCCTACGATGTTCAGGCGTCAATTGCCCACGCACGGGCGCTCTGCAGCGCAGGGCTCCTCACCGAGGTCGAGCGCGACGACATCATCGCGGGGTACGGCAGAATCTCGGCGCGGCTTGAGTCGGGAGAATTGGTCCCGTTGGAAACTGATGAGGACGTTCACGGAGCTCTTGAGAATGCGCTTATTGCCGAGGTCGGAGCCGACCTGGGTGGTCGAATTCGAGCGGGCCGCAGCCGCAACGATCAGGTTGCAACGCTCACGCGCATGTATTTGCTCGATTCGGCTCGTGCCGTTTCGGCCGAAGTGCTTCGCCTGATCGACGCCCTTGTTCAGCAGGCCGAGAAACACATCACCGCGATCATGCCCGGGCGCACACACCTTCAGCACGCCCAGCCCGTTCTCCTTGCGCACACCCTTCTGGCTCACGCGTGGCCCCTCGTTCGCGACCTCGAGCGCTTCCGTGATTGGTCCGC
>CAXNHY010000041.1:0-7339 GCA_964202425.1 Microbacteriaceae bacterium MWH-Ta3 | reverse complement strand
CGTCCAATCTTCTGCTCGATTCATTTCGATCCAGTCGGCCATCGTGCCAAGCGGATTACTCGAGACTTCTGGGAGTTCAGCGAGCACGGCTTCGCGTGCGTCGATGAGTCCATAGCCGTAGTCGATGTTTCCCTCTGCTCCGATTCGGTCAGCCGTGACGACGATCCGGTTGATGACGTTCGCGACGTCGAGTTCTGGATGAGCCTGCATCACGAGAGCGGCGATTCCGGCAACAATCGGGGCAGCACCGCTTGTGCCGTTCCACATCACGCGACTGCCAGACGCCGTGGCACCAGGCAGCTTCTCGCTCGGTGCCACGACCGTGACGGTTGATCCCGGTGTCGAGGCGAACGTCGAGATGCTTCTGTCTCGTTTTATTCCACCAACGACGACGACTCCTGGGATTGTCGCTGGCGCTCCGACGCTGTCAGTTCCGCTGCCCTTGTTCCCTGCAGCAACGACGACGAGGACGTTTGCTTTCTCCGCAGCGAGGAAGGCCTCGTCCCAATTCGTCGACCACCATTCGCGGTTCATCACGAGTGACATGACGATGATGTCGGCGCCGTTCTCAACAGCCCAGTTGACTCCGTCAGCGATTTGCTGGTCGGATGACACCGTGCCGTTCGCAAACGAGATTGAGATGCTCAAGAGTTTCGCGTCCGGCGCTGTCCCGATGATTCCGTCCGCGCCAACGCCGTGGCCAGCAGCCAGGGCAGCGACCTGAGTGGCGTGAGACTCCGATGGCCCTAGCGGGACTTGTCCGTCCGCTGCCCCCACCCCAGACACATCGGTGCCGCCGATAACCTGACCGATGAGATCGGGGACGGTCCCGTTGATTCCCGTGTCAATCACCGCAATGGTGATACCTTTCCCCGTCGCCGTCTGCCACGCGTCAGCAACGCCGAGTTCGGAAATCCACCACTGTGCGTCGCGATAGCGGTCGGCGTGAGCGGGAGAGGCGGCTCCGAGGGCGAGAACCAGCCCGAGCGCGATTAGCCGCGCTGATCGGGCAAACATTCACACCTCGTTGGAGACCACGAACACGCCGCGAGAGCAGTGTCGCCGATGGGGTTGACCCCTTCGCCTGCCGCCAGGCTGTGCCCGGCAAGAGCGTGCAAGCACTTGACTCTGACGGGCATTCCACCCGCGCTGATTCCGTCGAGCTCCTCCACAACACCGAATTTCTCGCGGTCAGAAATGTAGGCGAGATGAGCCAACCGATAAGCATCTCGCACGATTTCATCAGTGGCGAGTCGGTCCTGCTGCTCCGCCATGAATCCTGTCGCTTCGAGCGTCGAAATTGCTGCCGTGGCAGCTGGATGGGTCAAGTAGTAGAAGGTCGGGAATGGCGAATTGTCGGACAGTCGAGGCTTGGTTGAGACAACAGTTGGGGCACCACAGACGCAGCGCGCCGCGACTCCCACCGCATCCCGCATTGGCCGCCCGAGCTGCAAACGCATGATGTCGAGGTCGCGGTCAGTCGCTGGCGAGAGGGTCACGGAACGGGCTCTTCCGCGACGGGAATTGTTGGTGCCGTTGCCGAGGCAACATAAGACGCGACGAGTGCATCGACCCAGTTGATGTTTGTCGTCTGAACAGCTTCGGTCGGGACCGGCTTGTCGGCTGAATCACCGACGACATCGTTCACGATGAGATACGTGACATCACCGGGGTACACGTACAGGAGGCGTTGACGTGCCTGTGCTTCAACAAACGCCGCGTCACTCCATCGCTCGATGTCAGCGGTAATGGATGCAACTGCGGCTTCTGACTTCGCGACATCCTGCGTGAGCTGGGCAATCCGCTGTTGCTGGCCAAACCAGGTTTGGACCGGTTCGAAGAGAACGTACACAGCGAGCCCTGCAATGACAAGGATTCCGAACCACATTCCGCCGCGTTCCAGTTGAGCCGACCACAAGTCGGCCAGGGACATTGTTGGCCTGCGCGCACCGCGCGGCTTCCTATTCTGGGACGCAGCACGACCGGATGAACCCGCGCGTGCGGGCCGCTTCGGAGGCTGGTTGTTCACACTTCTAGAGTAAGCGAAACGAGCCTCCGAGCCATCTCAGACCCTCGTGTGATTCGCGTTTCTAGGCGGTGAAGCGAGGGAACGCAGAGCGGCCGGCGTACACCGCAGCGTCGCCGAGTTCTTCTTCGATGCGAAGCAGTTGGTTGTACTTGGCAACTCGTTCGCTTCGAGCTGGTGCACCCGTCTTAATCTGACCAGCGTTGGTCGCAACGGCAAGGTCAGCAATCGTCGTGTCTTCCGTCTCACCAGAGCGGTGCGACAACACGGCGGTGTAGCCAGCGCGCTGAGCCATGGCAACGGCGTCGAGGGTTTCCGTGAGCGAACCGATCTGGTTGACCTTCACGAGGATCGAGTTTCCGACCCCGCGCGCGATGCCATCGGCAAGTCGTGACGGGTTCGTGACGAACAGGTCATCGCCAACGAGTTGTACTTTCTCGCCGAGTTCAGCCGTCATCGCCTCCCAGCCGTTCCAATCATCCTCGGAGAGCGGGTCTTCAATCGTGATGAGGGGGTACTCGGCGACGAGCTCAGAGTAGTAGGCGATCATTTCTGCTGCCGACTTGTCGTGGCCTTCAAAGCGGTACGAACCGTTGGAGAAGAACTCTGTCGCGGCAACGTCGAGCCCGAGTGCGAGGTCTTTTCCTGGCGTGAATCCCGCCTTCGCGATTGCATCCATGAGGAAGTCGAGCGCTGCGCGTGCACTGTCGAGGGTGGGGGCGAAACCGCCCTCATCGCCGAGTCCCGTCGCGAATCCCTTGGACTTGAGCTCCGACTTGAGGGCGTGATAGGTCTCGACGCCCCAGCGAAGACCTTCGCGGTACGTCTCTGCACCGATGGGCAGAACCATGAATTCTTGAACGTCGACGTTGGTGTCGGCGTGAGCTCCACCGTTGATGACGTTCATCATCGGAACGGGGAGAACGTGAGCGTTCGGTCCGCCGAGGTAGCGGAACAGCGGGAGGTCTGCTGACAGGGCAGCTGCTTTGGCGACCGCTAGTGACACACCGAGGATTGCGTTGGCGCCGAGCTTCGACTTGTTCTCCGTGCCGTCTGCTTCGATGAGCGCTGCGTCGATAGCTCGCTGCTCGGATGCATCGAGCCCTTCGATTGCGTCACCGAGAACTTCGATGACCGACGAGACAGCGCCGAGCACACCCTTGCCGCCGTAACGCGACGCGTCTCCGTCGCGAAGTTCGTATGCTTCGAAAGCACCCGTCGATGCACCGGAGGGAACAGCCGCCGACGCCACGGTTCCGTCGTCGAGCACGACGTCAACTTCGATGGTCGGGTTTCCGCGGGAATCCAGAATTTCTCTGGCATCAACGAAAGCAATAGCGGACACGGTTTCTCCTTGTGTGGTGGTGGTTTCAAGCCTAGGCGGTTAGGTGAGGGTCTTCCATTCGAGCGGTTCGCCCTGGTTGAGAAATGCGTATCTGGTGAATCTGTCGCGATCGAGTTGTTCGAGGACGGCTCTGGTGTTCTTCGTCTTCTGAACAAGTCGAACCCGCAGACCTTCCGCCATCAACTCTTTCTTGACGGCGACAAGGTCATCAACCGACAGCGTGGGCTCGTAGAGAACGGCGACGGACTGGGAGTCTTCGACGCCGTCGTCCGCGACAAGATCGACGAGTCGTTCAAACCCGAGTGAGAATCCAACGGCTGGGACGTCGGTGCCGAGGAATGTTCCGACCATGCCGTCGTAACGACCGCCGCCGCCGAGCGAATAGCCGAGATCGGGGTGAGCTACTTCAAAGATGGCTCCCGTGTAGTACCCCATTCCGCGAACGAGGAACGGGTCGAAGACGATTTGTCCGGCGTGGCCGATTGCACGAGCGATGTCGGCGAGTTCGGCAACTGCCTCTGGCGCGACGCCAGCTGGCAGTGCATCGGTCATCGCTGCGAGTGTCGGGGCTGCGGTGGGATTCAAGTGGCTCGACAGCAGAGCGTCGAGGGTTGCGAGCGCCGAATCCGACGCCCCGCGTTCGCGAAGTTCGTCGATTACTCCCTGAGCGCCGATTTTGTCGAGCTTGTCGAGCGTGATGAGTGCCGATTCGGTGTCGGTGAGACCGAGTGAATCGAGAAGTCCGTTGATGATCCGGCGGTCGTTGATGCGAATCGTCGTGCCGGCAATGCCGAGTGCGTCGAGTGTTGCGAGGGTGGCGGTGAGGACTTCGGCTTCTGCGAGAATTCCTGCTTCGCCGATGATGTCGATATCGCACTGCACGAATTGGCGGAATCGTCCCTTCTGCGGGCGTTCTGCTCGCCATACCGGTGCGATTTGAATGGCCCGAAAGACGGGTGGGAGTTCGGCCCGGTTGGTGGCGTAAAAGCGAGTCAACGGAACGGTGAGGTCGTACCGAAGCCCCATGTCGATGATGTCTGCCGTCGACTCGGCTGCTGCGAGATCCTCGCGAGTGAGACCACGCTTGAGAACGCCAAACGCAAGCTTTTCGTTGTCCCCGCCCAGACCCGCCGACAGGCGGCTGGATTCTTCGACAACGGGAGTTTCAATCTCGTCGAAACCGTGTGCGCGGTAGGACGCGCGAATTCGAGCGAGTACACGTTCACGTTGAGCCTTGACTGCTGGCGTGAAGTCGCGCATTCCTCGAGGTGGTGTCACGCTGGCCATGTTCCTATTGTTTCACGCGCCACCCTCGACGGGCGTTTCCGCCGAGCACATTCCCTGACACACTATGACTATGAGTAAAACAGCAATTGTTCCTCGAGTTCTGGCCCTCATTACCGCCGTCACCCGCACACCGCTCTGGGTGACAATCGCATCCACCGTCGCGGCGCTTTCACTTATTGCCGTCGCCCTCACCGTTTTTTCCGAGGGGACGACCTATGAGGGGCTCGACTCAGGGCGAATGGCATTCTCCTTCGTTGCGCTTCTCGCACTCGCGTTCGTGCTCTTCGCAACGCCCGCGATAACCGACCGCGTTCGCGACCTCATCGGGGCGAAGGGTGTCGTGGATTCGCTCGTCATCGCATTCACTGTCGCCGGGTCGCTCGTTGTTGCCGCAGCCCCCGCAGGGTTGTGGGCTCTGCTCGTCACAGCCGTTGACGCGTCGATCTGGCTCGCAGCACTCGGCGCTCTCATTGTTGAGGTGCTTGTCGTTGCAATTCTCGTCGGGGTCGGATTCGGAACCATCTCTCGGACCGGCGTCGCAACCGCCGTTTCTTATTCGGCAATCTCGTCGCTCATTGTTCTCCCCCTACTGGTGCTCTCGACAGTTGCGTTCATGCCGGGGGTTGAGCAACGCATCACCATCACGTCGATCGAATGGCCGGAGGATCAAGATGAGATTGACCCCGTCACGGGCTACCCACTCAACCCGGTCTGTAAGTCGAAGAACGTTCAGACCCAGATGTTCCCCCAGTACAACCTCGTGTGGGCCGTTGCTCCAACGATCCCGTTCACGCTCGTATCAGAAGCGGTTGAGCCGGCCGTAGTGGTATTCGACGCTGACATGTATGGGTCGATGGCAACGACGACCGCTCCCGTTGATTTGTTCTCCACGCTAACCATTGACAGTCGCGGAATGCAGATGCCGATCATTGAGGACATCGCTTACAGCGAGTGCGACGCACTCGAGGAGACAGGCCAGCCCTACATTGACTACTACTCCGGACCGCAACCTCAGACGGTGATTGACTCGACCGAATCCGGATTCCCCGTTGGGCTTCTCGGTCAGGGACTCATTTCTGGCGCGTGGATTGCCGGGATGCTCATTGTCCCGAAGCTTCGCCGTCAGAAATAACCTGTCGAACCGCTTTGCGGAGGGCTGTTTCGGCGTCGAGTCCCTGTTCTCGCGCAGCGGCAACGATTCCGAGAAGTAGCACACCGAGATCAGTCTCTGAGGTGTCTGCTGGCAACGGATACTGATTTGCCGCAGCCCCGCCGGCTTTTCGAATCACAGTGTCGGCGAGTGCGAGTGCAGGCAGCCCGGCGGGAATCCCTTCGAACACCGATGTGCGCGCCGGCTTCTCGGCGGCTTTCCACTTCTCCCAGTTTGCCGAAACCTCATCGGCCGTGTCGGCCACAACATCGCCAAAGACGTGCGGGTGACGGCCCACCATCTTCTCGCGCACGACTCGCGCAACATCCTCAATCGTGAACGGCTCGGTGGTGTGTGACGCCGCGAGGTCGGCGTGGAACAGCACCTGGTAGAGCACGTCCCCCAGCTCTTCGCGCATGTCAGCACGGTCGCCCGATTCGACGGCGTCGATGAACTCGTGGCTCTCCTCGATGAGGTATTTGAGAAGCGATTCGTGAGTTTGTTCTCGATCCCACGCACACCCGTCGTCGCTGCGGAGTCTCGCCATCACAGCGATGAGGGCGTCGAGCTCTGGGTGCGTTGAGTCGGTCATGAATCCTCACCGTAGATTGCTCCGACGAGGTCGTCAACCCATTCGATGAGGTCGTCGCCATCCTTGGCCGGCATGGGGACAACCGCTGCGCCGAGGGCTGACACCCACTTCGCGCCGGAGTACAAGCGTTGCAGGCGAACCTGGCGCGATTCCGGAACGTTTCCTCCGACGATTCGGAGATTGTTTCCCGTTGTCACGAGTTCGGTGATTCCCCACGCACCGATGCGGCGGCGCAGGCGCGCAATCGACGCGAGTGTTGCACCCTGCTCAGGAATCGGCCCGAAGCGGTCGATGAGTTCGTCGATCTCGTTCGAGATGGCATCGTCAGGAGCGCTGGGGAACGATGCTGCTGAGCTCTTTTGATACGCCTCGAGGCGAAGACGCTCCGATTCGATGTAGTCGTCTGGAATTCTCGCGTCGACGGGAATCTCGATGCGAAGTTCGACGGTCGCGGGCGCAACATCGCCCTTGAACTCGCCGACCGCTTCAGAGATCATCCGCAAATAGAGGTCGAATCCGACTCCCGCGATGTGCCCAGCCTGTTCAGCACCGAGTAGGTTGCCTGCGCCGCGCAACTCGAGGTCTTTCATCGCAATCGCCATTCCCCCACCGAGATCAGAGTTCGTCGCGATGGTCTTGAGGCGCTCATAGGCTGTCTCACTGACCGCGTGCCCCTGGTCGTAGAGGAAGTACGAATAGGCGCGCTCGCGGGAACGGCCGACCCGACCGCGCAACTGGTGAAGCTGCGACAGCCCGTACTTGTCCGCCCTATCAACGATGAGCGTGTTCGCGTTGGGAACATCAAGCCCTGTTTCGATGATGGTCGTGCACACGAGCACGTCGTATTTGCGATCCCAGAAATCGGACATGACCGTTTCGAGTTGAACTTCTGTGAGCTTGCCGTGCGCGACCGCGATTCGCGCGTCTGGCACGAGCCCG